>CAYPQM010000134.1:0-19235 GCA_964412845.1 uncultured Streptosporangiaceae bacterium
CGGTACCGCGGCGCCCGGTACCGAGGGCTGCGTCCTGGTGCTGCGCGACATCCGGAAGGTCTACGGGGCCACGGTCGCCGTCGAGTCCCTGACGCTGGGCCTTGACCCAGCCACGGTGCACGCGGTCGTGGGGGAGAACGGCGCGGGCAAGAGCACCGCGGCGCAGATCGCGGCCGGGGTCATCAAGCCGACCCGGGGCCATGTCGAGTTCGAGGGCCGCCAGGTGGGCTTCGGTTCCGCCCGGGACGCGGAGGCCCTGGGCATCGTCTTCATCCCGCAGGAACTCCAGCTCTACGACTCGCTCAGCGTGGCGGAGAACCTCTATGTCGGCCGGAACCGGCCCCGCGGCCGCGGCCGGCTCGTCGCTGGTCATCAGATGCGCCGGCGGGCCGCGGACCAGCTGGCCCGGCTGGGCGTGACCATCGATCCCGCGGACCGGGTGCAGCGGCTCACGCACGGAAACCGCCAGCTGGTCGCGATCGCACGGGCCCTCATGCTGGACGCCCGCGTCCTGATCATGGATGAGCCCACCGCGTCACTCGACGACTGGGAAGCCCAGCGGCTGCTCAGCGTGGTGTCGGTGCTACGGGCCTCCGGCGTCGCCGTCCTCTACGTCTCGCACCGGCTGCCCGAGATCCTGCAGATCGCCGACATCGTCACCGTGATGCGGGATGGCCGGGCGGTGAAAAGCGGCCCCCGCGCGCAGTTCGACGAGGCCGCCCTGGTGACGAACATGCTGGGCCGCCCGCTGGCCACGGTGACCAGGCGCCAGTCGCACGCGAGCGACGACATCGCCTTCGCCGCCGCGGGGCTGACCAGGGCCGGTGTCTTCGAATCCATCGACCTGGAGGTCCGCTGCGGCGAGGTGGTCGGGATGGCCGGCCTGATCGGCTCGGGCCGCAGCGAGTTCGCCCAGGCGGCCATCGGCCGCGACAAGCTCACCGGCGGCCGCATCCGGGTGGCGGGCACCGAGGTCAGGATCCGCGGCGTGCGCCAGGCGGTCCGGCTGGGCGTCGGGTACGTCCCCGAGGAGCGTCAGGCGCAGGGCCTGTTCCTGCCCATGAGCAGCAAGCACAACGTGTCCATGGCGGCGCTGCGCCGGATCCAGGCGTGGGGCCTGGTTTCGGCCCGCCGGGAACGCAGCTACGTCGAGGATGCGCTGGCCCGGCTGCGCATCAGGGGCGAGATCGATGCGCCGGTCAGCACGCTGTCCGGCGGCACCCAGCAGAAGGTGCTGCTGGGCCGGTGGCTCGCGGTGCAGCCGCGGGTGCTGATCCTGGATGAGCCGACCCGCGGCATCGACGTGGGCACCCGGTTCGAGATCTACCGGATCATCGAGCAGCTCACCAAGACCGGTGTGGCCATCCTGCTCATCTCCTCCGACATCCAGGAACTGCTCGCGCTGTCGGACCGGGTGCTGGTCATGCGAGCGGGCCGGCTGGCCGGTGAGTTCGCCGGGGACCAGCTCACCGAGATGAACATCGGCGCCGCGGCCCTGGGCGCGGCGCACTCCCCGGGCGGCCAGCAATGAGCGGCATCTCCGCCGTGCCCGGGGTGATCCGCGGCCGCCGGCCGCGGATCACCGTCCTGCTCAGCCATCCGGACGCGACCGTGCTGGCCACCCTGGTGGCCTGCGGCGCCGCATTCGCGATATTCACCAGCGGGTTCGCCTCGGTGGACAACATCCGCAGCATCGTCATCTCGGCCGCCATCGTCGCCTGCATGGGGCTCGGCGAGAACCTCGTCATCCTGGCCGGGGAGATCGATGTATCGGTCGGGTCCACGCTGGCCCTGGCCGGCTTCGCCGCCGGGCCGGTGGCCGTGGCCACCAACAGCGTCTGGCTCACCCTGGCCGTGGCGGTCCCGGTCGGCTGCGTCGCGGGCCTGGTGAACGGGCTGGTCGTCGCGTGGACCCGGGTGCCCTCCATCGTGGCCACGCTCGGCACGCTGTATGTCTACCAGGGCATCGCGCTGCTGCTGTCCGGCAGCAAGGACGTGGTGTCGGTGCCCGCGTCGGCGAGCGTCCTCGGCGCCGGCTCCGTCCTCGGGATTCCGGCCACCACCCTGGTCGTGCTGGGCGCCTTCGCGGTGCTCACGCTGCTCCGCCGGAACACCAACACCGGCCGCGACCTGATCGCGGTGGGCGCCAACCGGCGGGCCGCGCACACCATGGGCGTGCGGGTGCGCACTGAGCTGATCGTGGCCTTCACCCTGGCCGGCACGATGGCCGGGCTGGCCGCCGTGCTCTACCTGGGCGAGGTCGGCGGCATGCAGACCTCGGTGATCGGCACCAACACCGTCCTGCAGGTCATCGCCGCCTGCGCGATCGGCGGCACGAGCATCCAGGGCGGCCGGGGAACCGACCTGGCCCCGCTGACCGGGGCGCTGCTCATCGGGGTCATCACCGACGGCGTCGTGGTGCTGGGCGTGGCCGGCGTCTGGTTCCAGTTCGTGTACGGGGCCCTCATCCTGCTCGCCGTCGCCCGCGACCGGCTCTGGCTGAGCAAGAAGGTGAGCTGACCATGAGGCTTCCCGCTGCGCTGCGCAGCGAGCCGGCCGCCAAGGCGTCGGGCCTGATCCTGCTGCTCGCCATCGAACTCGCCGCGTTCACCGCCCTGTCCCCCAACTTCCTGACCTCCTCCAACCTGTTCAACATCATGGCGCTGGACACCGAGAACGGGATCATCGCGCTGGGCATGGCGATCGTGATCGCCTCCGGCGGCATCGACCTGTCGGTCGGCTCCATCCTGGCGCTCTCCTCGGTCACCCTCGGCTACGCCGTCCAGCACGGCCAGCCCGTGGCCGTGGCGGCCCTGGTCTGCCTGGCCACCGCACTGGTCTGCGGGCTTATCAACGGCCTGCTGGTGGTGGCGCTGCGGCTGCATCCGCTGCTGGTGACCCTGGGCACCCTGGCCGCCTACCGCGGTCTCGCCCTCGGCATCTCCAACGGCAACGGCTTCTCGAACTTCCCCACCTCGTTCGAGTACTTCGGCCAGACCTACATCGGGCCGGTGCCCGCCCAGGTCGTCGTGTGGCTGATCCTCGCGGTCGCCGTGTACCTGGTGGTGCACGCGACCACGGCCGGCCGGCGGCTGCTCGCGGTCGGCATCAACGAGGTGGCCGCGTCGTTCGCCGGAATCCGGGTCGGCGGCGTCCGGCTGGCCGTCTACGGCGCCAGCGGGCTGCTGACCGGGATCGCCAGCCTCATCTTCTCCTCCCGGGTGTTCAGCGTGCGCGGGGACGCGGGGGGCGGGCTTGAGCTGCTGGCCATCGCGGCCGTTGTGGTCGGCGGGGCGACCATCCGCGGCGGCGAGATAGCGATCGCCCGGACCACCCTGGCCGTCATCGTCATCGGCGTCATCCCGGACGGCCTTCAGCTCGCCAGCATCGACACCAGCTGGCAGTACGTCACGATCGGCGTCGTCATGGTGGCCGCCATCGTCATCAACGAGCTACTCGTCAGCCGAGCCCCAGCCATTCGCAGCCGGACACCGAGCCGGACAAACGAAATGGAGGACACATGGAGAGACACAGATGGGGTCGCTCAAAGTGGCGGACAGCAACCGCCGCCGTAGCGATCCTGGTACCGCTCGGCCTGGCCGCGTGCAGCACCGGGACCGGTGGCTCGCAGTCCACGACCGCGCCGAAGAAATCCAAGGTCATCGTCCTGATCCCGAAGCAGACGAGCGACCCGTTCTTCACCAACGCCGAGCAGGGGGCCAAGGAGGCGGCCGCCAAGCTCGGGTACACCATCGACTACGTAGGACCCACCACCGCGGACGCGTCCGGCCAGGTGTCCACGATCCAGAACGCCATCCGGCTGCATCCGGCGGCGATCACCATCTCCGGCGATGACCCCAACGCCGTCGCGCCTGCCCTGAAGCAGGCGATGAAGGCCGGGATCGTGGTCTCTTCGTTCAACGCGGACGTGGCCCCGAGCGCACGCCAGTTCTTCATCAGCCAGGCCAGCGACCAGGGCATCGCCGACGCGATCGTGGACACGATGGCCGCCCAGACCGGCTCCAAGGGCACCTTCCTGCTCGTCACCTCGACGTCCACGGCGGCCAACCAGAACACCTGGATCGCCTTCATGAAGAAGTACATCCCGGTGAAGTACCCGAACATGCATATCGCCCAGATCATCCCGGGCAATGACGACCCGGCGACGGTGCTCAGCGTCACCAGCAGCTATCTCGCGGCGCACAAGTCGAGCACGACGGGCATCTGGGTGATCGGCGGCGGGATGTCCGGCGCCATCAAGGCGGAACAGCAGCAGGGCGTCAGCCCGCACTCCACACCGGTGGCGGGGCTGTGCATCCCCAGCGACGTGAAGGTCGACATCAACTCCGGCCTGATCAAGAACTGCGTCCTGTGGAGCCCGGCGGACACGGCCTACGCCGACGTCTACGCCATCGACGCCAAGATCAAGGGCACCCTGCCCACCGGCACCGGAACGCTGCCGGCCGGCCGGCTCGGCAGCCTCACGGTGAGCGGCGGCGTGGTCAGCGTCGGCAAGCCGCTCATCTTCACCAAGGCAAACATCAACAACTACAACTTCCGATCCCGTGATCTCCGGGGGCGGGCTCCGCGCCGCGGGTAGCCGGCCCCCGGCGCCAAGAGCCAGAAAGAGGAGGTCCAGGTGGAACGTCCCATTGTGGATTCACATCCGCAAAAGGTCCGCGTCGCCGAGGTCCCACCCGCCGATGATCACAGTGCGGATGACGGCTGGATGAACATGGCGGTCCAGTGGGTCATCACGCGGGCCCGTGGCGGCGCGGAGAAGACCGTGTTCGGGATCACCACGTTCCCGCCCGGCGGCCGGCATGACATCCACCGGCACCCGAACGCCGAGGAAGTCGAGTACCTGATCGAAGGCACCGGGATCGCCCGCGTCGGCGACGCCGACGTGCGGATGGAGCCCGGCGACGTGGTGGTGGCCAAGGTCGGCGAGGCGCACGGGTTCTGGAATACGTCGGAGACCGAGCGCGCCGTGCTGATCTGGTGCTACGGCGGAGCGGCCAGCCTGGAGGAGGCAGGATACGTCTATGAGCCGGACTGATCCGGCCCGAGCCGGACTGATCCGGCCGGCCCGCACAGCGTAGGACGGACATCACGGAAGGCGGTGCGGCATGACCAGCACGACGGCAGTGACCTGGCTGGGTGCGGGGCGGATGGGCGAGGCCATGGCCGAGCGGCTGCTGGACCGTGGGGTGCCGGTCGCGGCCTGGAACCGGACTCCGGCCCGGCTGGACGGCCTGCTCGCGCGGGGCGCCAGCCAGCTTGGCAGCGCCGCCGACAGTGCTGCTCCCGTCGCGTTCAGCATGGTCCTCAACGACGGGGCGCTGGACGCCCTGTGGCAGGGCGAGCGCGGCATCCTGGCCGCCCAGGACCTGCCCGGCGTCTGGGTCGAGTGCTCCACGGTGTCCCCGGAGGCGTCCCAGCGGGCGGCTGAGGCAGCGGCGCAGCGCGGCGTCGCTTTCGTCTGCGCCCCGGTCAGCGGCAACCCGTCGGTGGTCAGGGCGGGCAACCTGATCTTCGCGGCGTCCGGGCCCGCGGCGGCCGTGCAGACCGTCACTCCGCTGCTCGACATCATCGGCCGCCGCACCTACGTCGTCGGCGAGGCGCACGAGGCCAGGGTGGTCAAGCTGTGCACCAACCTGGTGCTCGCGGTGCTCACCCAGGCGCTGGCCGAGGCGCTGGTGCTGGGCCAGAGTCAGGGGGTGGCGCGCGCGGCGCTGATGGAGTTCATCAACGACAGCGCGATCGGGTCGCCCTTCACCCGGTACAAGACGGACGCGTTCGCCGCCCTCGACATGACACCGGCCTTCACCCCGGAGGGCCAGCGCAAGGACCTCAGGCTCGCGCTGCGGCTCGCGGCCGACGCCGAGGTGCCGATGCCCATCACCTCCGCGACCGAGGTCACCTTCTCCCGGCTGGTCGCCTCCGGCTTGGGCGAGGGACGCGACTTCGCGTCGCTGCTCCTGCTCGCCGCCCGTGACGCCGGCCTGGTGCTCACCCCGGAATAGGCAGCACGCCACGCGGCCCCGCATCCCCCGCGCCCGGCTGAGCAGTCAGCAGCCAGCCGTTCCGCCGTCCGCCGGCCGGGGCGGTCAGCGTCGGCCGGGGGCACGATAGGTCCAGCCCGCGGCCCGCCACCGGACCGGGTCGAGGGCGTTGCGCGCGTCCACGATGGCCCGCCGCGCCACGGTCTTGGCCAGGACCTCCGGGTCGGTGTCGCAGATCTCCCGCCATTCCGTCGCCACGAGCACCACATCCGCGTCGCGGGCCGCCCCCAGGACCGATCCGGCACAGTCCAGTTCCGGATGCGACCGGCGGGCCTTGTCCATCGCGGCCGGGTCGAACACGCTGACCCTGGCCCCCAGGCGGTGCATGGTGACCGCCACGTCGAGAGCAGGTGAGTCCCGGATGTCGTCGGAGTCCGGCTTGAAGGCGACGCCGAGCACGGCCACGGCCCGGCCGGCGAAAGATCCCCCGGCCAGTTCCCGGGCCAAGGCCACCGTGCGGGCGCGCCGGCGGGTGTTGATGGCGTCCACCTCGCCGAGGAAGCGCAGCGCGTGGCCCACCCCGAGCTCACTGGCCCGGGCCATGAAGGCCCGGATGTCCTTGGGCAGGCAGCCACCGCCGAAGCCCAGGCCAGGCCGCAGGCCTTCGGGCCCGATCCGGCGATCGTGGCCGAGCGCCGCAGCGAGATCCAGCACATCCGCCTGGGCGGCCTCGCAGACTTCGGCCATGGCGTTGATGAACGAGATCTTGGTGGCCAGGAACGCGTTCGCCGCGACCTTGACCAGTTCCGCCGTGGCGAGGTCGGTGATCAGGAACGGGGTGCCCGCCGCCAGCGGCTCGGCGTATACCTGCCGCAACAGCGCCTCAGCATGGCTGGAGGCCACACCGGCCACGATCCGGTCCGGCCGCAGCGTGTCGGCTACCGCGTGCCCCTCACGGAGGAACTCGGGATTCCAGGCCAGTTCAGCGCCCCGGCCCGCGGGCGACAGACTGGCCAGCCGCTCCGCGCACCAGGCGGCGGTGCCCACCGGGACCGTGGATTTCCCGACCACCAGGCACGGCCGGGCCAGCAACGGGGCCAGCGTCTCGACGCACGCCGCCAGTTGCGAGAGGTCCGCCTGGTGCGAGCCTGGTTGCTGAGGCGTGCCCACGCAGACGAAGTGCACGTCACCGAAGGCCGCGGCGTCGGCGTAGGACGCGGCGAAGCGGAGCCGCCCGGCGGCCAGGCTGCGGCGCAGCAGGGATCTGAGGCCAGGCTCATAGAACGGCAGCTCGCCCAAGGCCAGGGCACTGACCTTGGCCGGATCGGTGTCCACGCCAAGCACGTCAAAGCCGAGCCCGGCCAGGCACACCGCGTGCGCCGTGCCCAGATAGCCCGTGCCGAGGACGGTGATCCGGAGCCGCGCCCTCACCGGGATCCCCGGTCTTGTCCCGCCACCGGAATCCCGGGCCGTTGGCCGCCCCCAGGTGGCGCCCTCCCCGGCCCGGCGGGCCCGGGGCCGGCTGGCCCCGGCCCGGCTGGCCCGGGGCCTGCCCACCACTCCCTGACTGCCATGGCCAGCAGGTACGGCACCAGGTCGGTCGAGCGGCGCAGCAGCCAGGCCGTTCCCCTGGTCGCCATCCAGGCCCACTCCGCGGCGCGGGTCGGCGGCGGCGCGGACGGCTCCGCAGCGGGGCGCGGGCCGACTGGATGCCCGGTGGCCGCGAGCTGGTCGTGGAAACGGCAGGCGATCAGCCGGTGGCCGCGTTCGCTCGGGTGCAGCCGGTCAACGCTCCACGAACCGCGGTCATAGGTCTGCGGCTCCCCCGCCGCGTCAAAGTGCAGGGTGCCGAAGCGCGCCGCCACACGATCCAGGACGCCGTTGACCAGGAGGATCCGCCGGGCCAGCGGGCGGGCCAGGGATTCTGGCAGGCCGAACATCAGCCCCGGGTCAGGCAGCCGCATGGTGAGCACCACGGCGCCCGCGGCCCGCAGGGACCCCACGGTGTGCGCGGCGGCCTGCTCGATACCGGCCGGGTCGAACCGCGCCCGCAGGGTGTCGTTGATACCCACGATGACGCTGGCGATATCCGGACGCAGCTCGATCGCGCGAGGCAGCTGATCCCGCTCGACGTCGGCGCACCGCGCCCCGCGCACGGCGAGATTGTGCAGTTCCGGCTCACGCAGACCCTCGGCGAGAAGCACGGCCCAGCCTCGCCAGGCTCCGCCGGGGAGCGGGTCACCCAGGCCCAGTGTGATCGAATCGCCAAGCGCGGTGAATGTCGTCATCCTCGTGCCCTCATCTCCCGGCCCCCGCCCGGGGCGCGGCCTGCGGCGCCCCAGTGAGGACCGCCGCATAGTGGTCGATCAGCGCGTCCCCGAGGGCGGCCCAGCTGCGGGCGAGCACCTTCTCCCGGGCGGCCCGGCCCTGGGCCGCCCGCAGGCCGGGGTCAGCGGCCAGCCGGGCCACCGCGGCAGCCAGCGCCCCGGCGTCACCGGGGGCCACCAGGTACCCGGTCACGCCGTCATCCACCAGATCAAGCGGTCCGCCCACGGCCGGCGCCACCACCGGAAGACCGCTCGCCGCCGCCTCCTGGATGGTCTGGCCGAACGTCTCGTAACAGCCGCTGTGCACGAAGATGTCGAGGCTCGCGAATATCTGCGCGAGGTCCCGGCCCTTCCGCTGGCCCAGGAATTCCGCGGACGGCAGGGCCCGGCGCACCGTGGCCTCGGCCGGACCGCCGCCGACGATGACCAGGCGGACCCCCGGCAGCGTGGCCACCTGCGCCAGCAGGTCGACGCGCTTTTCCACGGCCAGCCGCCCGACATAGCCGACCAGCACCTGGCCGTCGGGGGCCAGCGACCGGCGCAGGCTGGCGCTGCGCTCGGCCGGGTTGAATGCCGCGGTGTCCACGCCGCGACCCCACAGCCAGACCCGGCCGATACCGCGGGCTTGCAGGCCCGCGGCACTGGCCGTGGAGGGGGCCAGGGTGCGGTCGGCGGCCTCGTGGATGCCGCGCAGCCACCGCCAGGCGGCCGCCTCGCCCAGCCGCCCGGCGTGATAGGCGCGGGCGTAGCCAGGCACATCGGTCTGGTACACGGCGATGGCCGGCACGCCAAGCTGCTGGGCGACAGCGCTGCCCCGGGCGCCGAGACAGAATGGGCTGGCCAGGTGGACCAGGTCAGTACGGTGGCCGAGGACCGCGCCGCGGATCTTCGGGCTCGGCAGGCCAAGCCGGAAGGTCCGGTACCCGGGCAGCGGCAGCGAGGGCACCCGCAGCACGGGATAGTCCGGCGCGCCGTTCTCGGCGGAAACGCCGCGAGCCGGCCGCGGGGCGATGACGAGCGGGTGATGGCCGCGCGCAACGAGGTGCTCGGCCACCTGCTGAACGCTGTGCGCGACGCCATTCACGTCCGGCTGGAAAGACTCAGTGATTATGCATATGCGCACAGTCCCACGGTGGAACGGGCGGATGGCGGGCCTGCCCATATCGCCATGACCGGCCGGAGAACTGTGGATGACATCTCCGGCCGGTGATCAGGACCGATATGCGGGTTAACCGGCCGGAGACGCGGGCTGCTGGGCCAGCAGCGCGGCCCGCTGGCACAGTTCCACCGCGCGCAGCGACGTACGCCAGCGGCCCGGGTAGGCCACCACCTCGGCGGCCTTGATGCACGCCAGCCGGGCCGCCGCGTACAGCCGGTCGGAGTCCCCGCCAAGCTCGCGGAACACGTCAGCCACGTAGTCGCTCATCACCTCATCGGGGCTGCGCCCGTTGATAGCCGATCGCTGGTCCTCCTCGACGATCACGCAGTTGATCGCGTAGGTCCACGCGGTCCGCGCGTCGTCCTCGGCCTGGCTGCCTTCGCTCATGCCCGGGAGCATTCCTTACCCAAGCGGGCCGGCGCAACGCCCCCGCCGGTTACCCATACCTGCCGGAGTGACGGCTGCGCCTGCCGTGGCGGGACCGACCTGCGACACTACCGATCATGCAGACTTTGGTCGTCGATCATCCGCTGATCGCGCACAAGCTCACCGCGCTGCGCGACGAGCGCACCGCGGCACCCACCTTCCGCCGGCTCACCGATGAGCTGGTCACCCTGCTCGCCTACGAGGCGACCCGCGAGGTCCGCGTCCAGTCCGTGACCATACGCACCCCGGTCGATGAGGCGCCTGGCGTCAAGCTGGCCCGGCCGGTGCCGCTCGTGGTGCCGATACTGCGGGCGGGCATCGGGATGCTCGAAGGCATGACCCGGCTGCTGCCCACCGCCGACGTGGGTTTCGTCGGACTGGCCCGGGACGAGGAGTCACTGGTCGCCACCACCTACGCCAACCGGCTGCCGGCCGACCTGGCCGACCGGGACGTGTTCGTGCTGGACCCGATGCTGGCCACCGGCGGCACGCTGGAGACCGTGATCGGCATGCTCGCCACCCGGGGCGCGGCCAAGGTCACCGCGATCTGCCTGCTCGCCGCGCCCGAGGGGGTGGCCCGGCTGGAGGCCGCCTTCCCCGGCGACGAGCCGCTGCCGGTCCGGGTCGTCACCGCGGCCATGGATGACCGGCTGAACGAGCGCGGCTACATCGTGCCCGGTCTCGGCGACGCGGGCGACCGGCTGTTCGGCGAGATCTGACCGCCCCGTCCCGCCGCACGGCGGTCGCCCTAGATCCCGATCGGGTGCCAGACGGTCTTGATTTCCAGGAAAGCCAGCAGGCGAGCCGGGCCGGGCGCGGCCGCCCAGTCCTCGTCGGCCGCGAATACCCGCTTGACGTTCCCCGCGGCCAGGCGTTCCAGCTCCGCCCGGTCCGCGCCGGGCACGCCGGTGAGGTCGATCGCGTTCACGTCCATGTGCGCGGCGAGCACCGGGGCCAGCTCCGCCGTCCGGCCGGTCAGCATGTTGACCACGCCGGCTGGCACGTCGGAGGTGGCCAGCACCTCGGCCAGGGTGACCCCCGGCAGCGCCCCCGCTCCGCTGGCCACCACGACCACCGTGTTGCCGGTCGCGATGGCCGGTGCCAGCACGCTGACCAGGCCGAGCAGGCCCCCGTCCGGCGGGGCGACCAGCGCGACCACACCGGTCGGCTCGGGCACGCTGAAGTTGAAATAGGGGCCCGCGACCGGGTTCGCCCCGCCCGCGATCTGGGCCACCTTGTCCGGCCAGCCCGCATACCACACCCACCGGTCAATCGCCTCGGCGACCAACTGCGCCGCCCGGGCCTCAGCAACCCCTTCGCACCGCACGATTTCCGCCGCGAACTGCCCAGACCGGCCTTCGAGTAGCTCCGCGACCCGGTAAAGCACCTGTCCCCGGTTGTATGCCGTGGCGGCTGACCAGCCCGCGACCGCCTTCCGGGCCGCCACGACCGCGTCCCTGGCGTCCTTGCGCGACGCCAGCGCGGCGTGCGCGAGCAGGTCACCATACGGCCCGGTGACCGGGTAGGACCGCCCGGACTCTGACCGCGGGAACGCGCCGCCGATGAACAGCTTGTAGGTCTTGCGGACATCGAGCCGGGTAGCGCTGATCGCGCGACTGTCCTGCCCCGCAGCTTGGGCCGCGCGGCCGCCCTGGCCCCCAGCCCTTGACTTGCGGCCAGCAGCACCTCCCGCGCTGGACGCGTCCGTGGCGGGCGCGGGGGTTCCTTTCGTGGCGCTGCGGGGTTTCCTGGCCGCGCGGGACTTTTCAGCCATCGATATACGCGGCCAGGCCGTGCCGACCGCCCTCCCGCCCGAATCCTGACTCCCGGTAGCCGCCGAACGGGCTCGCCGGATCGAACCTGTTGTACGTGTTCGCCCAGATCACGCCCGCACGAAGCCGTTGCGTCATCCACAGGATCCGGCTGCCCTTGTCGGTCCACACCCCCGCGGACAACCCGTAGGGAGTGTTGTTCGCCTTGGCCACGGCCTCCTCCGGGGTACGGAAGGTGAGCACGGACAGGACCGGGCCGAAGATTTCCTCACGGGCGATCCGGTGCGACTGGCTCACCCCGCTGAACACGGTCGGCGCGAACCAGTAACCCGCGGCGGGCAGCGGGCACGGTGGCGACCAGCGCTCCGCGCCTTCCTGCTCGCCAGCCGCGGCGAGTTCCTCGATCTTGTCGAGTTGCTCCCGGGAGTTGATGGCGCCGATGTCGGTGTTCTTGTCCAGCGGATCGCCGAGCCGGAGCGTGCCCAGCCGCCGTTTGAGCTTGTCCAGCAGGGCGTCGGCGATGGATTCCTGGACCAGCAGGCGTGATCCGGCGCAGCACACGTGGCCCTGGTTGAAGAAGATGCCATTGACGATGCCCTCGATGGCCCCCTCCAGCGGGGCGTCGTCGAAGACCACGTTCGCCGCCTTGCCCCCCAGCTCCAGGGTGAGCCTCGTGCCGGTGCCCGCGACCGCCCGCTGAATCTCCTTGCCCACCTCGGTCGAGCCGGTAAAAGCGATCTTGTCCACGCCACGGTGGCCGACCAGCGCCTGGCCGGCCCGGCCGTCCCCGGTGAGCACGTTGACCGTGCCGGGCGGCAGCCCGGCCTGCTGGATCACCTCGGCGAGGAGCAGCGCCGTCAGCGGGGTCGTCTCGGCTGGCTTGAGCACGCAGGTGTTGCCGGTCGCGAGGGCCGGGGCGATCTTCCAGGCGGCCATCAGCAACGGGAAGTTCCACGGGATGATCTGGCCCGCGACGCCGATCGGGCGCGGCCGCGCGCCGAACCCGGCGTGCTCCAGCTTGTCCGCCCAGCCGGCGTGGTAGAAGAAATGCGCCGCGGCGAGCGGAACATCCACGTCGCGGGATTCCTTGATCGGCTTGCCGTTGTCGATGCTCTCCAGCACGGCGAACTCCCGGGCCCGTTCCTGGATGGCCCGGGCGATCCGGTACAGGTACTTGGCCCGGTCCCGGCCGGGCATCCGGCCCCAGGTCTGCTCGTAGGCCTTGCGCGCCGCGGCGACCGCGCGGTCCACATCGCGCCGGCCGGCCTCGGCCACCCGGGCCAGGGGTTCCTCCGTGGCCGGGTTGACGGTCGTGAACTGCTTCCCGTCCGCGGCCGGGGCGAACTCGCCGTCGATGAACAAGCCGTTTTCCGGCGCGATCGTCGCGATCTCCCGCGACTCCGGCGCCGGAGCGTACTCCCAGGCCGAGTCGGGCGCCGCTGGTGCTGCGTCGACCATGCCGGTTGCCCTCCGCTCGTCGGAGACAACGTACCCGGTGCGGCACGCCGCAGTCTGGGCGCGCCGGGCTACCCCAAGCGCACCATTTCGTCACATTCGAAGTCGATAAGCTGCGGACGTGAAAGGCGAGGCGCCCAGCGCGGACGCCGACACCACGCCTGAGGTGCGCCTCCGTCGCTTGCGCGCCAGCCTTGGCCTCAGCCAGGAGCAACTGGCGCGGCGGTTGGGCGTGTCGTTCGCGACGGTCAACCGGTGGGAGGCCGGACGCACCAGAATGTCCGCCCGGGCGAGTGTGGCCCTAGCGGAATTCGAGGCTGAGCTCGCGGCGGCCGACGAACCCAGCCAGCCCGGTGAACCTGCCGGGGCCGGCGGGTCGTCCGAGCCCACGCCCCCGCTGCATCCCGGCCCAGGTCCCGAGCCGATCCTGGTGGCCCACACGAGCTTCGTCGGCCGCGAGCACGAGCTGGCGGAACTCTCCGGCCTGCTCAGGATCTCGCGGTTGATCAGTTTCACCGGGCCGGGCGGCGCTGGGAAGACCCGCCTCGCCATCGAGGCCATCCGCCGCTGGAATCCCCCGGAAGATGTCGTGTTCATCCCGCTTGAGCCGGTCCGCCATCCGCAGGCGCTGATCTCGACGGTGGCCTCCCGCCTGCGGGTACGCGACCAGCCCGGGGTGCTGATCAACACGTCGGTGGAGGCAGCGCTCGCCACGCAGCCACGGCTCATCGTCCTGGACGGCGCGGAACACGTCCGCGACGAGGTCGCCGACCTGGTCGGCAGGCTGCTGACCGCGGTTCCGGCGCTGCGCATCGTGGTGACGAGCCGGGTGGTTCTCGGCGTTCCCGGCGAGGTGTGCTGGACGGTTCCCCCGCTGGCGTGCCCGTCAGCCGCGGCTGGCGTCTCGGACATCGCGTCGTCAGACGCGGTGCAGTTGTTCATGGCCCGGGCCCGGGAACGGCTGCCCGGCTTCAGCAGCACCGAAGTCGCCCCGCATGCCATTGCCGAGCTGTGCCGCAGACTGGACGGCCTCCCGCTCGCGATCGAGCTGATCGCGGGGTGGGTCGGCACCCTGTCGGTACGGGAGATCCTGCAGCAGGGGGCGCTCCTGCTCGACCAGGAGCCGGCGGATTCCCAGCACCGTGGCCGCGGGCTCGCCGACGTCCTGCACGCGAGTCACGATCTGCTCCGGCCCGAGCAGCAGCAACTGCTCCCGGCGCTGAGCGTCTTCGCCGCACCATTCACGATGGACGACGCCAGCGCGGTCAGCGGGACTCATGGAGCGGAGCTGGCCCGGGCGATCCGCGGGCTCGTCGACTCGTCCTGGCTCGTCGTCACCCAGGCGGACGAGCAGAACCGGTTCAGCATGCTTGACACGATGCGCACCTTCGCGGCGGCCCGGCTGGACGGGGCCGACCGGGCCACAGTCCGCGGCCGGCACGCCGCGCACTTCGCCGACGTGGCCACCGGCAGCGAGGACGGCCTGGGTGGGGCGGACGCCGCGAACTGGACCGCCCGGCTGGAGGCGGCGGTCGCCGATCTCGACGTCGCGTTGCGGTGGGCCGACGAGAACGGCGATGTCGACCTGGGTCTGGGGATGAGCGCTGCGCTCTGGCGGTGGTGGCTGATCAGCGGTCGACTGGCGTTGGGCCGGAATTGGCTGGGCCGGTTCCTGGCCGGCGCGGGGCCACGTCGTGACGAGCGGACCGGTCGGGCCTTCGGCTCGGCGGCCGTCCTGGCCGCCGAGAACGGCGACTACAGCGAGGCGCTCCGGCAGAGCCGGCTGGCGCTGGGGATTTTCGAGTCCCTGGGCATGCAGGAACGGATGGCCTTCGCCGCGACCGTGCTCGGGTCGGCGCATCGCTATCTCGGTAACCGGCCCGATGCGCGGCGCAGCTTCCAGATGGCGATGGACCTGCGGGTCGCGCTGGGTGATCGCCGCGGCGTATCCGTCGCCATGAACAACATGGCGCTGCTGGCCGTGGATGACGGCGATCTGGCCCAGGCCCGTGAGTTGTTCGAGCAGACGCTGGTCATCAAGCGCCAGCTCGGCGAGCAGCGCTCGCTCGCGATCGGCCTGGCCAATCTGGCCTCCGTGTTGATCCCCACCGGCCAGGGAGATGCCGCGGCCCGCGCGCTCGACGAAGCGGCTCAGCTCGCCGAGGGGCTCGGGAACCCTCAGCTCATCGGCACCCTGCGCTGCAATCAGGGCGACCTGGCGGCCAAAAGGCAGCGCTGGCCGGAGGCCGCCGGGCATTACCAGGCCGCCGCCCTGGCCCATCAGGAAGCCGGGCACGCCCACGATGCGGTGGAGGCCATGATCGGGCTCGGCCGCGCGTCCCACCGCCTGGGCCAGCGAGCTGATGCGGCCAAGCACCTGCGCACCGCCGAGGCGATGGCCGACGAAATCGCCAATCCGCAGCGGCTGGCCGATGTGCGGGCCGCCCTCGCGGAGATCGGCGAGAGCGCGGGCGCCGTGCTGCCCGACGGCCTCACCGCTCGCCAGGCTGAGGTCCTGGGGCTGCTCGCCGCCGGGATGAGCAGCAAGCAGATCGCCGCCGAGCTGTACCTGAGCCCGACCACGGTCGAGCGGCATCTGGCGACCGTCTACCGCAAGCTCGGGCTGAGCGGAAGGGTCGAGGCGACGCGCTACGCCCTGACGAACGGACTGGCCGGCCCGACCCGCTGACGCGCCGCCGGTGTTATAACGCGGCGCGCGTTCCGGCACGACTGGGCCGGCAATCGCGGCGACCTGGGCCCAGGCCCGGCTTGACCGGGTGCGCCCCGGCCCTCCCGGCTACATGGTTTCGAGGATTCGCGGGTGGTCGGCGGCGGCGTACACATAAGCGAGCGGTCTTCCGGGTCGGCTGTTGCTCCGCGGTGACGACCGCTCCGGCCAGCATTCGTTGACGCCGGCCACGGCGGTCCCGCGAGTACGCCCGGCACAGGGGTCCGGGCGTGCCCGCGAACGCCGCCCCGCGCGTCAATGCTCATAGAAAAGGAACCGCGATGAAGGACCAGGTACTCGGGACGACGATGCCCGTGCTGTCGATCGCGCTCGACGGGGGCGAAAGCGTTGTCGCCGAGGTGGGCGAGTTCTCCTGGATGACCGACTCCATCCAGATGTCCACCGGCACGGGGAGCGGCGTCGGCGGTCAGGGGCTGATGGGGGCGCTGAAGCGCAAGATCGGCGGAGGGTCGCTGCTGATGAGCACGTTCACCGCGCAGGGGGCTCCCGGAGTCATCGCGTTCGCCTCGAAAGTACCGGGCAGCATCCTGCCCGTTGAGGTCGCTCCTGGTCAGGAGTTCATGGTGCACCGGCATGGGTTTCTGGCCGGCACCCCTGGCATCCAGATCTCGGCCGGCTTCCAGCAGTCGTTCACCGCAGGCGTTTTCGGCGGTGAAGGCTTCATCTTGCAGCGCATCGCGGGCCAGGGTCATGCGTGGGTGGAGCTGGGCGGTGAAGTGGTCCGGTACGAGCTGGCCCCGGGCCAGTCGCTCCGCGTGCACCCGGGACATGTCGGCATGTTCGAAGCGTCAGTAGCGTTCCAGGTCGTCCGGGTCCAGGGCATCGCCAACCGCTACTTCGGCGGCGACTCGCACCATTTCGGCGTGCTGTCCGGCCCGGGCACCGTCTGGCTGCAGTCGATGCCGCTGCCGATACTGGCCGCGTCGCTGGCCCCGTTCCTCGGTGGCGCGGGGGGCGCAGGCAAGGCGGTCGAAGGCGGTGTTATCGGCGGAGTCATCGGCGACCTGCTGAAGTAGCCCCCCCATGATCCCCGCGTAAGAACCCCCCCATCACAAACTCCAAGTCGAGGCAACGAATGAACCGATCCAGCTTCATGTCACACAGACCTGTCCTCTTCGCCGCGGCCGTCGCGGCGGCCGGGCTGGCGCTGGCCGCCTGCGGCTCAAGCTCCAGTTCTGGTGCGACCTCCGCCAGCTCGGCCGCTTCCGGGAAAGCGACCGCCAGCACGTCGTCCAACTCCGGGACATCCCTCAGCGGCCTGGCCGCCGGGTCAACCCTCTTCCCGGCCGCGGTCGGTAACACGTGGGTCTATGTCGAGTCGCTGAGCGCTGAAAAGGGCACCTCAACCAACCGGATACTCTCCGTCGCGCCCACCGCTGGCGGCCAAAAGGTGATCATGAGCAGCAGCACCGATGTGCCCGGGCTCACCACCGACTCGAAGCCCGTAACGGAGGCCCTGATTTTCCACTCCGACGGCTCGATCTCGCTTCCGCTGACCCAGTTGGGCAGCTCCGCGATAACCATCAAGTCGGGCGGCATTGTCTGGCCCAGTGCGGCCGATGTCTCATCTGGCCTGCCGAAGACCAGCACTCTTGTGATGAGCCTCAAGGAGGCCGGGCAGACCACCACCGTGACCGCCCACGTGGTCGTCCAGGGCGCTGGCTCGGCCACGGTGACGGTGCCCGCCGGCACCTTCAAGACCACCCTCATCAACGAGACCATCAACGAGAAGTTCGCCGGCGTGACGGTGAAGATGGAAATCCAGAACTGGGACGCGACCGGGGTAGGTCCGGTCAAGACCGACGTGATCAGCACGGCCGGGGGTCACACAACCACGGTCAGCACACAGGAGCTTAAGTCGTTCACCAAGGGGTAAATAGCGGCTAATGCGGTTGCCGCCGCCCTGAGGTCCGCCGGGCCCCAGGGCGGCGGCTGCCATTCGGGCGGCTGGCCAGCACCACCACTGGCCAGCACCACCGCCCCCCCGGCCGGCCTAGTCCGCCGGTTCGAGCAGCCGGTCACGGACGGCGGCCAGGTCCGCGTCCGGCATGCCCGCCGAACGCAAATACGCGGCGACGTCGAGCCCGGCCAGTATGCTGAGCAGCGCGCCTCGCGCGGTGGTGCCCTTGCTGGCCAGCGCCTGCTGGATACCTGGACCCTGGTCTTCGGCGCCCCACGCGGCGTACAAGCCGCGCAGCCGCTCGGTGCTGAGTTCGTAATCCGCGGCGATGTCCTCAGCCGGCACGCCGGCCAGCGCGAGCAGCAGCATGCTGATCAAACCGGTGCGGTCCCGGCCGCTGACGCAGTGGACCAGGACGCCACCGGGGCCGGCCCGGGCCACCGCCGTGACAGCTGCCGCGCACCGTTCCGGCTTCTGGTTCAGGAACGGCCCGTAATAGAGCGGGCTGCCGTCCAGCTCATTGGCCCAGCACCACTCCCAGAAGGCGGTGTCGGCGCTATCGTCCAGCGGCACCCGGACGGTCACCATACCCGGCGGACGCGGCGCGGCATCCGGCTCGATCTCCTCATCGTTGCGCAGGTCCAGGACGGTGCGGACGCCGTGGTCATAAGCGGCAGCCCAGCCGACGGCGGTGAGGCGATTGATGCCGTCCGAACGCACCAGCGCGCCCCCGCGGACGGCGCGGCCATCGGTCGTGGCCAGGCCGCCCAGGTCCCGGACGTTGAAGCAGTCGTGCCACTCCAGGTGCCTGTCGATCATCAATGCTCCCGGCGTTGCGTGCTGTGATACGCCCCCTGCGAGCGTAATCGCGGAAACGCGAGGGCCCCGCCCGCACTGCTGATCCCGAAAACCGGGTGCCAGCCGACCGCCTGCGCGGCAGGATCGCGGGATATGGGGCCTCAGTTCGTTCCCGGCCTGGAACTGGCGGCGCAGTTCTACGCCGACCTGGTGCGCCCACTGCTCGACGAGACCTTCCCGGGCCTGCCACACTCCGCGGCGCTGCTCGGCCCGGGCTCTGAAGTGCTCGGTTTCGATACCGCGCGATCGGCCGACCACGACTGGGGCCCGCGGCTGCAGATTTTCCTGGCCGCCGAGGACGCCGAACGCGCCGCGGACGCAATCACCCGGACCCTCGCCGACCGCCTTCCGGCGAGATTCCGGGACTATCCGACCAGGTACACCCTCAGCGGCGACCCCGACGCCGCGCCGGTGCACCACTGCGAGGTCGCCGGCCTGGGCCAGTGGCTCACCGGCCAACTGGGATTCGACCCGTCGCGCGGGATCACCACCCTGGACTGGCTGGCCACACCGACCCAGCGGCTGGCCGAGATCACCGGCGGGGCGGTCTTCCATGACGGGCTGGGCGAACTCGGGCCGGTCCG
>CAYPQM010000135.1:0-16279 GCA_964412845.1 uncultured Streptosporangiaceae bacterium
CCATCCCGATGACAGTGTCCTGCGCCACCCCGATCGCATTGGGCTCCAGCCGGGCCCGAGGAGGCGGCACGATTCCCGCGGCGGCAGGCGCGGACTGATGCGTCATCTGTTCTCCTTGGTCCCCACGGGTGCATCAGACCGCCGCGCGACCACAGAAATGGGCCTCATCGAAAGCCCGGGAGGGAACGCACATGCGCTGGCTGCCTCAGCCGACCCGCTAGCCCCCATTGCGCGGCAGGCAGGCCGCGGCCACCTGCTCCGCGCAGTTTACGGCACGCTTATGGCACGCGCGGGGAGTCCTTCGGGCTCGTGCCAACAATCGAGCCGGCACCTGATGGCTTTTTCATGTTTTGGCACAGAATAGAAATGCCAAAAAGCAATTGGCAACGTCGCCCGAGCAGAGTGTGTCCCGCGACACATAGCCCCGCACGTTAACTGGCTGCGCCGATCAGCCGCCGAAGTAGCTCATCACGTGCTTGACCCGGGTGTAGTCCTCGAATCCGTACATCGAGAGGTCTTTGCCGTAACCGGAGTTCTTGAAGCCACCATGAGGCATCTCCGAGGCGAACGGGATGTGCGTGTTGATCCAGACCGCCCCGAAGTCCAGCAGCCGCGCCATCCGCATGGCCCGGCCGTGGTCCCGGGTCCAGACGCTGGCGGCCAGCCCGTACTTCACTCCGTTGGCCCATCGCAGGGCCTCCTCTTCGGCGCTGAATCGCTGCACGGTGATCACCGGGCCGAAGATCTCCTCCTGGATCATCTCGTCGTCCTGGCGCAGCCCGGCGACAACGGTCGGCGCGAAGCAGTACCCGCGCTCCCCCACCCGGTGCCCGCCAGTGACCACCTCCGCGTGATCCGGGCCCCGGCTCAGGAAACCCTCCACCCGGGCCAGCTGGACCGGGTTGTTCAGCGGCCCGTAGTCGGCGTCGGGCACGTCCAGGCCGCCGACGGTCGTGCCGCGAGCCTGCTCCGCCAGCGCCGCGGTCAGGTCCGCGGCGATGCCAGGGCCGGCCAGCACCCGGGTCGCCGCCGTGCAGTCCTGGCCCGCGTTGTAGTAGCCGGCCCCGGCTATCCCGGCGGCGGCCTGCGCCACGTCCGCGTCATCGAACACGATCACCGGGGCCTTGCCGCCCAGTTCCAGGTGCACCCGCTTCAGCCCGGCCGCGGCGGCCTGGGCGACCTGGATCCCGGCCCGGACCGATCCGGTGATCGACACCATCTGCGGGATGTCGTGCGACACCAGTGCGCGGCCCGTGTCGGCGTCGCCGCAGATCACGTTGAACACACCGGGCGGCAGGAACTCGGCGGCGATCTCGGCCAGCATGAGCGTGGACACCGGGGTGGTGTCCGAGGGCTTGAGCACCACGGTATTGCCCGCGGCGATGGCTGGAGCGAACTTCCAGACCGCCATCATCATCGGGTAGTTCCACGGCGTCACCTGGGCACAGACGCCGACCGGCTCACGCCGGATCATCGACGTGTGGTCACGCAGGTACTCCCCGGCCGCGCTGCCCTGCAGGATCCGCGCGGCACCGGCGAAGAACCGCAGTTCGTCCACGACCGGCGGCAGTTCCTCGGCCATGGTCAGCGCCACCGGCTTGCCGGTGTTACGGCATTCAGCCGCCACGATGTCCGCCCCGCGGGCACCGATGGCGTCGGCCATCCGGAGCAGGGCCAGGCTCCGCTCCGCGGGCGTCGTGTCGCGCCAGCCCTCCCTGGCCGCCTCGGCGCACTTCAGTGCGGCATCCACGTCGGCAGGCCCGGAGACCGGCGCGCGGGCGTAGGCCGCTCCGGTACTGGGGTCGGTAACGTCGCTGGCACGGCCGTCGGCAGCCGCCGCGAACTGGCCGTTCACGAAGTTTTGCAGTTCCCCGAGCCGGGCTGGCTGGGCTGTGGTCGTCGGCAAGATCGGCCTCCTGCGGAAAGGTCTGGACCGCGTGCTGCGGGCGCAGTGACCACCGGGCCGGTCACCGGCACACGGCCGCGGGTTCGACACTCGCAGACAAACGAATCACGCACAAGTGAATCAGTCGCAGATAGCATGTCTTTCAACGAAATCAGTTGACAAGTGCCGCGCACATGACACGATTGCCTTGCGAAGGAGGCGACCGCATGGCTCATACGCCGGGGACCCCCGCCATCCCTGGCGGGCAGATCGCCGAGCGGGACGGCCTGCCGCGGAGCGGCCGGGGCCGCTCCCGCAGCCCGGTCCGGGTAGTCCTCGATGACCTGTCCAAGCGGATCATTGAGCAGCTCCAGCAGGACGGGCGGCGCTCCTACGCGTCGATCGGCAAGGTGGTCGGCCTGTCCGAGGCCGCGGTGCGCCAGCGGGTGCAGCGGCTGGTCGACGGCGGGGTCATGCAGATAGTCGCGGTGACCGACCCGCTCACGCTCGGCTTCCGGCGGCAGACCATGATCGGCATCAAGTGTTCCGGCGACCTCGAACGGGTGGCCGACCACCTGGCGGGAATGCATGAAATCGACTACGTGGTCATTACGTCCGGATCATTCGACCTGCTCGTGGAAGTCGTCTGCGAGGACGACGACCACCTGCTGGAGATCCTCAGCCGCGTGCGGGCCGTGCCCGGCGTGACCAGCACCGAGACCTTCGTGTACCTGAAACTCCGCAAGCAGACCTACGGCTGGGGGACCAGATGACCGCTCCGCATGGCACCGATCGTTCCGGGGAAGGCGCGCAGCGCCTCGACTCCCGGGCCCTGCAGGATGCCGCCCGCCGCAACCTCTGGCTGCACTTCACCCGGATGTCATCCTACGAAGACGCCGATGTCCCGGTGATCATGCGTGGGTCTGGGCAGTACGTCTTTGACCAGCATGGCAAGCGTTACCTGGACGGCCTGTCCGGCCTGTTCGTCAGCCAGATCGGGCACGGCCGGAAGGAGGTCGCCGAGGCGGCCGCCCGCCAGGGCAGCGAACTGGCCTACTTCCCGCTCTGGTCCTACGCGCATCCGCGGGCGATCGAGCTCGCCGAGCGGCTGGCCGGACTGGCACCTGGCGACCTGAACCGGGTGTTCTTCACCACCAGCGGCTCGGAGGCAGTGGAGTCGGCCTGGAAGCTGGCCAAGCAGTACTTCAAGACCATCGGCCAGCCCGGCCGCTACAAGGTGCTCAGCCGGGACATCGCCTATCACGGCACGTCCATGGGCGCCCTGGCGATCACCGGGTTGCCTGGCATCAAGGAACCGTTCGAGCCGCTGCCGCCGGGCGGGGTCCGGGTGCCGAACACCAACTTCTACCGCGCGCCTGGCTTCGTGGCCGACGACCTGCAGGCGTTCGGCCGGTGGGCCGCCGATGAGATTGAGCGCGCGATCCTGCGCGAGGGCCCCGAGTCGGTCGCCGCGGTCTTCCTTGAGCCGGTGCAGAACTCCGGTGGCTGCTTCCCGCCGCCGCCCGGCTATTTCGCCCGGGTACGGAAGATCTGCGATACCTACGGGGTGATCCTCGTCTCCGACGAGGTGATCTGCGCGTTCGGCCGGCTGGGGTACTACTTCGGCTCCCAGCGCTACGGCTACCAGCCCGACATCATCACGTTCGCCAAGGGGGTCACGTCCGGCTACTCGCCGCTCGGCGGCATGCTGGTCAGTGACCGGCTGATGGAGCCGTTCGTGGAGGGAACCGCCACCTTCCTGCACGGCGTGACCTTCGCTGGTCATCCGGTGTCCTCGGCGGTCGCGCTGGCGAACCTCGACGTGTTCGAGAAAGAAGATCTGCTCGGCAACGTCCGCGCGCACGAGGCAGCGTTCCGCTCCACCCTCGAAAAGCTCTCCGACCTGCCGATCGTCGGCGATGTGCGGGGCGACGGGTATTTCTACGGCATCGAGTTGGTGAAGGACAAGGCCACCCGGGAGACGTTCAGCGACGATGAGTCCGAACGGCTGCTGCGCGGGTTCCTGTCCCATGCCCTGTTCGATGCGGGGCTGGTCTGCCGGGCCGACGACCGGGGCGACCCGGTGATCCAGCTTGCTCCCCCGCTCACCTGCACCCAGGAGCATTTCGACGAGATGGAGCAGATCCTGCGCAGCGTGCTCACAGAGGCCTGGTCCAAGATCTGACCAGCCCGCCGGCGGGAGAGGGGCATATGCACCAGGTGCAGATGGAGGAGTACGGCGCGCCGGACGTGCTCCACCTGATTGAGGTGCCCGATGCCGAGCCGGGCCCGGGCCAGGTGGCCGTGCGCACCGCGGCGGCCGGCATCACGTTCGTCGAGACTCAGGTGCGCGCGGGCCGGCCACCGTGGCCCGGTCCCGGCCCGGATCTGCCGGCCGTGCTCGGGAACGGGGTGGAGGGCACGATCGTCTCAGCGGGGTCTGGCGTGGATCCTTCGCTGGTCGGAACGCAGGTCGTCACCGCCACCGGCGGGCTCGGCGGCTATGCGGACCGGGTCGTGGTGGGCGCGCAGGACCCGGTCCCTGTTCCCCCGGGCCTGGCCCGCGGGACGGCCGTGGCCCTGCTGGCCGACGGCCGCACGGCGCTGGGCCTGATCCGGGCCGCCTCCATCACGGCCGGTGACCGGGTGCTGATCACCGCCGCGGCAGGCGGGGTGGGCAGCCTGCTGATCCAGCTGGCCCGGGCGGCCGGCGCCAGGTATGTGGTAGCTGGCGCGAGCAGCTCCCGCAAGCTGGAGGTCGCGCGGACGCTGGGGGCAGACGTCGTCGCTGACTACACCGGGCCAGGATGGGCCGAGCAGGTGCAAGCCGAGACGGGCCTGATGCACGTGGTCTTCGACGGGGTCGGCGGAGACATCGGGAACGCCGCACTGGACCTGCTCGGCCGAGGCGGCCGCTTCCTGGCTCACGGCGCGGCGAGCGGTGCCTTCACCGGCGCCAGCGGCATCGAGCGACGGGACATCGAGAGCCGCGGCGTCGAGTTCATCCCCGGCAACACCGTCGTCCGCACCGCGGAGGACAACCGGGCGCTGGTGGAGCAGGGACTCGCCCTCGCGGCGGCGGGCCGCCTTCAGCCGAAGATCGGCCAGGTCTTCCCGCTGTCCAAGGCCGCCGACGCCCACGCGGCCATCGAGGCCCGCAACACGATCGGCAAGACCATCCTGGTCCCCGGCTGACCTAGCGGCGCAACGCGAACCGCTGGTGGCTGATCCCGGTCAGGCACAGGGCCAGGCCGAGTACGCCGACATCCCGCAGGGTCAGGTCGGACAGGCCGCCGGTCACGGTGAGCGAGATGACGATCTCCAGGAGCAGCGCCGCGGCGAGCAGAGCCGCCGCGCGCGGCGCGATCCCGGCGGCGAGGGCGACGGCGACCACCAGCAGGACCCAGCCGTGCACCAGGACCGCGGCGACCGCCAGCGACGAGGTCGGCGACAGCACCGGGACGTACCCGGTCCACAGGCCAGGCCGGACGAGCTCGTGATAGCCGAACCAGGCCAGCACCAGGGCGAGCAGAACCCGCCCCGCCACCGGCCCCCAGTCGGCCGCCAGCCGGGCCGCCCGGTCCCGCTCGCTGACTGCCGTGCTCATCCCACGATCCTCCCCGCGGAGTCCGTGACTACCAGCCCGTCGTCGCCCAGGTTGTAGTCGGAACTGCCCGAGTCATCGCCCATCGATGCTTCCACGACGTAGACCCGCGCTCCGGTCGGGTACACGTGCGGTGCCGGCGGCGCCTGCCCGGTCACGCCGGCCGTGACGGACAGGCCGGCCGACTGCCGGTGCACCGACACGGTCAGCCCGGTCAGCGCCTGCTTCGCGGCCGCGCTCAACGTGCCCGGCCAGACCTGGAACGTGTAGCTCGCGTATGGCTCCGCGCTGAGCAGCGGGCCGGTGCTGGATGAGGGGGACGCGGCCGACGAGGCACGCGCGGAAGGCGACACCGCCGCGGCGGACGGTGACGCCGCAGGCGCCGACGACGCGCCTGCGGCCAGCCCGCCGCCCGCCGACGCGGACCCCGAGGACGCCGATACCGGCACTACTCCCGAAGTACGGCCTGCCCAGCCGTGGACGCCCAGCGCCGCGCCCAGCACGCCTGCGACCGCCAGCAGGGTCAGTCCCCACCGGCCCACCGGATCCCCGCCCAGGCGCATGTCAACTCACCGTCCGCGAATCGCGGTGACCCATCATGAGGGGCATCGTAGCGGAGCATCTTCTGGAATTCCCGGCGGTCCGCCGCCAGCGGCGGCCGCGGCCCGGAGGTGCGGCACCCGGGGGGGGTATCCCGGGTGCCGCACGTCCGTTGGCGGCTAAACCGCCGCCGCGGTCAGGAGCGGCACCTGATCTGCGGGTTGCGCAGTACCGCACTGGTGAGAGTCCCGGCGTACCGGGCGACGTCCGGCGCGCCGTACTCCGCGGCGCCGCCGAAGCTGTTCACCGTCCGGCCCGGGATGACGTTGCCGAAATTCCACACGCAGCTGTGCTGGCTGCTCTTGCCCAGCGACCAGAACGGGTAGAACGCTGCGCCCAGCGGCGGGGCGGTGCAGCCGGCGCCGGTGCCGAGATCGCACAGCGACTCCGAGCCGGCCGCGTCCGTCTCGAACTGGATGTTCGGATAGGTATGGCCTCTGGTGAACGGCCCGACGTAGTTGAACGTGGTCGGGTGGTTCCTGCTGCCGTCCGGCCAGTCCGGGAGGTAGCTGAGGCCATCGAAATCGAGGTCACCGTTCTGGAAGGACTCCTGGTCACAGAAGGCCACCGGCGCGGTTTCCTTGGTTTTCACCCCGTTGATCGTTACCGTGCGGGTTCCCTGCTGGAAACACCGGCCATCGGAGAACTCACAGAGGGCCCCGCTGCCCGAATCGTTCGTCGGGCAGGCGACCGGCCCGTTGACCCCCTGGGTCGTGGCGTTCTGGCAGAGGCCCGTGGTTGGGTCGCACGGGCCCTCGCCCGTCGCTTTCGTGCCCTCGTTGCCGCCGTTGCACGTCTGGTAGACGTTCGGGTCCGCGTACGAGGAGCCGTCGGCGAAGTCCTGCGAGAAGGAGAGCAGGTTACTGACCGACGAGCAGGACTCGCCGTGCCCGATCTCCTGCTGCATCAGCACGCCGCCCTCCAGCGCGGCCCACGGCACCTGGTTCTGCTGCTGCGCGCTGCTGTACTCGGCGTGGAAGCTGAACGGGGTGCCAGAGCAGTCGGCCAGGCTGGTGTTCTGGAACCCGTTCGCCGCGCTGGCGACGATGAACCCGGTCTGGCCGGTGGTGAAGTCGCGGACCACGGCTTTAAGGCCGCCGGTATCTGTCGACCCCGAATCCCGCACGTCGCTGATCGACACCGCCAGGTTGTCTCCGGAGTTCATCTTCAGCGTGTGGCCGTTCCCGAAGAAGGTCGCGGCATTGGGATCCTGCGGCGCGGGCGGGCCGGGCGGCACGCCGTTGGTCTGCAGGTACGAGAAGTTGACCGGCTCGATGCAGTTGTTGTTGCAGGTTTCGAAGTTAAGGGAGCACGCCAGGCTGTCGATGGTCAGTGCGGCGCACCACTGGGTCGCGCTGCAGCTGGTCGAGTCGGCGAACGGCGCGAAGCCGGGCGGGTAGAACTGCAGTTCCATGAACGCCGATCCCGCGTCGGTGGCCGCGCCCAGGCCGGTGTTGCTGTCGCTGAGCGGCTTACACGGGTTCTGCGGGTAGGACTGCGGGTCACAGATGGGCAGCCCGAACCAGGGCGCCACGCTGAGCTCGGCGTAGGTGGTCACGCTGCCGGACGCGGTCGGCGCCTTGGCGGGGTCCGTGGACAACTGCATGCCGTAGCTCATCGTGTTACCCGAGCCCGGCTGGCTGGAGATGAACTTGACACTCGGCTCATCGTGACCGACATACGCGCCCGTCTTGGGGTCCCGGAACCGGCCCAGGTGCCCGTCGTAGGATTCCCCGTGCGGGTCGGTGCACAGCCGCTCAAGAACGGTCATGTTGCAGTCAAGCAGGTTGTTCTTGCTGCTCGTGACCGCCTGCGTCGCGGACGCCGCCCCCGTAGCCGCCGCCACGGTGCCGGCGGTAGCCGTTCCCATGACGACGATCAAAGATCCGGCCAGCGCGCAAGTGCGCGCCCATCGCTTACCCATCGTGGTCCTTCCCAGAGGTACCGAACTCACAACCGGCAGCCGGCGGCCCTCCCCACGGCAGGCACCTGCCAGTACCTACACCCGCCCTCTCGTCACGGACTGACCTCCCATGTCGTAGTCCTCGGGGCGAACGGTGTCAACCTTTTGTCTGGGAAGTTCTTAGCTCGTATGCTCTAGCCCCATTTGGTACCGGTTCCGGCGCCCGGACATCGGGGCCAGGCGTGCCGCAATAGCGTTAACCGGACAAATGACCATGAGACGCCAAAGGGTGCCTGGTCGGCTGCACGCTGTGCAACCCTTCCAGGCACCCTCTGGACTGCCTGCCCGCTAACGGGCTAGCAGAAATGCCGCCTAAGCGGCGCGTTGTCAGACCGGTCGGACCTGCTCGGCCTGCGGGCCCTTGGGGCCCTGGCCTGCGGTGAACTCGACCCTCTGGTTCTCCTGCAGACTGCGGAAACCGTCAACCTGGATGGCGGAGTGGTGAACGAAGACGTCGGCGGTGCCGTCGTCCGGGGCGATGAAACCATAACCCTTGTCAGCGTTGAACCACTTCACGGTGCCCTGAGCCACGTGCTCTCTCCTACTGGGACGATCTTCGGGATCCACGGGTGTGGGGCCCGGGTTGTTTGCGACAGTCTGCCCTTCGAAGGCCGGACTCTAGGTGATCCACGACGCCGACTGTCAAAATTTCGCAGGCGCTGTGACACGTTCACGAACTTCGACGACAACCAAGGACCATTGAACACCATCGGGGGGCATGATGTTCCTCGCCATGCCGAGTTAGCCTCAGCGGGGCTGCTGGGGCCGCCGCGACAGGCGGCAACCTGAGTGCCCGTCCGACCTGCTGAGCTGATCAGAGCCCGCCGGGATCACCTCGGCGTCAGGAGAGCCTGTCGGTAACGGAGATCTCGGTGCATGATGCGAAGTGGGCTGCACCGGTGCAGTGCCGGCGGGAGGGCGTGATGGCGAATCTGAGTTCCGTATTCGAGCAAGCGGCGGACGATCACGCTGGGCACCCGGCTGTGCGCATGGACGATCTCGTGCTGACCTACGCCGGCCTGCGGAACGCGGCGGGACGTGTGACGTCCCTGCTGGCGTCCTTCGGGATCGAGCCGGGCGACCGGGTGGCCATCATGCTGCCCAACGTGCCGGCCTTCCCGATCGTCTTCTTCGGGGCACTCGGTGCGGGAGCCGTGGTCGTGCCGATGAATCCGCTGCTGAAGAGTCGTGAGGTCGCCTACTACCTCGCGGATTCCGGCGCGAAGGTCCTGTTCGCGTGGCACGCCGTGGCGGGCGAGGCGGCCAAGGGCGCCACGGAGACCGGCACCCGGGTGGTCGAGGTTGACCAGCCCGACCTGGCCACGCTGCTGGCTGGCCGCGTGCCGGTGGCACCGAACCTGGACCGGGCCGACGATGACGACGCCGTGATCCTCTACACCTCGGGAACCACCGGCAAGCCCAAGGGGGCCGAGCTCACGCACGCGAACCTGACCCGCAACGCCGAGCTCACGGCGGCCACCCTGATCAACGCCGGCCCCGACGACGTGGTCATGGGCTGCCTGCCGTTGTTCCACGTCTTCGGCCTGACCTGCGGCCTGAACGCGACCATCATCGGCGGCGGCACCCTGACCCTGCTGCCCCGTTTCGATCCCGGCAGGGCCCTGGAGATCATCGGCCGCGACCAGGTGACCATCTTCGAGGGCGTGCCGACGATGTACGCGGCGATGCTGCATCACGCGGCCCGCGCTGACGCTGACGCCTCGTCGCTGCGGACCTGCGTCTCCGGCGGGGCCGCGATGCCGGTGGCCATCATGCGCGGGTTCGAGGAGGCCTTCGGGTGCATGATCCTCGAGGGTTACGGCCTCTCCGAGACCTCCCCTGTCGCCTCCTTCAACCACCCGGGGAAGGTGCGCAAGCCGGGATCGATCGGCACCCCGGTCGAGGGGGTCGAGATGCGGGTCGTGGACGCTGACGGCCAGCCGGTGCCCGCCGGGGAGGTGGGCGAGATCGCCATCCGGGGGCACAACGTGATGAAGGGGTACTGGGGCAAGCCCGACGCCACGGCCGAGGTCATGAAGGGGGCAGGGGAGGTGGGTGGGGGCTGGTTCCTCACCGGCGACCTGGCCAAGATCGATGACGACGGTTACTACTTCATCGTGGACCGCAAGAAGGACCTGATCATCCGGGGCGGCTACAACGTGTACCCGCGCGAGATAGAGGAGGTGCTGCACGAGCATCCGGCCGTTGCTGAGGTAGCCGTGATCGGAATCCCGCATGAGGAACTCGGCGAGGACGTCGGCGCGGCTGTGGTCCTCAAGCCGGGAGAGACCGCCACGCCAGCGGACCTGCGGGCGTTCGCCAGGGACCGGGTGGCGGCGTACAAGTACCCGCGGTACATCTGGCTGCTGCCCGAGCTGCCCAAGGGCCCCACTGGCAAGATCCTCCGGCGTGAGGTCCAGCCGCCGGAGGACCTCCGGTGACCGCAAACCCTGAGGACCTCAGGTGACCGCCGGCGCCGCGGATGAGTCAGCGGCATTCGAGGCCGCCGACGCGGCCGGCGCGCTGGACCTTCTGCTGTCCGACGCGGCCCTCGGCGTGTTGCGCCGGTTCCGGCCGGATGGCGCCACGCTGCGCCTGGCGCTCCAGCTCGCACGGCACCCGCGGGCCGTGGCCCGGCAGGCCGGGCTGCTGGCCGCGGAACTCGGCCAAGTCGCGGCCGGGAATTCGGCGATCACCGCGCCGCCACGCGACCGGCGGTTCGCCGACCCGGCCTGGCACGACAATCCACTGCTCAAGCGCGCTATGCAGGCCTACCTGGCCGCTGGGCGGACCGCCGAGGCGGTTGTTGCCGACGCCGAGCTGGACTGGCGGGACAACGAGCGGGTGACGTTCCTGCTCGGGAACCTGATCGCGGCCGCCGCCCCGAGCAACAACCCGGTCATCAGCCCGGTGGCCTGGAAGGCGCTGATCGACACCGGCGGCGCCAGTGCCCTCCGGGGCATCCGGGCGCTGGTCTCGGATCTGGCCGCTCCCCCGCGCACCCCCGCCATGGTGGCGCCGGACGCGTTCGAGGTCGGCCGGGATCTCGCCGTGACGCCCGGGGCCGTGGTGGCCAGGACCGAGGTCTACGAGCTCATCCAGTACCAGCCGGTCACGGACACCGTGCACCAGTTCCCATTGCTGATCGTCCCGCCGATGATCAACAAGTTCTACGTCACTGACCTGGCCCCCGGCCGCAGCATGATCGAATTCCTGGTCAGCCAGGGGCACCAGGTGTTCGTCATCTCCTGGCGCAATCCTGACGTCCGGCACCGGCACTGGGACCTGGATACCTATGGCGGGGCCGTCGTTGACGCCCTGGACACCGTGCGGCGCATCACCAGGGCAGCCAAGGCCAGCATCTGCGCACTCTGCTCCAGCGGCCTCATCTCCTCGATGGTCAGCGCGCACCTGACCGCGACCGGGCGCTCTGATCAGCTCGCCAGCCTGTGCCTGGGCGTGACGGTCCTGGACCAGTCACGCGCGGGCACTGCCGCCGCGATGATCGACGCGCGCACCGCGGAGGCGGCGATCCTGGCCTCACGGACCCGTGGCTACCTGGATGGGCGGACGCTGGCCGAGGTGTTCGCCTGGCTCCGGCCCGATGACCTGATCTGGAACTACTGGGTCAACAACTACCTGCAGGGCAAGCCCCCGCCGCCGTTCGACATCCTCTACTGGAACGCCGACACCACCAGGCTGCCCGCCGCCCTGCACCGCGATTTCATCGAGCTCGCCCTGTCCAACGCGCTGACCAAGCCCGGCGCGGCCACCATGCTCGGCTCCCCCGTCGATCTCTCGGAGGTCAGCACCGACGGCTACGTCGTGGCCGGCGTGGCTGATCACCTCTGCCCGTGGCAGTCGTGTTACCGCAGTGCCCAGCTGCTCGGCGGCGACGTCCGGTTCGTCCTGTCCACCAGCGGGCACATCGCTTCCATGGTCAACCCGCCGACGAATCCGAAAGCGACCTTCCGGACCGCGCCCAGCACTCCGGCGGAGCCCCGTGACTGGCTGGCGGAGGCCGTGACGGTGCCAGGAAGTTGGTGGCCTGACTACGCCTCCTGGCTGGCGGAGCGCAGCGGCGTCCAGCAGAAGCGACCAGGCCGCCTCGGCCGGAAGCAATTCCCGCCGATGGACCCAGCCCCAGGTACCTACGTCCTTGACCGGTGAGCGGATGCCATCAACCGTGGTGGAGACGATGCGCAGCATCAGCGTGGGCGGTCAGCAACTGCGCGTCGCGGTGCGCGAGGGGCAGCCTGACCAGGTGCCGCTGCTGCTGATCAACGGCATCGGCGCCAGCCTGGATCTGCTGCAGCCGTTCGTGGACGCGCTGGATCCGTCCCTGGGCGTGATCCGTTTCGACGTTCCCGGTGTCGGCGGCTCGCCGCTGCCGCCTGCTCCCTACCGCTTCACCGGGCTATGCAGGCTGATCACCCGGATGCTGTCAGTGCTCGGGCATGACTCGGTCGACGTGCTCGGCATCTCCTGGGGCGGTGGGGTCGCGCAGCACTTCGCGGCCTTCCAGCGGGCGCGGTGCCGGCGGCTGGTGCTGGTCAGCACCGGCACCGGCGCGCTCATGGTGCCGGCCAGCCCCCGCGTGCTGATGCGGATGGTCACGCCGCGCCGCTACCTGGACCCCGGCTACCTGGAGCGGTCCGCGCCCAGCCTGTACGGCGGCTCCGCGCGGACCGATCCGGCGCGGGTAAGCGCGGCCATGCATGCGCATCTGCGCGTCGGGGCACCGCGCGGCTACCTTTATCAGCTTACCGCCGGGGCCGGCTGGACCAGCGTGCCCTTCCTGCCCCTGCTGCGGCAGCCGACGCTGATCATTTCCGGCGATGATGACCCGATCATCCCGCTGGTCAACGCCCATCTGATGCACCGGCTGATCCCGCGTTCGCGGCTGCGCATCTATCACGGCGGCCACCTCGGGCTGATCACCGAGGCGGCGGAACTTGCCCCGGTGGTACAGGAGTTCCTCGCCACGGCGGCCGCAGGTGCACCGCCGCCTGACCCCGCCGCGCGGCGGCCCGCCGAACCCGGGAGGACCCCTTGACGAACCCTGCGGACGCTGATTTCTACGCGCTCGAATCGCTGCTCGATGATGCCGGGCGTGAACTCCTGCTGCGGGTCAGGGAGTTCATGGAAAAGTCGGTTCAGCCCATCATCAATGACTACTGGATACGCGCGGAATTCCCGCACGAACTCATTCCCGCCATCGCCAGGCTGGGAATCACCGGCCTCGGTTACGAGGGCTACGGCTGCCCGGGCGGCGGCAGCCTGCTGAGCGGCATGGTCGCGATGGAGATCGCCCGCGTCGACGCGTCCATCCAGACGTTCCTCGGCGTTCACTCCGGCCTGGCGATGGGATCCATCTACCTGTGCGGGTCGCCGGAGCAGAAAAAGCGCTGGCTGCCGCCCATGGCGCGGATGGAGAAGATCGGCGCGTTCGGGCTGACCGAACCTGAGGTGGGGTCAGGGGCGGCCCGTGGCCTGACCACGACGGCCCGCCGCGACGGCAGTGACTGGGTGCTCGACGGGCAGAAGAAATGGATAGGCAACGCGACCTTCGCTGATTACGTAATCATCTGGGCCCGTGATGTCGGAGACGGGCAGGTGAAAGGCTTCGTCGTGGAGAAGGGCACCCCGGGGTTCGCGACCAGCACAATGCGCGACAAAATGGCGCTGCGGGTTGTCCAGAACGCGCACATTTCGCTGGAGGGCGTGCGCGTCCCGGAAGCCGACCGCCTGCAGCACGCGGAGTCGTTCCGCGACACCGCCGCCGTCCTGCGGCTGACCCGGGCAGGCGTGGCCTGGCAGGCCGTCGGGTGCGCTCGCGGCGCGTACGAGCACGCTCTCGCCTACGCCGGCCAGCGCGAGCAGTTCGGCAGGCCCATCGCCGGATTCCAGCTTGTCCAGGACCTGCTCGTCCGGATGCTGGCCAACGTGACGGCCTCAGCCTGCCTGTGCGCCAGGCTGTCGGAGTTGCAGCAGGCTGGCACCGCGGAAGACCAGCATTCGGCGCTGGCCAAAGCGTTCTGCACGGTGCGGATGCGCGAGACGGTCGGCTACGCCCGCGAACTGCTCGGCGGCAACGGCATCCTGCTGGAGAACCAGGTGGGCCGGTTCGTCGCCGACGCCGAGGCGATCTACTCCTACGAGGGCACCAGGGAGATCAACACGCTCATCGTCGGCCGCGCCATCACCGGCATCGGCGCTTTCGTCTGAAAGTCACGCTCCGTAGCCGGACCGGACTCGCGGAGAACGGGGCGGGCAAGCGCCTGCCCTTGACCGGCGCTTTACTAAGAACCGGTTAACAGCGGACGTCGCGCTGACGTCAAGTTGGCTGATTGTGGGTCCGACTTCTCGACACCAGGCACCCCGGTCGGGACGCTGTGCGTGTGGGAAACGACGTTGTGCTTGTTCTCGTAGTCGTGACGGCGCTGGCCTTCGACTTCACCAACGGCTTCCATGACACCGGCAATGCGATGGCAACCTCCATCGCCACCAAGGCCCTCAGCCCGCGCATCGCGGTGGCCCTGTCGGGCGTGCTCAACCTGGTCGGCGCGTTCCTGTCACTCAGTGTCGCGGCGACGATCGCCAGCGGCCTGGTCGACACGCATCTGGTGACGCTGACGGTGGTCCTGGCCGGCCTGGCCGGCGGGATCACCTGGAACCTGCTCACCTGGTACTTCGGCATCCCGTCGAGTTCGTCTCACGCACTCATCGGCGGGGTGATCGGGTCCACGCTCGCGGCGGCTGGCGGGCACGCCGTGCAGTGGCACAACCTGTTCCAGAAGGTCATCATCCCGGCCGGCCTGTCGCCGATCATCGCCGGCCTGGTCGCCGCGGTCGGCACCTACCTGATCTACCGGATCAGCCGCAATGTCTCCGCGGGGGCCCGCAACCACGGCTTCCGGATCGGGCAGATCGGCTCGGCGTCGATGGTGTCGCTGGCGCACGGCACGAACGACGCGCAGAAGACGATGGGGATCATCACGCTGGCACTGATCACGAACGGGACGCTGCACGCCAACGCCAGCGCGCCCTTCTGGGTGATCCTGTCCTGCGGGCTGGCGATCAGCCTCGGCACGTACATGGGCGGCTGGCGGGTGATCCGCACCCTGGGCAAAGGACTGGTGGAGATCGAGCCGCCGCAGGGCATGGCCGCCGAGTCGTCCTCGGCTGCCGTCATCCTGCTGTCGAGCCACTTCGGGTACTCGCTGTCCACCACCCACGTGGCGACCGGCTCGATCCTGGGCACCGGGCTGGGCAAGAAGGGTGCCGAGGTCCGCTGGAACGTGGCCGGCCGGATGGCAACCGCCTGGTTGTTCACCCTTCCCTCGGCCGGCCTGGTCGGCGCGGGCGGGTACGCCCTCGCGCACGTCATCGGGGGTACCGCAGGCGTCATCGTCGACCTGGTCATCTTGATCGCCGTCGCGGCGGCGATCTACCTCAGGTCCCGCAAGAGCGCGGTCAGCCACGAGAACGTCAACGCCGAGTGGGCCGGTTCGGTCGCTCCGGCGCCGCCCGAGCCAGCCAAGGTATGAGTGTGATGGAGAGCAAGCTGTGAACTCCTGGGTCAACCTAGACGCCCTCTGGCAGATCGTCGTCCTGGGCCTGGTCGCCGGAGCCGGACTGCCCGCGCTGTTCGCCGTCGGGCTGCGCGTCCTGAGCATGCCGGGCCGCCGGGTCCAGCCCGCGGGCGCCGGCTCGGGCCAGCTCGCCGACTCGGACCATGTCTACGGCGGCAACCCGGCAGGCATCGCCGTGGCCACGGTCTGCTTCGCGATCGTCCTGGCGGCAATCGGCTACGGTATCTACTTGATCGTGGCTGGCAGCTGATGACCGGTACCGTCGAACGAGGCCCCATCCGGGCGCACGGTATCCACACCGAGAGGGTCTGAGCGCATGCCGTTGCCACCTGTCCTGAGTTCGATTATCAGCTGGCTGCGGGCCGGCTATCCCGAAGGGGTTCCCGAACGCGACTACATTCCGTTGTTCGCGCTGCTGGGTAGCCAGCTGACGGACGCTGACGTGACCGCGATCGCCGACGAACTGGCCAATGCCAGCGACCCGGGCTCCGCGCACGCGATCCGCGAAGCGATCGGTACCGTCACCCGCGAGAAACCGCTCGATTCCGATGTCGCCCGGGTCAGGGCCCGGCTCGCCGCTGGCGGCTGGCCGCTGGCCAGGCCTGACCGGCCCAGCTGACCGGCTCCAGCTG
>CAYPQM010000135.1:16379-19217 GCA_964412845.1 uncultured Streptosporangiaceae bacterium
GCTCCAGCTGGACGTTCCTTATCCACGCTCCTTAGTGGTGGCAAAGAGGTCATTCTCGAGGGCCGTCCCGGCGACCGGGACGCCGAGTTGCAGGACCAGCCAGATCCGGTTCCGGTCGCTGAGCAGCTCCGGCTCCGTGACCGGATCGCCGTCGACGATCATCAGGTCCGCGAGCTTTCCCTCCTCGACGGTGCCGATGTGGTCGCCGAGGCCCAGTGCTTCCGCCGCCGTCCGCGTCGCGGCGACAAGTGCTTCGCGCGGGGTCAGCCCGTGGTGGATCATCCGCTGGATCTCCAGCGGAACGCCGTGCTCGATGTCGCTGCCGAGCGCGATCTTCACGCCCGCGTCCCGGGCGGCTCTCATGCTGGCTGCCCCGTGCTCCAGGTTGTGATCGGCCAGCTGGACCAGCATGGGCGGCATCTCAGGAGCGCGCTCCGCCGTGGATGGGTCGATGGCGTCGCCCAGCCCGGCCATCCAGTAGTAGCCCGAGAGTGTCGGTACCAGCACCGTGCCGTGCGCGGCCATCAGGTCGAGCAGATCCGGCCGCTGGTTCAAGAACATGCCATGCTCGATGGTGTCCGCGCCGTGCGCGATCGCCGCCTCGCAGCCGGCCAGTCCCTCGGCGTGTGCCGACACCTTGAAGCCCATCCGGTGCGCCTCCCCGGCGACAACCGCGATCTCCTCATCGGTCAGCTGGAGCGGGTCGGGGTCCTCCATCTCGTTCGACCGGGCACCGGTCGCCATGAACTTGATGAAATCGGCCCCGGCCCGGATCTGCTCGCGGACAGCCCGGCGCATGTCGTCGGGCCCGTCGGCCTCCCGGTACATGTCACCGTAGAAACGGCCGCCTGGCGCCGTGGCGGAGATGATCTTGCCGCAGGTGAGGACGCGGGGACCCCGGAACGCGCCATACCGCATCGCCTGGCGTGCCTCCTGCGGCCGCTGGCTCTGAGACCCGGTGACCCGCAGGGTCGTGACGCCCTGGCGCAGGTACTCGCGCAGCTCGGCCTGCAGGAAATGAGCGGCGATCCCGGGCAGCGCCTGCTCGGCGCCCCGCAGGATGTCAGGGACGCGGCCGGCCGCGTGCGTGTGGGCGTCGGTCAGTCCTGGCATGAGCGTCCGGCCCCGCAGATCAAGCACCCGGGCACCGTCAGGACACGGCTCCGACGCATGACCAACACGCTGGATGACTCCGTCCTCCACCAGGACCGCGGCCTCGTCCCGAACCGGGCCGCCCGCTCCGTCGAACAGCCGCGCGCCAGCCAGCCACAGCCGTCCCGCCAGCGGTTCAGGTGCGGCGATCAAAGCCGGGAACCGATGGGGCATGGCAGCTCCTTCTCGCGGGTATGCACGGGTGCACGAAAATTCTGCCCCCGGCCGACCTGACCAGCAGCTCAATCGGCTCGTGAATTCGATTTCCGGCCGGACGTACTCAGCGTGTGCGAGCCGGTGAGCCGGAATGCAGTTTGGTGCGGACCTTGTCCGCGCCCGGATGGGAGAGTTGGTCGAAGATCGTAAGGGCCTGGTGCAGTACGTCGCGGGCGGCGTCGTGGCTGGCGGTAGCGAGAAGGGTGTCGCCGAGATGGCTCAGGATCTCGGCTTCGAGGGCTTTGTCGCCGACGGTCCTGACGAGCCCAAGGGCCGTCTCGTAGCTGGTGATGGCCTGCTGGTAGTGGCCCAGATTGTGGTGGGCGTAGCCGATGCTGTCCCAGGTGCCTGCCTCGCTGGCATGGTCACCGGATTCCTGCAGCAGCGGGAGGGCCTGCTGGCAGAATATGAGCGCCTGACTGTGGTCGCCCAGGCAAGCGTGTGCCCAGCCGAGGGAATTGAGCGCCTGCGCCTCGCCGGTGTGATTGCCGGCTGCCCGGTAGAGGGCAAGGGCATCCTGCGCGTGCCGGATCGCCTGGCCAGGCCGGCCCTGGCGGTCGTATATGGAGCCGAGATGCAGATGGGTGAAGGCTTGCAGGTTCGGGTCGCCGATCTCCGTGAACAGGCCGAGGGCCTCCTCGCCGCAGGCGTGCGCCTCGTCCCAGAGGCCAAGTTCGGTGCAGGCGCTGGCGAGCGCGCGCAACGTCGTCGCCAGTGCCGCAGGATCACGAAGGCGCCGGGCGGCGTCCACGGCGGTGCGCAAGACGCTGGCCTGCTCATGCCAACGCCCGCGGCGATTGAGGAAGGTGTCCATCGTCCAGGCGAGCTGCCAGGCATGGACGTCGAAGCCGGTACCGGACGCCTGGTCAATGGCCGCCAGCAAGACGTCCTGCTCCGCGATGAACCACGCCCAGGCGGCGTCGTGGTCGGCAGGAGACGTCGGGATGACCCAGTCCCGGTCCGCCGGCGGGGAAAGGACGACCGTGTCGATGTGCGGGCCCAGCCGGATCGCGGCGGCGTGCGCAGCATAGAGGTAGTGATCCAGCATTCTGTGCACGGCGGCTCGGCGGTCGGCCTCGGTGTCCAGCGAATGGGCAAGTTCGGCCCCGAAGGCGCGGAGCAGATCATGACAGCCGTAGCGGCCGGGCGTGTGCTCGGTGAGCAGGTGCGCTCGGGCTAGTTCGTCCAAGAGGGTTCGTGCCTGTCCGGGAAGGATTCCGGCGAGGCGGGCCGCAGCGGGCACGCTGACCCCGGATCCGGGGTGCAGGCCCAGCAGCCGGAAAAGCCTGGCCGCGCCGGTGCTCAGGGTGCGGTAGGACCAGGAGAACACCGCCCGCACGTCGGTGGTGTGGTCGCTGCCGTGGAAGGCGTCCAGGGCGGCGGTCGCCTCGCGCAGCTCGGCCGCGAATGCGCTGAGGGGGAAATCTGGGTAGGTGGCGGCGCGGGCAGCGGCGATGGCCAGGGCCTGGG
>CAYPQM010000136.1:0-19153 GCA_964412845.1 uncultured Streptosporangiaceae bacterium
TCCCAGCTACACGCGCATGGTGCCGGCGCATTACGTCGTGGAAATCCAGATCCTCGGCCTTAACGACGGCCGGATCCTGACTCTCGGCGAACGGGACTGCTCCGTCCAGCGGCGGCATCAGAAGGTCGCCGAGGAGACGCCCTCCCCGGGGGTCAGCGCCGCGCTGCGGGACCGGATGCTCCAGGCCGCCGTCCGCGCGGGGGAAGCCGTCGGCTACCGCGGCGCGGGGACCGTGGAATGCCTCGTGGACACCGAGGCGGAGGATTTCGTCTTCCTGGAAATGAACACCCGGCTCCAGGTGGAGCACCCGGTCACCGAGATGGTGACCGGAATCGACCTGGTCGAGCAGCAGTTCCTGGTGGCTGCGGGGGAGATGGTGAGTTTCGATCCGGCCAGCGTGCGGTATCTGGGGCATGCCTTGGAATTGCGGGTCTATGCCGAGGACCCGCGCCGGTTCCTGCCCAGCCCCGGCACGATCATGGAATGGGCGGAGCCGTCCGGGGAGGGCATCCGGGTGGATGCCGGATACCAGGCCGGAAACAAGGTCACCCCGTTCTATGACCCGCTGCTCGCCAAACTGTGCGCGCACGGGGCAACCCGCGCGGAGGCGCTCAGCCGGGCGCGGGACGCGGTAGCGTCGTTCCGCATCACCGGCCTCAAGACAAACCTGCCGTTCCACGCCGAACTGCTCGACAGCGGCGAATTCGCGAGCGGTTCCTATGACACATCAGTGGTGGCCCGGCTGCGGCCATGATCGAGAGGAGTGGCAGGTGGCCGAAATCCGCGCGGAAATGGTCGCGAACGTCTGGAAGGTGGTAGCCGCCGAAGGCGATCAGGTCGAGGACGGCGCCACCCTGGTCATCCTCGAATCCATGAAGATGGAGATCCCGGTCCTGGCCGAAGCGCCCGGCACGATCACCAAGCTGGCCGTGGCCGAGGGCGACGTCGTCCAGGAAGGCGACCTGATCGCCACCATCGACTAACCCGTGCGCGGGCGCCGGCCGGCCGCCCACGCCCCGCTGTTGCGTGATCATGGGGTTGCGTGATCATGGGGCTGCGCCGCTTGTGCTCAGGCCGTGCCGGGAGCACTGGCTTGACCAGCCGTGCGGTGTCACCTTGACCACGGTCCGCCGTCCGCACCGGGCGCAGTACCTGGGCGGTTCCAGCGATCGGGCCGCGCGGCACGCCGCATGTTCCGCCGCTCGCACCGGGTTGCCGCAGCGGTCGCAGTAGTCGAGGCTGCTCATGGGCCGACAGGCTACGCGGCGGTCCTCCCGGCCGCCATCCCGCCGCCGACCATGGCCGGCCGCCGCAGGCCGGCGGGTGCCGCTGTCTTTCATCGCGGCCGTGCAACGGTTTGACGGGTGGCGGCGGTCTGACGGGGAGAGGAGGTCGCCATGGATGCCGCAGCGGAAGCCGAGTTCAGCGATTTCGTCCGGAGCCGCTGGCCGCGGCTGGTCCGGCTCGGCTACGGGCTCAGTGGTGACCTGGGGATCGCCGAAGACCTGGCCCAGAGCGCGCTGGTGAAGGCGTACGCCTCCTGGCCGCGGGTGCACCGGGCCGGCGATCCGGATGCGTATGTACGGCGGATCGTGGTCAACACCAGCCGCAGCCGGTTCCGCAAGCGCCGGGTGATCGAGCAACTCAGCGGCACGCTGCCCGAGCCTGGCCAGCCCGACCTGACCGGCCAGCGTGATCAGCGCTCCGCCTTGATGGCGGCGCTGCTCAGCCTGCCGCGCGGTCAGCGCGCGGTGGTGGTGCTCCGGTACTGGATGGACATGACGGAAACCGAGGTCGCCGTGATCCTCGGCTGCAGCGTCGGCAACGTCAAGAGCCAGGCCTCGCGTGCGCTGGCCAAGCTCCGGGTCAGCCCGGATCTGATCGAGGGCCCGATGGACGGCCAGAAGGTCGAGGGGAAGTCTCATGAGCAGCGATAATGAGCGGGCACTGCGCCAGCGGCTCGATAGCGCCCTTGACACGATCACCCCGGCCCCGGCGCCGGTGGGCACGGTGCTGCGCCAGGGCCGGGCACTGCGGACCCGGCGGCAGGTCACTGTCGCGGCCGGGCTGGCCGTCGCGGCCGCTGTCGCGGTGGCGGCGCCGGGCCTGGTTCACCATCTGGGCCGTCAGGCGCCGATCTCGCCGACCAGGAAGCCGGTGGTGACGGTGAACCCGATCGGCGCAGGCGCTCCCCGCGGCCTGATCGGCTCAGGGACGATCAACGGCCGGAAGTGGCGGCTCATCGCGGACCGGCCCGGCACCAACGGCGCGGCCAAGCACGGGCAGTGCTTCGAGACCAGCGGCGCCGCGTCGGGCGGGTTGGCGTGCGGGGACCTGCTCACCTCGAACGTCGCTGGGGGGGTGGGGTTCGACGGCTTGGGCAACGCGTATTACGGTGTGCCGTCCGCCAATGTCACCCGGGTCACCGTCACGCTCTACGGCGGCACGGTCCTCGTGCTCCACCCGGTCCAGGCGTACGGCCAGCGTTATTTCGCGTTCGCGGTTCCGCCCTCGCTGGCGATCGCGAGAATCGTCGCGTACTCGCAGCAGGCCGAGCTCAGCTACTCGATCCCGTTCCACAGCGGGATCGGGAGCGTAGTCAGCCTGTGGCTGCGCCCGGGTCAGCGTGGCCTGCCCCGGGCCGCCCGCACGATCGGCTCCGGGACGGTAGACGGGACCACCTGGTCGGAGGCTGTGCACGCGGGCCCGTGGGGTTACTGCCTCACCGGAGAACTCAACGACTGCTTCGGCACGCAGACTGCGTCTCTCGGCAACAGGATCACCGGCTACACGGGCAAGGGGGCCAAGGCGGCGTTCTGGACCACTGGCACCGCGACCGCCGCGGTCGATCACATCCGGGTGGCGCTGTCCGGCGGCCTGAGCATCAGGGTGCGGGCCGTCCAGTGCGACGGGCCCAAGTTCTTCGCCTTTGCGGTCCCCAAGGGCCACCGGGTAGTCAGGATCGACTACTACTCCGCGTCCAGGCACCTGATCCTCAGCCAGACGGCCCGCCAGGTCTACTCCTAGCCGCAGGCGGCAACGGCAGTAAATCGCTTCAACTGTCGTTGGGACGGCAGTAAAGCGCATCCCATGCCGTCCTGGCGGGCTCGGCGGGCCGGTCAGATGCCGGTGGTGGAGCGGGGGTAGGCGATCGTGGGGTCGGTGATCACGTTGACGAGGTACGGGACGCCGGAGTCGAAGGCCCGGCGCAGCGCCGGGCCGATGTCGCCGGGCCTGGTGACGAGCTCGCCCGCTCCGCCGAGTGCCGTGACCACCTCGTCATAACGGCACCGCGGCTGCAGGTCGGCGACCACGTCGTAGCCGTAGAGCGCTTGCATCGGGTGCTTCTCCAGTCCCCAGATCCCGTTGTTGCCGCAGACCATCACCACCGGCAGCCCATGCCGGACGAGGGTGTCGACATCCATCAGCGAGAATCCGGCGGCCCCGTCGCCGAGCAGCAGCACCACCTGGGCGAACGGCCGGGCGATCCGCGCGGCGATGGCGTACCCGAGCCCGGTGCCCAGGCATCCGTACGGTCCTGGGTCGAGCCAGCCGCCGGGCCGTTTCGGCTCGATGTACTTGCCGGCGTAGGAGACGAAGTCCCCGCCGTCGCCGATGACCACCGCGTCGTCGTCGAGCAGCCAGCCGAGTTCGCCGTAGATCCGCATCGGGTGGATTGGGTCGGCCGCGCTGGCCAGCAGGTCGCTGTCGGCGGCCATCGCGGCGGCCACCGCCGCCCGCAGCCGGGGCAGCCAGGACTCTTCCCAGGCGCGGCGCCGCGGCCGGGCCGGCCCGGCCGCGGCGGCCGCTGCCGCCGGGGCCGGCCCGGTTACTGCCGCGTGGACCGCCTCGGGCAGCGCGGCGAAGAATCCAGCCAGGTCACCCGTGTAAGCGCCGGCCAGCGGGCAGTGCCCGGCGAGCTGGCCGGGCGCGTCGGCGACGTGCACCACCTGGGCGGCCGCCGCCCCGTCCTTCCCGCCGAACTCGCCGTAGCCCAGCCGGAAATCCAGCGGGGTGCCGACCACGATGACCAGGTCCGCCTCCCGGAACGCCACCGCGCGGGCCCGGGTGACCAGCAGGTCGTGGCCAGCGGGCACAATCCCCCGGCCCTGGCCGTTCGTGATCACCGGCAGCCGGAGTTCCTCCGCGGCCTGGCGCGCGGCGAGTTCCGCGCCGCCGGTCCACACGTCCGAGCCGAGGACCAGAACCGGGCGGCTTGACCCGGCGATCAGCCCAGCGATCCGGCCGATCGCCTCGTGATCCACGGGAGCCGCCGCAGCACCCGCGCCCGCCGCCGCGCCGCGGCCCCCTGCCTCCGCCGCCGGGCCCGCTGCCCCGGCCGCACCGGCGCCCGGCGCTCCGGTCGCGGCCTGGCCGAACAGTGCCTCCAGCGCGATGTCCAGGAATACCGGACCCCGGTGCGGGTCGGTGGCCAGCCGGAACGCCTCATCGACCGCCGCGCCGACCTTCGCGGTCTCGTGTTCCGTCCAGGCCCGCTTGGTGATCGGCGCGAGGAGCGCGGGGTGATCGAATTCCTGCAGGCTGCCGGAGCCCCAGCGGTAGTCGGGCGCCCGGCCGCCCAGCACCACGACTGGCGATCCGTTGAAGTAGGCCGTGGTGACCGCGCTGATCCCGTTGGTCACGCCGGGCCCGGCGGTGAGCACCGCGAGGCCGGGAGCCCGGGTGAGCCGGGCGGTCGCCTCGGCGGCGAACACCGCCGTCTGCTCGTGCCGGACATCGAGCAGCCGCATCGGCGGGTCAGCGGTGACCGCGCCGTCGTACAACGGGAAGACATGCCCCCCGGACAGGGTGAACATCGTGGACACCCCATGTGCGCGCGCCGCCGCGACGGCGAGCTGCCCGCCATGCGCCGCCGGTTCTGGTTCCCGCGTGTCGTCGGCCATGCCGTGACGTTACCAGCTGGTAGCGAAGCGCTTAATAATGTGTTCCCTGGCGCCGGCCGGGGTAGCCTCAGGATCCCATGAATGAGCGTGCAGACCTGGCCGCCGCCGACGCGCGCCCGACGCTCGCCGGTGACCGCGTGACCATCCGGCCCGGCGGCCCGGACGACGTCGGGCCCTTACGCGCGATCCTGGCCGAGCCCGCGGTCGCCTGCTGGTGGGGTGAGCCGGATCCGGCCGAGGAGATCGCGGCTGACCTGCTGGGCCGCGACTGCGCGGTGCTCCTGGTGATCGAGGTCGACGGCCAGGTGGCCGGCGGGATCCAGTACCACGAGGAGAACACCCCGATGTACCGGCATGCCGGGATCGACATCTTCGTCACCGGCCGCCAGCACGACCGGGGTGTCGGCACCGAGGCGGTCGGCCTGCTGGCCCGGTACCTGTGTGAGCAGCGCGGGCATCACCGGCTCACCATCGACCCGGCGGTAGCCAACGAGCGGGCGATCAGGTGCTACGAGAAAGTCGGCTTCCGCCGGGTCGGCGTGCTGCGCCGTTATGAACGCGGACCTGACGGCCAGTTCCATGACGGCCTGCTGATGGACCTGCTCCGCGAGGAACTGGCGGCTGGCCGCTAGCCCGGTCGCGGCTCACCAGGAGCTGTATCCCGTGTTGTTGTATCCGGTGTAGTTAAGGCAGGCGACTCCGTTGAAGGTGCAGCTCGCCGGGATGATCGTGTTCCCCTGGGCCAGGAAGTAGCCGGACTGGCTGGTCCCCGGGGCGATCGTCGGCCAGTTGGGCTGGCTCGCCATCACCACGACGTCGCTGCCGGGCGCCGGCTCGATGGGACCCCAGGTGAACTGGAGCTGGTCGCCGGGGAACGCGGCGGACAGGTCCCATCCGGTGATGGCGGTGCGGCCGGTATTGGTGACGGTGAACTCGCCCACCAGGGCTCCGTCCCAGCGCACGACGAGCGTGTAGGCGATCGTCACCGACGGGGGAATCTGCGGTACGACCGGCGCCGTGGCGGACGGGGCAGCGGCCGGGAGCGCCATGGAAGGTGCCGGCGACGGGACGGCGGTCGGTGGCACCGAGGGTGTCGCACTCGGGCTCACCACGGGGGCGAGGTTGGGCAGGGCAGGCGGTTGCATCGGGGCCGCGCAGGGCACCAGCCCGCAGTTGGTCGCCATGGCGCGCGGCGTCGACTTCGGCAGGATGAGCAGCACGCCGCTAGCCAGCACCATGAATCCGGCACCAAGCCCGAACGCGGCGTACCACGGATGCCGGGACGCCGCGTCGAGCCAGCGGCGCCGGGACGCCGTCCCGGGCCCATGCCGCCGGGGTCCGGCCCCGCGCCCGCGGCGCCGGATCGCCGCGGCGATCCAGCGGCGCCGGGACGGCCGGGGCTGGCTCGGATCGTCCAGCAGCCTGACTTCAGTCGGGTCGTCCAGCCACCATTGCTCGGCCGACTCGTCGTCCCACCAATCCCGGCCCGGCGCGCCAATTAGCGGGCGGCGGAGCGGCCCGCCGGGCGGCCGGCGGCGGCCGCCTATCCTGCGCCGGCCCGGGTTACTCATTGTCCCGACTTCGCTGACTCGGTCTGGATATAGCCAAGGCCCCAATCCTCATGCGATCCCCCACCGCTCTGAAGCAAACTGATCTTGCTAGTTCAGGATGGTAGAGCCTTCTGAGCTGGAAAAACCTTTCAGGAACATGACGAAAGTTTCATGATTGCCATACCTCAAGGTCTGCAGGATTGACCGGCGCGGCCGTTGTCAGCTCGCTGCGCGCGGCCGGTCAGCTGGCGTTAAGGTGGGCCGGTGGCAGGACGGGGCACTCCGGCGACGGCGCTACTGGTCAAGCTGGGCATCACCCATGCGGTGCATGCCTACGACCATGACCCGCGGCGCGGCGGCTACGGGCTGGAGGCGAGCGATGCCCTCGGCATCCCCCCGGAGCGGGTGTTCAAGACCCTGGTCGCCGAGGTTGACGGCGTGCTGACGGTCGGCGTGGTCCCGGTGGCCGGCCACCTTGACCTCAAGGCGCTGGCCGCGGCGGCCGGCGGCAAGAAGGCGCGGCTGGCCGACGCGCAGGCCGCCGAGCGGGCCAGCGGTTATGTGCTCGGCGGAATCTCCCCGCTGGGCCAGCGCAAACGCATGCCCGTGGTCATCGACTCCGCCGCGCTGCACTTCGACACCATCTTCTGCAGCGGCGGCCGGCGCGGGCTGGAAATCGAGCTGGCTCCCGCCGATCTGGTCCGGGCCGCGGACGCGGCCGTCGCCGACATCGGCGAGCCAGCGCCGCCCTGAGCAGCAGCGCGGCTCAGGGCGGGTCGGCGTTCGTGGACGACAGATGCGGCAGGCCAGCACCTGTCGTCCAGGAACGACGAACGGCCACCGTCAGGGGCTGGCCTCCGCTGCGGCGCTCACCCGGACCGGTGCCGCGGTGTCCGGCTCGGGATCGGCGAGGTAGTGGGCGGGCAGGGTTTCGTCCGCCCCGGCGGGCAGCCGCAACGCGCGGAAAACCAGCGTCAGCACCACGGAAATAACCAGGTTGATGACGATGGCCGTGACGCCGATGTAGACGGTGTGCTGGATGAGCGGAACCGTGTCGGTGGACCCGCCGAAATGCGAGCCGGCGGTGCCAGGCACCGGGACCCGGTAGGCGGCGACGGTGCCGAAGACCATCGCCGCGGCCCAGCCGATGACCAGCGCCCAGCGGTGGAACCAGCGCGTGTACAAGCCGGCCACGATAGCGGGGAAGGTCTGCAGGATCCAGATTCCGCCCAGCAGCTGCAGGTTGATCGAGAACGTCTTGCTCAGCGCGAACACGAAGGCCAGCGCGCCTGCCTTGACCAGGAGTGAGACGAACTGGGCGACCCGGGTCTGGTGGGCGGGGCTGGCCTCATGGTTGAAGAACTCCACGTAGATGTTGCGGGTGAACAGGTTCGCCGCCGCGATCGACATGATCGCCGCCGGGACGAGGGCGCCGATGACGATCGCCGCGAAGCCGACGCCCGCGAACCAGCTCGGGAACATCTGCTGGAACAGCAGCGGCACCGACAGCTGGGCGTTCGCGCCGTTGGCCTTGACGGCGGGAGGCACGCCCGGCGCGGCCAGGGCCATGTAGCCGAGCAGCGCGACGAGGCCGAGCACCAGCGAGTAGGCGGGCAGGATCGCCATGTTCCGCCGGATCACGTTGCGCCGCCGGGCGGCGAAGACGCCGGTGATGGCGTGCGGGTACATGAACAGGGCCAGGGCGGAGCCCAGCGCGAGGGTGGCGTAGGCCCATTCCCCGGCCGGGGCCACGACGAGGCTGCCGAACGGCTTGCCCGTCTTCGGGTTGGTCTTCGCCAGGTGCGTGCCGACTGTGTTGAAGATGTGGCCCCAGCCGCCCAGCCGGATCGGGATGTAGATGATCGCCACGATGATCATCACGTAGATCAGCGTGTCCTTGACGAAGGCGATCAGGGCCGGCGCCCGGAGCCCGGAGGCGAAGGTGTAGCCGGCCAGGATGACGAAGGCGATCAGCAGCGGCAGGTCCTTGAGGAAGGCCGACGATGTGCCGCCGACCCCCATCACCGTGAGCACCGCCTGCATGCCGACCAGCTGGAGGGCGATGTACGGCATGGTGGCCAGGATGCCGGTCAGGGCGATGGCCAGGGCCAGCCCGCGCGAGCCGTACCGCCCCCGGACGAAGTCCGCGGGCGTCACGTAGTGGTGCACCCGCGATACGGACCACAGCCGCGGCGCGAAGACGAACACGATCGGGAACACCATGATCGTGTAAGACAGGGCGAAGAACCCGGCCGCCCCAGTGGCATACACCAGGGCCGGTACCGCGATGAACGTGTACGCGGTGTACAGATCGCCGCCGAGCAGGAACCAGCTGACGAAGGTGCCGAACCCGCGCCCGCCGAGGCCCCACTCGTTCAGGTGCATCAGGTTTTCCGTCCGGCGCCAGCGGGCGGCGGCGAAGCCGACGATGGTGACGACGGCGAACAGGACAATGAGGATGGTGAACGAGACGGCGTTGACGTGAGTCACAGCGCCCCCCCGGTGTTGCCCAGCCCAGCGTCGTCAGAGCTGGCCCCGGAAGCCACCGAGGCTCCCTCTGCGGCCCCGGTGGCATCCGCGGGCCTGATGATCAGGTAGGCGATCCCGGTCAGGATCCCGACCACTGGCACCCAGAGGATCTGGTACCAGTAAAAGAAGGGGAAATCGGCGAATGCCGGGGTGCTGCGCGCGTAGATCGGGACCACCAGGGTCCCGGCCACGGCAATGACCAAAAGGACCGTGACTGAGATCCAGGCTGCGGTGTGCGTGCGGTGCGGATTGTGATGCGCCATCGCGTCCTCTTCCATGTGACGTGATCGGGGCGCGCGCTTGCCAGGCCACACAGCGCGGGCGGGGGGCGCGCCTATGACTTATGTCACCTTGCTGACGTCCATGGTGCGACGGAATGGCTCGTCCTGCAATGGTTTGCGGTGCTGGAATGGCCCCCCGGCCATGGCCGGGGGCCGCCCATGCTGCTCATAGGGTGGACGACAGGGCCTTGATGGGCATCTTGAGCCTGCTGAGCATGTTCAGGTCGTGCTGGGCTGGGCGGCCCAGTGTGGTGAGGTAATTGCCGACGATGATGGCGTTGATGCCGCCCAGCATCCCCGCCTCGGTCCCCAGGTCACCGAGGGTGAGTTCGCGTCCGCCCGCGTACCTGAGCACCGCGTGCGGCAGCGTCAGCCGGAATGCGGCGATCGTGCGCAGCGCCTCCGTGCCGCCCAGCAGCGGCCGGTCGCCCAGCGGCGTTCCCGGCCGCGGGTTCAGGAAATTGAGCGGCACCTCGTCCGGCGCGAGCGCGGCGAGCTGCCCGGCGAGCTCCGCGCGCTGCGGCACGGTCTCGCCCATCCCGACGATCCCGCCGCAGCACAGTTCCATCCCGGTGGACCTGACCAGCTCGCAGGTGGCGAACCGCTCGGCCCAGCCGTGCGTGGTGACCACATGGCCGAAGTATGAGCGCGCCGTCTCCAGGTTGTGGTTGTACCGGTGCACCCCGAGCGCGGCCAGCTGGGCCGCCTGGTCCGCGGTGAGAATGCCGAGCGAGCAGGCGACGTTGATGTCCACTTCGCCGGTGATCGCCGTGACCGCGGCGGCGATCTGGGTCATCAGCCGCTCGTCTGGCCCGCGGACCGCGGCGACGATGCAGAACTCGGTGGCGCCGGTGGCCGCCGTCTCCCGGGCCGCCGCCACCAGCTCGGCGATGTCGAGCCAGACGGAGCGGACCGGTGACTCGAACTGGCCGGACTGGGAGCAGAAGTGGCAGTCCTCGGGGCACCCGCCGGTCTTCACCGACACGATCCCCTCGACCTCCACCTCGGGGCCGCACCAGCGCATCCGCACCTCGTGCGCGAGTGACAGCAGCTCGCCGAGGCGCTCGTCGGGCAGCTCCAGGCAGCGCAGAACCTGGCCCTCGTCCAGCCCGCGGCCCGCGCCGAGGACCTGCTCGCGCGCCTGGGCCAGGATGTCGCCGGCCCGGCCAGGTCCTTCGCCGGTCACGGTAGCTGCCCCGTCGGTCAGGTCGGTTCCCTCGTTGCTCACGCCCGCTCCTTCTGCCACGCGTTGGTCGCCCGGAATGCGGCCGGATCGAAGCTGCCGCCGAACGCCGGGGCCAGGCCAGCCCGGGCCAGGCCCAGGAAGGTGGCTGGGTCAGCCGCTCCCGCGCCCGCCTCGATCGCGCCGTATACCTGGCCGCCGGTGAGGACTTCGAGATCAGTGAGGTTGTTGCGTTCTGCTAGGCCAGGGTTTCGCGGCCATGATCCCAGTACCAGCCCGGCCAGGGCCAGCCCGCGGGCGGCCAGCGCTTCGAGCGTCAGTGCGGTGTGATTCAGCGTGCCCAGGCCGGCCGCGGCCACCACCAGAACCGGCGCACCGAGGGCCAGCGCCAGGTCAGCGACGGTACCGCCCGCCGGGTCATAACGGACCAGCAGCCCGCCAGCCCCTTCGACGAACACCTGCTGCCGGGTCGCGGCCAGTCTGCGCAGCACGCCAGCGGCAGCCGTCAGGTCGAGCGGCGGCAGCCCCGCGGCCCGGGCCGCGGCCTCGGGGGAGAGCGGGTCTGGGAACCTGGCCAGCTCGCGGGTGTCGGTGATCCCCGCCAACCGGGACACCTCGGCCAGGTCGCCGGGGGCGCCGGGCGGCAGGCCGGTCTGCGCGGGCTTGACGACGGCCACGCTCTGGCCGCGGGCCCGGGCCAGCGCGGTAAGAGCCGCCGTGACCACGGTCTTGCCCACCCCGGTGCCCGTGCCGCTGACGATGACGACGCTGATGGTGCTACCCCCCGGCCGGGGGCAGATCGCGGCCCGGGCGCTGGTCGGCCCCGTGCTGGTCGGCCCCGTGCTGGTCCGATTGGTGCTGGCCGGCCCCGTGCTGGTCAGATCGGTGCAGCCGGGTCACCAGCTTGTACCTGTCCCCCCGGTACCTGGACTGCGCCCACTCCACCGGCGTGCCGGAGACATCGAACGCCTGCCTGGACAGCAGCAGCAGGGGCAGGCCCACGTCCACCCCGAGCAGCCGGGCCTCCTTGGGGTCGGCGAGAACCGTTTCGATGGTTTCGATCGCCTCGGCGAGCTGGACGCCGTACGCGGTGGCCAGCGCCTCGTAGAGGGAGGCGTACCGGTCCAGGTTGCGGCGCAGGCCCGGGAACCGCCGGGCGGCCAGGTGCGAGACGTCGGTGGACATCGGCTCGCCGTCGGCGAGCCGCAGCCGGTGGATGCGCAGCACCCGGCTGCCCGGTCGGATCCGCAGCAGCCCGGCGAGCTGGTCATCAGCGGGAACGTAGCCGGTGTCCAGGATCCTGGTCTGCGGGTGCAGGCCGTGGGCCCGCATGCCCTGGGTGTAGCTGGCCAGCTCGAGAAGCTGGGCCACTTTCGGCTTGGCCACGAAGGTGCCCTTGCCCTGCATCCGCAGCAGCCGCCCCTCGATGACAAGCTCGGCGAGGGCCTGGCGCACGGTGGTCCGCGATGTCCCGTACCGCTGGGCGAGTTCCCGCTCCGGCGGGACCGGGCTGCCCGGCGGCATCGTGTCGGTCATGTCGAGAAGGTGCCGCTTGACCGCGTAGTACTTGGGGATCTTGGGAATCTGGTCGGCGCGCGGGGAGCCGCCGCCATCGCCCATGGCTGGGGAGGCGATCACAGTCAGTTCCTTCCCGCGGGTGCGGCCATCCGGACATGATCCTCCACCACGGCGAGCGCACGGGCCACCGCGTCGAAGTCCGCCTCGGACAGGCTGGCCCGGGCGGTGAGCCGCAGGCACGAGGCGCCCGCGGGGACCGAGGGAGGCCGGAAGCAACCGACCCGCACACCGTGCTCAGCGAGCAGGCGGCGGCCGCTCAGCGCCGCCTCCGGCGTCCCGAGCAGGACGCTGACCACCGCGGCGGCCGGCCGTGACGCCGCCAGGCCACGGCGTTGCGCCAGGTCCGCGAGCCGGCTGGCGTTGCGGACCGCACGGCCGGCCAGCTCCGGGTGTGCGGTGAGCACGCTCAGGGCGGCCAGCGCAGCGCCCGCGGCGGGCGGGGCCAGCGCCGTGTCGAAGATGAACGACCGTCCGGTGCTGACCAGCGTCTCGATGACCTCAGGTGCGCCGAGCACGGCGCCGCCCTGGGCCGCCAGCGCCTTGGACAGCGTGATGGTGCGGACCACGTCAGGTTCCCCCGCGATGCCCTCGGCGCAGGCCACCCCACGGCCGCCGGGGCCCAGCACGCCGAGGGCGTGCGCCTCATCGATCACCAGCACCGCGCCGTGCGTCCGGGCGGCTGCGTGCAGGGCGCCGACGGGCGCCAGGTCGCCCTGAACCGAGAAGACCGATTCCGTCACGACCAGAGCCGCCGGCTCACTCCGGCCCGCCAGCGCGCGGTCGACAGCAGCCACATCCCGGTGCCGGACGATCTCGATGCGCGCCGCCGACAGCCGGCAGGCATCGATGAGGGAGGCGTGATTGGCCTCATCCGACACCACCAGGGTGCCGCGGGGCCGGCTCCCGTGCGCCGTCGCTGCTGCTCCGTCGCCGGGATCCAGCGCGGCCGCCAGCGCCGTCACGGCGGCGAGGTTGGCCAGATAGCCGGAGGAGAACACCAGCGCCGCCGCCGCTCCGGTGAAGCGGGCGAGCGCACACTCCAGCGCGGTGTGCAATCCGGTGTCCCCGGTGACCAGGCGCGACCCGGTCGAGCCCGCGCCCCACTGCCGCGCCGCGGCGACGGCGCCCTCGATGACCTGAGGGTGCTGGCCCAGGCCCAGGTAGTCGTTCGAGGCCAGGTCGATGCTGCCGTCCGGATCTGGGCCGCGGGGCCGCAGCCCGCGCTGCAAGCCTGCCGCCTGCCGGGCGGCAGCGAGCATCCGGAGCCGGAGCAGCGGATCACGGGCGTCGGGCATGGGGGAATACTGCCAGCTAGGAGATGCGGGGGCGGGCAGCGGCCCCCGTCGGCTCCCGTCATGGCCTGCGGGCCGGGCGCTGTGGCCCGCCGGCGGGGCGCTGTGGCCCGCGGGCGGGACGCTCCAGTGGACCAGGTGAGCGATGATGACAAGGTGCCCACGCTGACCAACCTGGCCCGCCGCCACACCGCGCTCACTGCTGCCGACGTCGACTGGCTGCAGGCCCTCGTCTCCGACTGGCAACTGCTCGCCGACCTGTCCTTCGCCGACCTCGTGCTGTGGGCACCGCTGCAGGACGGGTCCGGCTGGGTGGTGCTCGCCCAGATGCGGCCCACCACCGGGCCGACCACGTTCCACGACGACGTGGTCGGCACCTTCGCGAGCACCGGAACCCGGCCGTTCCTGGATGCGTCCCGCGCGGAGCAGCGGATCTGCCGGGAGGGCGACCCGGAGTGGACCAGGGGCGTGCCGGTCCGCCGGGAGTCCATCCCGGTGACGCGTGAGGGCAACGTCATCGCGGTGATCGAGCGGAGCACCAACCTGAGTTCGGCCCGGACGCCGAGCCGGCTCGAGCTGACCTACCTCAAGGGTGCGGACGACCTCGCCCAGATGGTCGCGTCGGGCATGTTCCCCTGGCCCGGCCAGCAGCCGGCGCTGGTCAGGTCGCCACGGGTGGGCGACGGGCTGCTCCGCCTGGGGCGGTCGGGGAAGGTCAGCTACGCGAGCCCGAACGCGCTGTCCGCGTACCGCAGGCTCGGCCTCACCGCAGACCTGGTCGGCGCGGAACTCGGGCCGGTCACGGCGCGGCTCTGCGCCCCGGGCAAGCCCACCGACGATTCCCTGATGGCGACGGCCAGCGGCCGTGCGCCGCGGGAGACCGAGGTGGACGGGAACGGATCGGTCGTCCAGTTGCGCGCCATCCCGCTCGTGGTGAACGGGCTGCGCACCGGCGCGCTCATCCTGGTGCGCGACGTAACCGAACTGCGCCACCGCGAGCGGGAGCTGATGACCAAGGACGCCACCATCAGGGAGATCCATCACCGGGTGAAGAACAACCTGCAGACCGTCGCCGCGCTGCTCCGGCTGCAGGCGCGCCGGCTGGATGCGCCGGAGGCGCGTGCGGCGCTGGAGGAGGCGGTGCGCCGGGTCGGGTCGATCGCGACCGTGCACGAGACGCTCTCGCACGCGCCCGAGGAGATCGTGGACTTCGATGACATCGCCGACCGGGTTTCCGCCATGACCGCGGAGGTGTCAGCGTCCGAGGCTCAGGTGAAGCCCGTTGTCCTGGGCCGGTTCGGGAAGCTTCCATCCGCCGTTGCGACACCGCTGGCATTGGTGCTCGCCGAATTGCTGCAGAATGCGCTCCAGCATGGCCTGGCCCAGTCTCTTGCCGGGGGGATGGCCGGAAACCTCGAAGTGGTGGTGTCCAGGCGGGGCAATCGCCTGATCGTGCGGGTCTGTGACAATGGCGTGGGATTGCCGGAGAATTTCGATCTCGACTCCACCACCAGCCTCGGCCTGCAGATCGTCCGCACACTGGTTGTTGCGGAACTGGGTGGCCGCCTTGAGATTAAGCCGAGAGCCGGGGGCGGTACGGAGGCGGTTGTCGACCTTCCCCTGGAGCCGTCAGGGGGGGGGGCGTCCGATGAGCGGGGCGACGGGCGTCATGGATAGGCCAGGATGCCCCATGGATAGGCCAGGATGCTGCGGATAAGCCGGGGTACAGCCGCGCTGGATCAACCCGGGACGGACAGCCTCGGGCCGGACGCGCCCAAGCGCACAGGCCGGGCGTGACCGGCCAGCCGCGACCGCCCCCTCCGGGACAGCCTGGGCGGACAGCCTGGGCGATCAGGCGTGCGCGCGAGCCCGGATCCTGGTCGCGCGCCGCTTCACCGCGCGCCGCTCGTCCTCGCTCATCCCACCCCAGACACCCGCGTCCTGACCACTTTCGATGGCCCATTGCAGGCAGGGCTCAATTACCGGGCAGCGTCGGCATACCTGCCTGGCCTCGTCGATCTGGAGTAGCGCGGGCCCGGTATTACCGATGGGGAAGAATAGCTCTGGGTCCACGTCACGGCAGGCGGCGTGATGGCGCCAGTCCATGCGGTCCACTCCTCCTTCAAGCCGGGCCTCGGCCCGGATTCGCCGGCTCTCGCTCGTGCTTGTGAATGATTTCACGAGCTAGGCCATATGTCGGGACCCGTACCGGTCCCGGGGTATGCACAACTACTAATCATGGAAGCCTGGCCCCCGCTGGGCCTCCGGTCCGAGCCCTTTGGGGTCACGGCACATTCACCTGGACCCGCTTGGCGACGATGTGTCACTTAGCGCCGCTTACCCGAACCGGGTTCAAGCCTGTCAAGGTGACGGATCAAACGCAAGGGGCTTAGGCAAAGGTTCGGGCGGATTTCAGTGTCAGATGGATCACATTATGTCCCGTTCCGGGTGTGTCAGACAATGACCCTCAAGGCGTGTGGAACAGCACGAAACTGGACAGTCTCGTGTTCGCCCACGTACTCGCCGTCTACCTGCAGCGCCATTGGTCGCTGGGAGCTGAGCGTGAAGGCGGCCTTGTCATGCAGGCTGAGCACATGCCGGCCGGCCGGAGGCTGCTCCCGCTCGGCGAACATCTGGCGCAGCGCGTTCAGTACGGCCACGGTACCCATGGTCCGGAGGGCGAACAGGTCAAGCCCGCTGTCGAAGCTGGCCGCGGGACTCGGGTTGACCGGGCGGCGGCCCAGGTAGGTCCACGGTGAGGTGTTGGAGACAATGCCGAAGAACACGTCCGCCGCGGCCGACTGCCCGGCGCACTGCACAGTGAGCGCAGGTCTGTGGCGGTCGGTGACACCGTAGAACTGGCGCAGGGCGGTCCGCAGGTACAGCGTCGGCGTGGCCACCCGGCCGCGGCCGCGCAGGCCGTCGATCGCCCGCATCACTTCGGCGTCGAGGCCCAGGCCGGCGTTGACCGTGAAGTACCGGTCCCCGGCCATGCCCAGGCCGATAACGCGGTCGCGCCCGCAGCGCAGCGCGTCAAGGATCTGCCCGGTCGCGTCGACCGGATCGCTCGGCAACCCGAGCGCGCGGGTGAACACGTTCGCGCTCCCGCCGGGCAGCGCAGCCAGCGCAGGCAGTCGGCCTGCGGCTCCGGCTCCGTCCCCGGCGGCTCCGTCCCCGGCTGGGGCTGCGGCTCCAGCTTCAGGCCCGGCTGCGCCTGCACCTCCGCCCCCCGCTCCCGCTCCGCCCCCCGCTCCGGCTACGGTTCCGGCCGTGGCGCAGGCTCCCGCTCCGGCTGCGGCTGCGGCTGCGGCGCAGGCTCCCGCTCCGGCTGCGGCTGCGGCCGGAGCGCAGGCTCCGGCCCGGACGATCCCGTTGACCGCCTCGTTGACCGTGCCATCGCCGCCGAGGGTGAACAGCACCTGGTGGCCCTCCGTGACAGCGGTCGCCGCCAGGGCAGCGGCATGGCCCCGGTACCGTGTCTCCACGACCTCCAGATCCGACTGGGACGCCAGCGCATGCGCGATCACGTCCCTGCGCAGCTGGGTCGTGGAAGTGGCCCGCGGGTTGACGATCAGAAGTGCACGCACGCGCTCAGGGTAGAGATGCGGGGAGGAAGGCAGAAATGCCGCAGCGGACGCCGAGCCTGCTCGGCGCGGCCGGGGTGCAAGCAGCGGAGGCGACCGTCGTGCTGGTGGCCACCGTGCTGGCGGGGGTGGACACCGCCGCGGGGCAGTCCTACCAGTTGGCCAGCGGGATCGCGCTGACCGTGATCGGGCTGGCCACGGCCGCCCTGTTGGCCGTGGTCGCCGCCGGGCTGGCCAGGACCCGCCGGTGGAGCCGCACACCTGCGCTGCTCACCCAGCTCTTCGTCGGCATCGTCGGGGTCTACCTGATTCAGGGGCACCGATACGAATGGGGCGTGCCAGCCCTGATCCTGGCGGCGGCCGGGTTCGCCGCGGTGCTGGCCCCAGCCAGCCTGCGCGCCTTGGCCGACGGTTCGTCGTCGCCTGGGCCGAGCGGGACAGACCGCTAGTCTTCCAGCGCGGGGCAGACACTGGTCACCCGGCGGGGCGGACCACTAGTCTTCCGCGGTCAGCCCATCCCGGAGCTGGGCGAGCGTCCTGGCCAGCAGCCGGGACACGTGCATCTGCGAGATACCCAGCTCGCTGGCGATCTGGGATTGCGTCATGTTGCCGAAGAAGCGCAGCAGGAGGATTCGCTTCTCCCGGCTGGGGAGCTGCTCAAGCAGGGGCTTCAGGGACTCCCGGTATTCCACGCCCTCCAGTGCGTCATCCAGCATCCCGAGTGATTCGGCGACCGCGGGCGCGTCGTCGTCGCCAGAGTCCGGGGCGTCCAGCGACACCGTGGAGTAGGCGTTCGCCGACTCCAGGCCTTCAAGCACTTCCTCCTCGGTCATCTGCAGGTGAGCGGCGATCTCCGCGACCGTCGGCGCCCGGCCCTCTTTCTGGGCGAGATCGCCGACGGCCTTGGTCAGCGCGAGCTTCAGCTCCTGCAGCCGCCGCGGCACCCGGACAGCCCAGCCCTTGTCGCGGAAATGGCGTTTGATCTCGCCGACGATGGTGGGCGTCGCGTAGGTAGAGAATTCAACCCCGCGTTCCAGGTCGAATCGGTCGATCGACTTGATCAGGCCGATCGTGGCCACCTGGGTGAGGTCATCCAGCCATTCACCCCGGTTGCGGAACCTCCGGGCCAGGTACTCCACCAGCGGCAGGTGCAGCTCGACCAGCTCGCCACGGATGCGCAGCCGGTCCGGATCATCGGTGGGCAGGGCGGCCAGCCGCACGAACAGTTCCCTGGCGCGGCCCCGGTCCTGCACGGCGTGCTGGACCCTGGTCGTGACGGGGGCAATCGCCTCGTCGGGCTGGGCCTGGGCCCCGGCCTCGCTGGTCACCCGGACGCCGATGTCGGCGGTCCCCCGGGTATCGACCTGCCCGGCCATCCGGACCTCGATTTCCTCGGTCACAAGGACCTCGACGGTTCGCGGCTCTTCCTGAGCATCACGGTGACCTGGCTCCCGGGGCCCACCCAGGCGTCCACGGTGCCGGCCAGCGCCGACAGGACCGTCCACGCGAAGGTGTCGCGGGAAGGTGGCTGGGCGCGCTGACTGAGCACCGAGACGGCGATCGTCATGCTGTCCTCGCCCAGGGTGAAGTCACACGCCAGGCTCGCGCCGGGCGCTGCCTGGCTGAGCAGCATGCCGCAGGCCTCGTCCACGGCGATGCGCAGATCCTCGATCTCGTCCAGGGTGAAATCGAGCCGCGCGGCCAGGCCGGCGGTAGCCGTACGCAGCACGGAGAGATAGGCGCCCTCGGCGGGCATCCGGATCGTCACCTGGTCCGCGGCCTCGCGGTCGGGCGATCCCGCGCCCTGCTGCGCTGTCGCTGATACGCCCGCAGCTGCCGGTGCGGTCGTCTTTTCGGTCACGTCTGCCCTCCAGCGCCGTCAGCCGTTCTGCGTGGCTCGCGGCCATCATCGTCTGCCATGCAACCTACCGCCCGCGGCACACCACGCTGACGCTACGCCGCGCTTCTGGGTGCCGAAATCGCATCTGACCTGGGACGAAGCGTCAAACGCCGGGGGAAATGCCGAAGGCCGCCCGGGGGTAACCCGCGCGGCCTCCGGCTGAACAATCAATGATTCTCCGGGCTCGTCAGCCCTGCTTCGTCTCCCAGAAAATCTTGTTGATGTCGTCGATCTTGGCCAGCAGCGCATCGGCCGTGGCCACATCAGTGCTGCTCTTCGTGCCGCCGCCACCACCGGCGAGCTTGGTGGCGTCGTTGAACAACTGGTTCAGCTGCGGGTACTTCTCGAAGTG
>CAYPQM010000137.1:0-10154 GCA_964412845.1 uncultured Streptosporangiaceae bacterium
GGGTCGGCGGCGCGGGCCAGCGGGCGGGCCGGGCGGCGGCCCAGCTGCTCGCCGGGCGCCCAGCGCACCTGCGGCTGCGCGGCGGGCAGGCTGGGTCCGCCAGCCGCGCGGCGGTGACGAGGACGCTCACCTCTCGTCCCGTGCACATGCGCTTCGGTCATGGCCGCGGTGGCTCGGCCAGCAGCGCTCCGATGGCCAAGGGCCGGCCTGCCCGCCAGGTGCCCCTGCGGCTGCGCAGCCGGATGCCCGGCGGCAGCTCGCTGCGCGGCAGCCGGCCCGGTTCCGGGGCACTGGGTTCCGGGGCACTGGGTTCCAAGACACTGGGTGGCCGGATGCCGAGAGGCCGGGCATTCAGCGGCCGCGGCTCCGGGGGCAGCGGGATGAGCCGGGGCGGCGGATCGTTTGGTAGCGGGGTTCGCTCCGGGTATGGGAAAGGCGCCCAGCCGCACTTCCGCCGCCGGCCACTGCGGGGCGCCTCGTCCGGTGGCCTGCAGCGGCCCCGGCGCGGACGCGCCCGGTTCGGCCGCCGGTCGGTCGTGTGGCGGATCGGCAGCAAGCGGACCGGGGGACTGCCATGATCCCGGCGTCGCGGCGGCGGCTGGTGGTGCTGTACGTGGTGGTGGCGGCGCTGCTCATCTCGCTGGGCGGCCGGCTGTGGTACCTGCAGGTGATGACCGGCCAGTCCTACGTCAGCCTGGCCGCCCAGGACCAGACCAGGCAGGTCATCGTCCCGTCGGTCCGCGGCGAGATCGTCGACGACGTCGGCCGTCCGCTGGTGGACAACCACACGGCGCTGGTCGTCTCGGTCGCCCGGACGACGCTGTCGCAGCAGGCTGACGGGGGCACCGCCGTGCTGCACCGGCTGGCCCGGCTGCTCGGCATGTCCTACCGGCTGCTCTCGGAGAAGATCCGGCTGTGCACCGCCGGGGTGTCCCAGCCCTGCTGGAGCGGGTCGCCGTATCAGCCGATCCCGGTGGACCAGCACGTCTCCGACACGGTCGCCTTGCAGATCCTGGAGGACCACCGCCAGTTTCCCGGGGTCACCGCGCAGGTCCAGCCGGTGGTCAGCTACCCGGCATCGACCGCCGTGGACGCCGCGCAGATCCTCGGCTACCTGCAGCCCATCACGCCGCAGGAGGTGAAGCAGCGGCACCTGCCGGTGACCGGCTTTTCCGGGGTGGATCTCGTCGGGCAGTCGGGCCTGGAAGCGCAGTACGATGCGCAACTGCGCGGCACGGCAGGCCGGCAGGTGCTGGCCGTGAACGCGGCGGGCCAGGTGACCGGCACGGTCAAGGAGACCCCGGCGCAGGCCGGTGACAACCTGGTCACCAGCATCAACGCCCGGGTCCAGGCCGACACCGCGAACGCGCTCAGCCAGGCCATCCAGCGGGCGCAGGCGGAAGGTAACACCGGCGCCACCACCGGCGCCGCGGTGGTGATGACCACCAAAGGCCGGATCATCGCGATGGCCAGCTATCCGAGCTACAACCCCAGCGTGTGGTCAGGCGGCATCTCACAGGCGCAGTTCAGCGAGCTGTTCGGCACTTCGCGTGGTGAGCCCATCCTCAACCGGGCCACCCAGGGTGAGTATGCACCGGGGTCGACCTGGAAGGTCACCTCCACCGCGGCCGCCATCGCGAACGGCTTCAGCCCGGCCGGCCCCTATTCCTGCCCGGGTGCGGTGACCGTCGCCGGGCATGTCTTCAACAACTGGACGACGCAGAACCTGGGCGAGATGTCCCTGCACGAGGCGCTCGTCATGTCCTGCGACACGGTGTTCTACCAGATCGCCTACCAGCTGTGGCTGACCGACAACCAGCATGCTGACCTGGTCGCCAACCCCCGCGCGCCGGTGCAGAAGATGCAGAAGATGGAGCTGGCCTGGGGATTCGGCCGGGACACCGGGATCGACCTGCCGGAGGAGTCGCCCGGCACGGTGCCCACCCGGCAATGGCTGTACAACTACTGGAAGCAGTACCAGAAATTCTGGTGCAAGAACGGGGTGGCGGACGGGACCTACATCCAGCAGATCGAGTACGACAACTGCCAGTCCGGTTTCGTCTGGACGCCCGGCCAGGCGGTCAACGCCTCGATCGGCCAGGGGTACGTGACGGTGACCCCGCTGCAACTGGCGCGGGCCTATGCCGCCCTCGCCAACGGCGGCACGGTGTACAGCCCCCGGATTGGCTCCGCCCTCGTGTCGCCCACCGGCGCAGTGGTCTCGACGATCAAGCCGAAGGTCACCGGGCACCTGCCGGTGTCCCGGGGCACCCTGAACTACATCAGGGATGCCCTGGTCAGCGTGGTGACCCAGGGCACCGCCGCTGGGGCATTCGCCGGGTTCCCGCTGGCCAAGCTGCAGATCGCGGCCAAAACCGGTACCGCGGAAGTGGCGGGCGGCCAGGCCACCTCGGTGTTCGCCTCGTTCGCGCCGGCCTACCACCCGAAGTACGTGGTCGTGGTCATGGTCCCCAAGTCAGGTGAGGGCGCCGACGTGTCCGCGCCCGCCGCCCGGCAGATCTGGGACGGCATCTACGGCCTGGAGGGCCACCCGGCGGCATTCCCAGGCGGCGTGGCGCCCGCCAAGCTGCCCGGCGTGTCCTCGTCCGGCGTGTTCACCCCGCCGGCCGGCTACCGGGGGTTGCCATGATGTCGTGGCGCGGCTCCGGGCTGGGCCGCGGCGGCCCGGCCTACGGCAGGCTCGGGCCGGTCCGCCAGGCCAGGTCGGTCCGCCAGGCCAGGCCAGGTTACGGCGGCCTGCGCCCCGGCGGCCTGCGCCCTGGCAGTGGCCTGCGGCCCGGTGGCGGCCTGCGGCCTGGTGGCCTGCTGCGGCCCGGTGGCGGGCTGCCTCCGGGCGGGCTGCGTCGCGGCGGCTCGGGTCCCGGTGGCCTGCGCCCCGGCGGCCTGCGGCCCGGCGGCCTGCTGCGGCCCAGGACCTGGTGGCAGCGCGCCGTCGCCCGGCGGTCCGCGCTGCGCCGGTTCGACTGGGTGCTGATGGGCGCGGTGCTCGGGCTCAGCCTGTTCGGCACGCTGCTGGTCTGGTCGGCCACCCAGCACGGGCTTCGGCACGAGGGCGCCGATCCCCAGACGTACCTGAAGAAGCAGTTGCTCAACATCGTGATCGGCCTGATCCTGCTGGCCGGGGTAAGCGCGCTGGACTACCGGATGCTGCGGATTTACGCCCCGGTCGGCTACGCCCTGACCTGCCTCGGGCTGCTGGTGGTGCTCAGCCCGGTGGGCAGCGTCGTCAACGGGGCGCACTCCTGGATCGCGCTGCCCGGCGGCTTCCAGGCGGAGCCGTCGGAGTTCGCCAAGGTCACGCTGATCCTGATGACCGCGATGATCCTCGGTGACCTGCGTGACGGGGACCGGCGGCCGCGGGTGCGGGATCTCGCGATGGCGCTGGCCTGCGGGGGGGTGCCGCTGGCCCTGGTGGTGGCGCAGCCCGACCTCGGGGTCACGATCCTGATGGTGGTGGTGCTCGTCGGGATGATCGCGCTGTCCGGGATCCGGCTGCGCTGGCTGGCCGGGCTGGGCGCGGTCACCGCGCTGACCGGGCTGGTGACGTGGGGCCTGCACCTGCTCAAGCCCTACCAGGTGCAGCGGCTCACCGCGTTCATCAACCCGTCGGCCGACCCAAGGGGAACCGGGTACAGCGCCGCTCAGGCGAAGATCGCAATCGGTTCCGGCGGCCTGTCCGGCCAGGGGCTGTTCCACGGCTCGCTGGTGGCCGGCAACTTCGTGCCCGAGCAGCACACCGACTTCATCTTCGCGGTGGCCGGCGAGGAACTCGGCTTCATCGGCACGATCGCGATCATCGGCCTGATCGCCGTGCTGCTGATCCGCTCGCTGCGCATCGCGGTCCGTGCTGATGACCAGTTCGGGCTGCTGGTCGCCGCCGGCATCGCGATCTGGTTCGCCATCCAGGCCTTCATCAACATCGGGATGACGATCGGGATCACCCCGGTCACCGGGCTGCCGCTGCCCTTCGTGTCCTACGGCGGCTCCGCCATGTTCGCCGACATGATCGCCATCGGCGTGCTGCAGGCCGTGCACCGCCGCCACTCCGTCTTCGACTAGGGACACGGCCGCCCGGAACGCGGGCGGAGCTGGCCCCAAGTAGGCTGTGGCAATGCCCGTTGAATCGGTGTATCCCCGGCTGGAGCCGCTGCTCCCGCTGGTGCGCAAGCCGATCCAGTATGTCGGCGGCGAGCTGAACTCCGTGGTCAGCGACTGGGACGCGGCGGATGTCCGGTGGGCGCTCATGTACCCGGATGCCTATGAGATCGGCCTGCCCAACCAGGGAATCCAAATCCTCTACGAGGTACTTAACGGATCCGATGGCGTGCTCGCCGAGCGCACCTACAGTGTCTGGCCAGATCTCGAAGCCCTGATGCGGGAGCACGGGATTCCCCAGTTCACCGTGGACGCGCACCGGCCGGTACGGGCGTTCGACGTGCTCGGCGTGAGCTTCGCCACGGAACTGGGCTACACGAACCTGCTCAGCGCGCTCGACCTGGCCCAGATCCCGCTGGCCGCCGCGGACCGGGGGGCGGATGACCCGGTGGTGCTGGCGGGCGGGCATGCCGCCTTCAACCCCGAGCCCATCGCGGAGTTCATCGACGGGGCGGTGCTCGGCGACGGCGAGCAGGCCGCGCTGACGATCTCGGCACTGATCAGGCAGTGGAAGGCGGCCGGCCGCCCCGGCGGCCGGGATGGCCTGCTCACGGTGCTGGCCGCTGACGGCGGGGTGTATGTCCCGCGTTTCTACGACGTCGACTACCTGCCGGACGGCCGGATCAAGCGGGTCGCGCCGAACCGCTCCGAGGCCCCCTACAGCATCGCCAAGCACACGGTGATGGACCTGGACGCCTGGCAGTACCCGGCCAAGCCGCTGGTGCCGGTGGCGGAGTCGGTGCACGAGCGGTTCAGCGTGGAGATCTTCCGCGGCTGCACCAGAGGCTGCCGGTTCTGCCAGGCCGGGATGATCACCCGTCCGGTGCGCGAGCGCAGCATCACCACGATCGGCGACATGGTCCAGCGCGGGCTGGCCGCGAGCGGGCTCGACGAGGTCGGGCTGCTCTCGCTGTCCAGCGCCGACCACAGCGAGATCAACGAGATCGCCACCGGCCTGGCCGACCGGTACGAGGGCAGCAACATCGGGCTGTCCCTGCCCTCGACGAGGGTGGACGCCTTCAACGTGACGCTGGCCGACGAACTGAGCCGGAACGGCCGCCGGTCCGGGCTGACCTTCGCCCCGGAGGGCGGCTCAGAACGGATCCGCAAGGTGATCAACAAGATGGTCACCGAGGACGACCTGATCCGGACCGTCACCACCGCCTACGCCAGCGGCTGGCGCCAGGTGAAGCTCTACTTCATGTGCGGCCTGCCCACCGAGACCGACGAGGACGTGCTCGCCGTGGCCCGGCTGGCCGGCCGGGTGATCAAGGCGGGCCGGGAAGCGAGCGGGCGGCACGACATCCGCTGCACGGTGTCGATCGGCGGTTTCGTGCCCAAGCCGCACACGCCCTTCCAGTGGGCGGCCCAGTGCGACCACAAGACCGTGGACGACCGGTTGCGCAAGCTCGGTGCCGCGCTGCGGTCCGATCCCGCCTACGGCAAGGCGGTGGGTTACCGCTACCACGACGGCAGGCCGTCCATCATCGAGGGCATGCTGTCCCGCGGCGACCGCAGGATCGCGAAGGTGATCAAGGCGGCGTGGCTGGATGGGGCACGGTTCGACGGGTGGACCGAGCATTTCTCCTTCGACCGCTGGGCGCGCTGCGCGGCCCAGGCCCTCGCCGAAGACGGCATCGACCTTGACTGGTACACCACCCGCGAACGCGAATACAGCGAAGTGCTGCCGTGGGACCACCTCGACGCCGGCCTTGACCGCGACTGGCTCTGGCAGGACTGGCAGGACGCCATCGACCCGGCTGGGCCGGCCGAGGTCGAGGACTGCCGCTGGACGCCCTGTTTCGACTGCGGCGTGTGCCCCACCATGGGCACGGAGATCCAGACCGGGCCAACCGGGGCCAGGCTGCTCCCGTTGACCGTGCTGGCCGCCGCACCGGCGAGCGCGGCACCGGCTCCGGGGGCTGGCCGTTAGATGCCGCGTCCCGTTCCACCACGGTCGGCCGGGCAGGCCGCGCCACCGCCCGTCGTCCAGCGTCTTCTTGTCCGGTACGCTAAAAGAGGCAGGATGCGTTTCGCCAGTCACAGGGATATCGCGCGGGCCGTTGAACGCGGAGTACGCAGGGCAGGTCTGCCCATCGCCTACTCGGCCGGATTCACGCCCCACCCGAAGATCTCCTATGCTGGCGCGGCCCCGACGGGGACCGCGAGTGAGGCCGAGTACCTGGAGCTTTCTCTCACGGAAGCGCGCGCCGTAGCCGACGTGCGGGACGGGCTCGACGCGGCCCTGCCGGACGGGATTGATGTGATCGAGGTGACCGAGGAAGCCGGGTCCCTGGACGCCAGCACGCTGGAGGCGTCACAGTGGCAGGTTGTCCTCCCTGGAGTCGGGCCGCAACAGGCGGTGGCGGCAGTCGAGGCATTTCTCGCTGCCGGCACACTGGAAGTGGAGCGCCTGACCGGTAAGGGGATCAGGCGCATGGACGCCCGCGCCGCGGTGGTCACCATGGAGCTGGACCGGCGTGCCATCGACGAGCGGAACGCCGGGTATGCGATACTTCGAATGGTTGTTCGGCACGTGACACCTGCCGTACGACCCGACGACATCCTGGCCGCACTTCGCCGCGTTGCTGCTCTTGCGCCGTCGTCACCACCGCTGGTGACCAGGCTGGCGCAGGGGCCACTCGCCGCAGTGGCGGCCGCTGCTGGGGCTGGCGGGCCTGACACGCCCGGCGGACCTGGCGGGACGATTGAGTTTTCGGGGGCGAGCGAGTCCTTCGGGGCGACAGAGCCCTCCGGGACAACCGAGTCCCACCTGGCTGCAGCCGAGGCGCACGTGCAGGGCGCGGCACAGGGACAGACAGAGACAACGCGCCGGGGAGCGCTGGCCGTCCACGAGACGGGCGCCCTCCCAGCGAGCGCGTACGACAAGCTCCTGCGCGGAGCGGCGGGTTCCTTGCGGACCCACGCGCCCGGGAGCCCGACGGGAGACAACCCGGATGCTCGAGACCGAGCTGAACGACAGTGGAAACGATCGTGAAAGGCACGGGGGCACTGATCCTGCTGGCGTAGCAGCTACGCCGGCCGGCCGTGCACAGCCGGCCGCCAATGGGCCCGATGCGGGGGCCCAGCAGCCTGCGGACCCCGAAGGCGGCACGGCCGCTGCGGGGGGCCGCAGAACGACGGGGCGTACCCGTCGCGCCGTGACCCGGGCGGCAGGCCCGCCCGCTGAGCCGCCCGTGCCGCCGGTTACGGTGCCGCCGGTTACGGTGCCGCCGGCCGCGGTGTCGCGCAATGCCGTGCCGCCGGTTGTGTCGCCGATTGGCGCGCCGCCGGTGGGGGTGCGGTCGGCGGCTCCGCCCGCCGCGATCCCGCCTGCGACCTTCCAGCCCCCGCCCGTCATCTTCCAGCCGCCCGCGGCCGGTGAGTCGGCCGGCGATGACCGCCAGCGCGACGACAGCTCAGCCCCCCGGGGCGGCGGCGAGCCGGACGGGCCTGCCCGGGACCGGAGCGGGTCATCCCGGCGCCGGACCACCCGGGGCAAGACCGCAGATCATGATGGCGCCGACGGGCCGGGCGCACCGGCCGGCGAGGCAACGGCTAACCAGCACGCTGGTGCCGGTCCCGCCGCGGCCGATGAGCACGAGGCCGACAGCGATGGGGCCACGCCGCGCCGCAGGCGCCGCGGCGGCCGGTCACGGACCCGTACCGATGGCGACCCGCCCGGCGGCGAAGACGCCGCGGACGGGGCCGATGGTGAGGTCGCCGATGCCCCGCAGGCCCGCGGGGGCAGGCGGAAGCCGGCCGAGGCCGACGCCAAGACGGCCGACGACGGGACGGCCGGTGACGATGATGAGCCCGGCGACGGCCAGGACGGCGACGACGGGCCGGGTGGCACCAGGCGGCGCAGGCGCAAGCGGCGCCGCGGCTCGGTCGCCGATGCCGACCAGCCGACTCCTGACGACCCACCCAACACCGTGGTGCACGTGCGTCCGTCCCGGCAGCACGGCCCGGAGGATTCCGGGTCATCCGGCGATGTCCAGTCGGTGCGGGGCTCAACGCGGCTTGAGGCGAAGCGGCAGCGTCGCCGGGAGGGCCGCGAGTCCGGCCGGCGCCGCCCGCCGGTCATCACCGAGTCCGAGTTCCTGGCCCGGCGGGAAGCCGTCGACCGGGTCATGGTCGTCCGCCAGCGCGGCGAGCGGACCCAGATCGCGGTGCTCGAGGACGGCGTGCTTGTCGAGCATTACGTGGACAAGTCAAGCCATCAGTCGTTCGTCGGCAACGTCTATCTCGGCAAGGTGCAGAACGTCCTGCCGTCCATGGAGGCGGCGTTCGTCGACGTAGGCAAGGGACGGAACGCCGTCCTGTATGCCGGTGAAGTTAATTTCGATGCCAGTGGCCTTGAAGGTGACTCCAAGCGGATCGAATCGGCGCTCAAGTCAGGCCAGTCAGTGCTGGTCCAGGTGACCAAGGACCCGGTCGGGCACAAGGGAGCGCGGCTGACCAGCCAGGTGAGCCTGCCCGGCCGCTATCTGGTCTACGTGCCCGGCGCGTCCATGATGGGTATCAGCCGCAAGCTGCCCGACAAGGAGCGGACCCGGCTGAAGCAGATCCTCAAGCAGGTGATGCCAGACGGCGCGGGCGTGATCGTGCGCACCGCGGCCGAAGGCGCGGCCGAGGAGGAACTGGCCCAGGACGTGGCCCGGCTGTCCGCCCAGTGGGAGAGCATCGAGCGCAAGGCGAAGACAGCGAATGCTCCCGACCTCCTCTACAGCGAGCCTGACCTGACCATCCGCGTGGTCAGGGACATCTTCAACGAAGACTTCAGCACGCTGGTCGTGGCCGGTGACGAAGGCTGGGACCTGGTCGATGAGTACGTCCGCTACGTGGCCCCGCATCTGGCCGACCGGCTGGTGCGCTGGGACGACGACGAAGATGACGCGTTCGCCAGGTACCGCATCGACGAGCAGCTGGCCAAGGCGCTGGAGCGGAAGGTGTGGCTGCCCAGCGGCGGCTCACTGGTGATCGACAATACCGAGGCCATGACCGTGGTGGACGTCAACACCGGGAAGTTCACCGGCAAGGGCGGAAACCTGGAGGAGACGGTCACCCGCAACAACCTGGAGGCGGCCGAGGAGATGGTCCGCCAACTCCGGCTGCGCGACATCGGCGGGATCATCGTGATCGACTTCATCGACATGGTCCTGGAGAGCAACCGGGACCTGGTGCTGCGGCGGCTGCTGGAATGCCTGGCGCGGGACCGGACCAAGCACCAGGTCGCCGAGGTCACCTCGCTCGGCTTGGTGCAGATGACCCGCAAGCGGGTCGGCAGCGGCCTGCTTGAAGCGTTCTCCGAGCCTTGTGAGTGCTGCAACGGGCGCGGCCGCATCGTGTCGCTGGAACTCACCGACCATGCCCCGGAAGGCCAGCGCGGGCGCGGCGCCAAGACGGACGGCCGCCAGTCGAAGGACGGCAGGCAGGCCCGGGGTGGCCGCCAGGACCGGAACGGCAAGGCCGATCACGTAGATACCGGGCCGGCTGCTGGGCTGGCTGCTGTGGGCTCGGCTCCGGCCGGGACTGGCGCCGCAGTCGATTCCCACCTGCCGGGCTCGGACACACCGGGGTCGGACGCACGGGGGTCGGACGCACCGACAGCGCAGGGGTACGGGGCTGCTGCGGCCGGCTCAGGTGTGACGGGATCTGCTGGGTCAGGGTCTGCTGGGTCAGGGTCAGGCGGAACTGGCTACGCCGATGGCAGCTACTCTGCGGGCACCGGCGAGGCCGCTGGTGAGGATGCGGGCGCCGAGGCGGGCGCGGCCAGGCTGGGCGGCCGTCGTCGTCGCCGGTCCGCGACCAGGGAACAGGGCCCCCCTGACCAGGCGCTCATCGACGGGTCGACGCACCTCCCCGCGGACCAGGCCGCTCCCGGCGCTGCGGCTCCGGACTTGCCCGGGCACGGCGCTGCGGCTCCGGACTTGCCCGGGCACGGTGATGTGGTTCCGGACTTGCCGGAGCGTGGT
>CAYPQM010000137.1:10254-19084 GCA_964412845.1 uncultured Streptosporangiaceae bacterium
GCCAGGGCTTGGCAATTCGGCTCCGGATCTGCCGTCGGCCGGCCAGCCGGTCCTGGACCCGCCCGCAGCCGTCGCTGCTCCGGACGGCCGGGATTACCCGGCCGCCGCAGCCCCCACAGTTGAGGGCGACAATGCGGGCACCGGATCGTCGGACGAACTACCGGCGGGGAGCTGAGTTCCCCTGGCCGTCTGATAACCTGAGTGGTCGGCGCACAGAAGGATCCGGGGCGGGTCGCCCCAGGGTGCCGTGTGCAAGGCAGGCAGGCTCTCGTCGTGATGTCGCCCCGCTTCCGCGGGCGGCGCGCTGGGCCCGCACAAGGCAGAGAGAGAGTTCTCGGTGTACGCGATCGTGCGCTGCGGTGGCAGGCAGGAAAAGGCGGCGGTGGACGACGTCCTCACCGTCGACACGCTCGCCGGCGAGGTCGGCTCCAGCGTGACCCTGACCGCCTTGCTCGTCGTTGATGACGACAAGGTCATCAGCACCCCGGCCGAACTCGGCCGGTACAAGATCACTGCGGAGATCGTGGGTGCCGTCGCCGGCCCCAAGATCAGCATGATTCATTACCGCAACAAGACTGGCTATCGCCGTCGCCTGGGTCACCGCCAGCGGTACACCCAGTTGAAGATCACCGGCATCACCGCCGGGAAGGCCGCAGCAGGGAAGAAGGCGGGTTGACATGGCACACAAGAAGGGCGCGTCGTCGAGCCGTAACGGCCGCGATTCCAGCGCCCAGCGCCTCGGCGTCAAGCGGTTCGGCGGGCAGCAGGTAAACGCGGGCGAGATCATCGTGCGCCAGCGCGGCACCCACTTTCACCCCGGCCCGGGTGTCGGCCGCGGCGGGGATGACACCCTGTTCGCGCTCATCAGCGGCAAGGTCGAGTTCGGCCGGGTGCGCGGTCGGCGAGCGGTGAGCATCGTCGCGGTCCCGGCGCAGGAACCCGTTCCGGTAGCGGGTTAGGTCCGCCAGGAAGCTATTTCATCCAGACCAGACGTCAGGGGCGGACCGTAGCCGGTCCGCCCCTGACGTGTGCAGTGCCCCAGTAACCCAGAAGGACAGGCAGTGGCCGAGTTCGCAGACCAGGTAGCCCTCCGCGTGAAGGCGGGCGATGGCGGGAACGGCTGCGCCTCGGTCCACCGGGAGAAGTTCAAGCCGCTCGGCGGCCCGGACGGCGGCAACGGCGGGCGTGGCGGCGATGTGATCCTCGAGGTGGGCCAGGGTGTGGTCACCCTGCTCGACTTCCACCGCCGGCCAGTGCGCCGCGCGGGCAACGGGACACAGGGCAGCGGCTCCCACCGGAGTGGCGCCGAGGGGGCCGACGTGGTGCTGCGCGTGCCGGACGGCACGGTAGTGAAGACAGAGGATGGGGAGGTGCTCGCCGATCTCGTCGGAGTCGGGACGAGGTTCGTCGCCGCGCAAGGTGGCCGGGGCGGCCTGGGCAACGCGGCCCTCGCCTCGCCGCGGCGCAAGGCGCCAGGATTCGCCCTCCGGGGAGAACGGGGCGTTGAACGTGCCCTGGTGCTCGAACTCAAGACCGTGGCCGACGCGGGCCTGGTGGGGTTCCCCAACGCGGGCAAGTCGTCGCTGATCTCGGCCATGTCCGCGGCCAAGCCGAAAATCGCGAACTACCCGTTCACTACGCTGATTCCGCATCTCGGGGTGGTGGAGGCGGGGGATACCCAGTTCGTGGTGGCCGATGTGCCCGGGCTGATCCCCGGCGCGAGTCAGGGCAAGGGACTCGGCCTGGACTTCCTGAGGCATGTGGAGCGCTGTTCCGTGCTGGTCCATGTGCTTGACTGCGCCGCCGCGGTTGCTGGCGGGGAACCGGGCCGCGATCCGGTCACCGACCTGGACGTGATCGAGGCCGAGCTTGACGCCTACGAGGACGCCACCGGCGCCAGCCTGCGGGACCGGCCCCGGATCGTTGCCCTCAACAAGATCGACGTGCCAGCGGCCCGTGAGCTGGCCGCTCAGGCCGCCCCGGTGCTCACCGCGCGAGGGCTGACGGTATGCCAGGTCTCCGCCGCCACCCGGGAAGGCCTGCGCGAACTCGCCTTCACGATCGGCCGGGTGATCGCCGAGCAGCGTGCCGCGGCCCCCATTGTCGAGCCGACCAGGCACGTGATCCGGCCGGCGCCCGTTGGCGGCCCGGAGTTCGACGTGGTGGCGCTGGGCGACAACAGTTTTCATGTGCACGGTGAGAAGCCCTGGCGCTGGGTTCAGCAGACGGACTTCGGCAACGAGGAGGCGGTCGGCTATCTCGCGGACCGGCTCGCCCGGATCGGTATCGAGGAGGCGCTGGCCAAGGCGGGGGCGCAGGCAGGCTGCGAAGTGGTCATCGGCGAGGGTCCAGACGCGGTCGTATTCGACTGGGACCCGGAAATACCGGCCGGGTCATCGTACGGCCGCGGCCTCGGCCCGCGCGGCACCGACCGGAGGCTGGCGCCATGAGCGGCCGGCGACGGCATGGGAAGCGATTTGCTGTCGTTCCAACGACAGTAGAAGCGTTTTACTGTCGTTGCGGTGCCGCCATGCCCGGGGCGGGGCGCTGCCATGGCTCGTCGCGGTGGAGTTGAGGCTGGCGCCGTGACCAGCGAGGTGCGGGCCGGCACCCGGCCGGATATCGTCGCGGCCACCCGGGTCGTGGTCAAGGTGGGCTCGTCGTCACTCACCACCGCTGACGGCAGGATCGACGACGACCGGATCGGCGCGCTGGCCGACGCCCTGGCGGACCGCACGGCGCGGGGCACCCAGGTCGTGCTCGTTTCCTCCGGCGCCATCGCGGCCGGGCTGGCCCCGCTCGGGCTGCCCCGCCGACCGCGTGACCTGGCGACCCAGCAGGCCGCGGCGAGCGTGGGGCAGGGCTTGCTGGTCGCCAGGTACTCGGCGGCTTTTGCCCGGCATGATGTGCGTACCGGGCAGATCCTGCTGACCGCGGACGACCTGATGCGCCGCGCGCACTACCGGAACGCCCAGCGCACGCTGGGCCGTCTGCTTGAACTCGGGATCCTGCCGATCGTGAACGAGAACGACACGGTAGCCACCGACGAGATCAGGTTCGGCGACAATGACCGTCTTGCTGCGCTGGTCGCCCACGTGGTCAGGGCCGGGGCGCTGATCCTGCTGTCCGACGTGGACGGCCTGTACGACATGGACCCGCGCCGAGCCGGCGCCCGGCGGATCACCCAGGTCCTCAGCCGGGCCGACCTGGACGGCGTGACACTTGGCCGTGCCGGGCCAGGTAACGCTGGACCGGGCCTTGGGAAAGGCGCCGGGAATGGCGTCGGCGGCAGCATCGGCACCGGTGGCATGGTGACCAAGGTTGACGCCGCGATGATCGCGACAGAGGCGGGCATCCCCACCGTGCTGGCCAGCGCGGACCAGGCGGCCGCCGCGCTGGCCGGGCAGCCGGTGGGGACCTACTTCGCGCCCGGCAACAAACGGCCTACCACACGGCAGCTGTGGCTGGCCCACGCCACCGTCGGACAGGGCCGGCTGCTGCTCGACGACGGGGCTGTCACAGCGGTCCGGGCTGGCCGCGCCTCGCTGCTGCCCGCCGGGATCACCGGCGTGCAGGGCAGCTTCGACGCAGGCGACCCGGTGGACCTGTGCGACTCCAGCGGCCACGTGGTCGCCCGCGGCCTGGTCAACTACGACGCGGCGGAGATCCCCGCGCTGATGGGCCGCTCCACGAAATGGCTCGCCGCTGAGCGCGGGCCCGAGTATGAGCGTGAGATCGTGCACCGCGACGATCTGGTGGTGCTCAGGAGCCCCCGCCGCCGTCGCGGCGGATGATGGTGCCGGCTCTGGAGTGACCCCGCTGGCTCTGGAGTGACGCCATCGGCTTCAGGGTGACTGTGCCGGCTCTGGTGTGACTGTGCCGGCTCTGGAGTCTCCGCTGCTGGCTCAGGAGTCTCCGCTGCTGTCGCGGCGGCCGCCGAACATGCTGAACAGGCGTTCCGCGCCCCCGGCGGCCGTCTCCGCGGCGCCCTTGACCAACCCGATGAACGGGTCAGAGGTGCGGCTCCACGACTCCTGGTAGGACCTGGCCGCGGCCCGCATCTCGTCGGTGACCGAGGTGTGCTCGTCGTCTTCACGGAGCGGGTAGTTGCCCGCCAGGATGGTCTCGTAGTCGCCCTCAGCCATCCAGCGGTCGAGTTCGGCGAAGCGGACTACCGCGAACGGGTGCGTGTTGCCCTGCATCTGCAGCAGCTTCAGCAACCCTTCCCGGACGTCGGGAACGGCGTCGTACTCGCGGGCCTGCTGATGGAACGCGTCCGGGCTCAGCTCGGACAGCCGCGAGCCACCCGCGAGCTTCATCAGGCTGCGCCGGGCGGCACTGGGGTCCTGCCCGGCCAGTACGCCGGCCCGGTCACAGGACAATTCGGACTTGCGGTACCACTCCTCCAGTCCGGCGATGATCACCCGCAGGCCGATATAGCCGATGGCGAACCACGCCATCCGGGTGGCCAGCCGGGTGAGGTGGAACAGCATCGTCCGGTAGACCGTGTGCCCGGACAGCACGTGCCCGAGCTCATGCCCGATCACCCAGCGCAGTTCCTCGCCGTCGAACAGGTCCACCAGGCCGGTGGTGAGCACGAGGAAGGGCTTGTCCGAGCCGAGGGCCATCGCGTTCGGCACCGGGTGCTGCATGACGAACAGCTCAGGCACCTCAGGCAAGTCAAGAATGGCGGCACCGTCCAGCACCAGCTCGTGCAGGTGCGGGAACTGCTCCTGGGAGGCCCGCACCGAGTCGGCCAGGAACAGCAGCCGCAGGCTCCGGTCGCTGAACATCCCGGCGATGCGGCGGAGCAGTACGTCGAAGCCGGTGAGCTTGCGCAATGCCACGAGCGCCGAGCGATCCGCAGGGTGCTCGTAGGCCCGTGAACTGATCCCGGGCAGGCGGACACGGGAACGATCCGGCACAGTGGTCATGTCAGCCATGCTAGGCGTCCCCGCGAGTGGCGCTTCATGATCGCACTGTTTTTCTGGCGAATGGCACCTTAATCTGTCGACGCGGCTGTCCGCCGACGTGCGGCCGCGAGAGGTGAGCCCCATGTTCGAGCCCGACGCGGAGTCGATGCCCGCCGAGCTGCGGGCCGAGGTCCAGCAGGAACGGCTGCGCGGGCTGGTCGACCGGCTGCTCAGCGTGGATGGGGTGCAGGGCAGGCGGCTCAAGGCCATCGGCGTCACCGGGGGTCGTGACGTCACCCTGGGCGATCTGCCGCGTCTCCCGATGACGGTGAAGGAGGACATGTGGGACGAGTATCCGTGGGGGATGGTGGCGGTTGATCGGTCGGAGGTTGTCGCATTCCATGGTTCGAGCGGCACGGGCGGCCGGCCCACGCTTGTCACCTATACCCGCGCTGACCTGGTGCTCTGGGCGCGGATGTGTGCGCGGGCGCTCGCCGCGGCGGGGGCCACCAGGCGCAGCGTCGTGCACAACGCCTACGGATATGGCCTGTTCACCGGAGGGCTCGGCATTCACCAGGGCGCGATCGAGCTCGGCGCGGCGGTCGTGCCGGCCTCGGGCGGGATGACGGCGCGGCAGGTCACCCTGATCCGCGACTTGCGGCCGGACATCCTGACCTGCACGCCCTCGTACGCCATCCGGCTCGGTGAGGCGCTGGCTGAGGCGGGCCTGGCGGGGCAACTGCCGATGTCGGCCGGCCTGTTTGGTGCTGAACCCTGGTCGGCGCAGTTGCGCGCCCGCATCGAGGACCTGCTCGGCCTGCGGGCCCTGGACATTTACGGGCTGTCGGAGGTGATCGGGCCCGGGGTGGCCGCCGAGTGCTTCGAGGCCGCCGACGGGCTGCACGTCAACGAGGACCATTTCCTGGTCGAGGCGATCGACCCGGTGACCGGCGCGCCGGTGCCCGACGGGACCCTGGGCGAGCTGGTGTTCAGCGCCCCCACCAAGGAAGCGCTGCCGCTGTTGCGCTACCGGACCGGGGATATGGCCGCGCTGCGCCGTGGCCCGTGCATCTGCGGACGGACCCTGGTGAAGATGAGCAAGATCGCCGGTCGGCGCGATGACATGCTGGTCATCCGTGGCGTAAACGTCTACCCCAGTGAGGTGGAACGGGTGCTCCTCGCCGACTCGGCGCTCTCCGCCGATTACCTGCTGGTCCTGGACGAGCGGGGGGACGCGGTGCAACTGCTGGCCTACTGCGAATACCGAGCGCAATCCCCTGGCCGCTCCGGCTCGGACACCGCGTGGCCCTCGGTGGCGGCTCTGGAGTCCAGGTTGCGCGAGGCGCTCGGCGTGCGTATCGGCGTCCAGGTGCTGCCCTCGGGCGCGGTTCCGCGCAGTGAGATCGGCAAGGCGGTCCGGGTGGTGCGCTGGCGGGAAGGCGGCCCGCCGCTGCCGGGTCTCGGTTGATGCTGGGTCTCGGTTGCTGGCGGGCCCCGGTTGATGCCGGGTCCCGGCTGGCCGGCCTGGATTGATGGCTAGAGTCTGGTTATGAACGCTGAGGCCGGTCCGCCCGGCGAGCGGATCGGGGTAATGGGCGGCACGTTCGATCCCATCCACCACGGTCACCTGGTGGCCGCGAGCGAGGTGGCGCAGTTCTTCGCGCTGGACGAGGTGGTATTCGTGCCCACCGGCGAGCCATGGCAGAAGGACGACCGCCGCGTCTCGCCATCCGAGGACCGCTACCTGATGACAGTGATCGCGACCGCGTCGAACCCGCGGTTTTCGGTCAGCCGGGTGGACATCGACCGGCCGGGCCCCACCTACACCATTGACACGTTGCGGGAACTCCGCTCGGTACGGGGCGAGGCCGCGGAACTGTACTTCATCACCGGCGCTGACGCCCTGTCCCGGATGATGTCCTGGCAGGACGCGGACGAGTTGTTCAAGCTCGCGCACTTTGTCGGGTGCACCCGGCCCGGGCACCAGCTGACCGCGCACGGGCTGCCCAGCGAGGGGATCAGCCTGGTGGAAATTCCCGCGCTGGCGATCTCCTCGACCGACTGCCGGCAGCGTGTCGTAGCGGGGGAGCCCGTCTGGTACCTGGTGCCCGACGGTGTCGTGCAGTACATCGCGAAACGCCACCTCTACCAGCAGGAGGGTGGCCGACCCGGCGCGTGATATGGCCGGATCGGGTTACCCTGAAGTGCGCCGCCACTCGGCCGGATCGGGCTTGTGCGGTCGGCGCTGCGCGGTCGGTAGATGGACCTGCAGGTTCGGCAACGGCCGCGCGGCGGTTCGCCAAGGCCGGGCAGGGGTCCGGCCAGGGTTGGAAGGCCGGGCAGGGGTCCGGCCAGGGTTGGGGTTAGGCCAGATCGGGCACATTTGGGCGCAGCAGGCCGAGAGGGTCTCTTGAGCGCAGCAGGCTCGTCGGAGGAGGACGAACAACACACGTGACCGCCACCAGCAGGGCCGTGGAGCTTGCGGCCATCGCCGCAGAGGCTGCGGCAGACAAGCTCGCCAGTGACATCATCGCCTACGACGTGAGTGAGCAGCTCGTCATCACAGACGTGTTCCTGCTCTGTTCGGCCGCCAACGACCGCCAGGTACGCGCGATCGTCGACGAAATCGAAGACAAGCTGCGCAAGGCCGGGGCCAAGCCGGTGCGCCGCGAAGGTGAGCGGGAAGGCCGCTGGATCCTGCTCGACTACCTCGACATCGTCGTGCACGTACAGCACGCCGAGGAGCGGACGTTCTACGGGCTGGAGCGGCTCTGGAAGGACTGCCCGCGGATCGTCCTGCCCGAGCCGGTGTCGGTCGCCGGGCCCGGCAGCGCGGAACCACGCTGACCGCGGACGGCGGCGGATCGCTGACCCCGGAAGGCGGGTCGCTGACCTCGGGGAGCGGCGGTGCGGAAACGGGCGGCGGCGCGGAAGCGGGGTGCGACAGTACCTCGCCAGAGGCCCGCGGGGGACCGCCCGCGTTGCAGCATTACTGGGGCGACTCAACCAGGCTAGTGTTGTGGCGGCACGGGCAGACACGGTGGAATGTCGAAGGCCGCTTCCAGGGCCAGAGTGACATCCCGCTGGACGCGGTGGGGGAGCAGCAGGCGGTGCGGGCTGCCGGGCTGCTGGCCGCGCTGCGGCCCGCTGCGATCATCTCCTCGGACCTCGGGCGCGCGCTGGCCACCGCGGCGCCGCTGGCCAGGCTGACCGGGCTCACCGTCACGACCGACAAGGATTTGCGGGAACGTCACGGGGGCGCATGGGAAGGGCTGACGGACGTCGAGATCCGGGCACGTTTCCCCGCGGAGCACGCTTCCTGGCTACCCCCGGACGGGGAGTCGTCCGCGATGGTCGCGGAGCGCGCAGGCGCGGCGCTGGAGCGGATCGCGGAAAGCCTTGAGCCAGGGTCGCTCGCCGTCGTGGTCAGCCACGGCGCAGCCGTCCGGCTAGGAGTTGAACGCCTGCTAGGCCTGCCGGAAGAATACTGGGGTGCGATCGGCCCGCTGGCGAACTGTGCCTGGTCAGTCGTCGGCCGGCGCCGTGGTCGCTGGCGTCTGCTCGAGCACAACGCGGGAACCCTTCCCGAGCCAGTGCTAAGCGACGACCGCTAACCCCTTCCGGTCTTGTACACTGGCGTGGCGCCGCGGGCAGAAGGCTGCGCGCGGCGACCAAGGGGCTATAGCTCAGTTGGTAGAGCGCTTGCATGGCATGCAAGAGGTCAGGAGTTCGAATCTCCTTAGCTCCACCCAGGTCAGAGGCCCTCTCCTTGATCGCCGGGGGTGGGTCTGCTTCCTTCTGAGGGCACTTTGAGGGGCAAGATTGCCGCAGGGAGGCTTTTCGACCCCCCGAGGCAGCTTGGCAGCGGGCTTTGTCCGCCGTGCGATCTTGAGCTTCGCCGTGTCCTGTTCTCACCC
>CAYPQM010000138.1:0-19082 GCA_964412845.1 uncultured Streptosporangiaceae bacterium
CGGCCGCCACCACCCCCGCCGCAGGCCGCACCCCCGCCGCAGGCCGCACCCGCGCCGCCCGGCCACCCGCGCACCGGGCTGACCGCGGCGGTCGGCTCCCGGCTGACGGGTGCCCAGGCGCTGGTCGCGGCGCTGGAGCGACTGGGCGTCGAAGTCGTCTTCGGCATCCCGGGCGGCGCCATCCTGCCCGCCTACGACCCGCTCTTCGACTCGGCCACCGTCCGGCACATCCTGGTCCGGCACGAGCAGGGGGCCGGGCACGCCGCCACGGGATACGCGCAGGTGACCGGGCGGCCGGGGGTGTGCATGGCGACGTCCGGCCCCGGTGCCACCAACCTGGTGACCCCGCTGGCCGATGCCTACATGGACTCGGTCCCGGTGGTCGCTATCACCGGCCAGGTGCCGTCCGCGCTGATCGGCACGGACGGGTTCCAGGAGGCGGACATCTCCGGGATCAGCCTGCCGGTGACCAAGCACAACTTCCTGGTCACCAAAGCCGACGACATCGCCAGGACGGTCGCGGAGGCGTTCCACGTGGCCTCGACGGGCCGGCCGGGACCGGTGCTGGTGGACATCGCCAAGGATGCCCTGCAGTCGATCACCGAGTTCCGCTGGCCGGTCCCCTTCGACCTGCCCGGATACCATCCGGTGACCCGGCCGCACTCCCGGCAGGTGCGCGAGGCGGCCCGGATGATCTCCGAGGCCAAGCGCCCCGTCCTGTACGTCGGCGGAGGCGTGATCAAGTCGGGGGCCAGCAAGGAACTCGTGGAACTCGCCGAGCTGACCGGCATTCCGGTCGTGACCACGCTGATGGCGCGGGGCGGCTTTCCGGACAGCCACCCGCAGAACCTGGGCATGCCCGGCATGCACGGCACGGTGGCCGCGGTGGGTGCGCTGCAGAAGGCGGACCTGCTGATCACCCTGGGCGCCAGGTTCGACGACCGGGTGACCGGCAAGCTGGACAGCTTCGCCCCGGGCGCCGCCGTCGTGCACGCCGACATCGACCCGGCCGAGATCTCCAAGAACCGCCGGGCTGACGTGCCCATCGTCGGGGACTGCCGGGAGGTGATCACCGAACTCCTCACCGCGGTCGGTGCCGAGCAGCAGGCGGGCCGTAAGCCGGACCTTTCGGCCTGGTGGTCCCAGCTCGACGCGTGGCGCACCACCTACCCGCTGGGCTACGACCAGCCCTCGGACGGCTCGCTGGCGCCGCAGTATGTGATCGAGCGCATCGGGAAGATCGTCGGCCCGGACGCGGTGTACGTGGCCGGCGTCGGCCAGCACCAGATGTGGGCCGCCCAGTTCATCCGGCATGAGCGGCCCGGTCACTGGCTGAACTCCGGCGGCGCGGGCACCATGGGGTACGCCGTGCCCGCCGCGATGGGGGCCAAGGTGGGCCGCCCGGACACGTGCGTGTGGGCCATTGACGGTGACGGCTGCTTCCAGATGACGAATCAGGAACTGGCCACCTGCGCGGTGGACGGCATCCCGATCAAGGTCGCGATCATCAACAACGGCAATCTCGGCATGGTCAGGCAGTGGCAGACGCTCTTCTACAACGAGCGGTACTCCAACACCGACCTGGACCGCGGCGCCCAGGCCGGGCTGGCCGAGGCTGAGCTGGTCCAGGGTGGCGGGGTGGCGAAGCCCATGGGCACCCGCATCCCGGACTTCGTCAAGCTCGCCGAGGCCTATGGCTGCGTCGGCCTGCGGTGCGACGACGCCGGGAGCGTGGACGCGGTGATCGAGAAGGCCATGGCGATCAACGACCGGCCGGTCGTCGTGGACTTCATCGTGCACCGCGACGCGATGGTGTGGCCCATGGTCGCGGCCGGCACCAGCAACGACGACATCAGCGTCGCGCGCAACATGGCCCCCGACTGGGACGTCAGTGAATAGCCCGCGCCATCCCCTCCTACGTGATCAGGGAGCCGATCAATGAACAGGCACACCCTCTCGGTGCTGGTGGAGAACAAGCCGGGCGTGCTCGTCCGGGTCGCCGGACTGTTCGCCCGCCGCGGTTTCAACATAGATTCACTCGCGGTCGGGCCGACCGAGCACAGCGAGATCTCCCGGATGACGATCGTGGTGAACTGTGCGGACCACCCGCTGGAGCAGGTCACCAAGCAGCTCAACAAGCTGATCAACGTCCTCAAGATCGTCGAGCTGGAATCAGCGGGCGCGGTGCAGCGTGAGCTGCTCCTGATCAAGGTCCGCGCCGACCTGGAGAGCAGGTCGCGCGTGCTGGAGACGGTCGCGCTGTTCCGTGCCAAGGTGGTGGACGTCGCCCAGGATGCGGTCACCGTGGAGGCCACCGGGAACAGGGACAAGCTGGACGCGCTGATCAGGGTGCTCGAGCCTTTCGGCATCAAGGAACTCGTGCAGTCCGGCATGGTGGCCCTCGGCCGTGGCGGCCGGTCCATCACCGACCGGGCGCTCCGCCCGGTGGAGCGCGCCGCCAGCTCGGCGCAGTAGGCATCGGCACAGTAGGCATTGGCACAGTAGGCATACGGAAAGGCAGACAGCGAGGCAATGGCAGACATCTTCTACGACGAAGGCGCTGACCTCGGCGTCATCCAGGGTCGGCACGTTGCCGTCCTCGGCTACGGCAGCCAGGGGCATGCGCACGCGCTGTCCCTGCGTGACTCGGGAGTGAATGTCCGGGTCGGGCTTCCGGAGGGGTCGCGGAGCCGGGCCAGCGCGGCCAGCGAAGGGCTGCGGGTGACCACCCCGCGGGAGGCCTGCGAAGAAGCGGACCTGATCATGGTCCTGGCCCCGGACACCGTGCAGCGCGCGCTGTACGCGGAGGCCATCGCGCCGAGCCTGGTGGACGGCGACGCGCTCTTCTTCGCGCACGGGCTGAACATCCGCTACCAGCTGATCGATCCGCCCGCCGGGGTGGATGTGTGCATGGTCGCCCCCAAGGGCCCGGGCCACCTGGTCCGCCGCCAGTTCACCGAGGGACGCGGCGTGCCGGTCCTGGTCGCGGTCGAGCGGGACGCCACCGGCAACGCCTGGCCGCTGACCCTGGCGTACGCCAAGGCGATCGGCGGGACCAGGGCAGGCGCCCTGGTCACCACGTTCGCCGAGGAGACCGAGACGGATCTGTTCGGTGAGCAGGCGGTCCTTTGCGGCGGCGTGTCGGAGCTGATCAAGGCGGGGTTCGACACCCTGGTCGAGGCCGGCTACCAGCCCGAGGTGGCGTACTTCGAGTGCCTGCACGAGATGAAGCTGATCGTCGACCTGATGTATGAAGGCGGCATCTCCAAGATGTACTGGTCGGTATCGGACACCGCCGAGTTCGGTGGGTACACCCGGGGCCCGCGCCTGGTCGACGAGCGGACCAGGGAGGAAATGCGGCGCATCCTGGGCGAGGTCCGCGACGGCACCTTCACCCGCGAACTGGTCGAGGAGTTCGATTCCGGCAAGCCGAACTTCCTGAAGCGCCGCGAGGCCTCGCGCGCCGAGCAGATCGAGCAGGTGGGTGCCAGGCTGCGGCCGCTGATGAGCTGGCTGGGCGACGACGAGGACCAGGCTGACGGGTGAGCCGGGCGCTCGTGAATTATTTCACAAGCTTGACTAGACTGTAGCCTCCGACACATCAAGCCCGAGGGGCCAACCACCGTGCCTGCACCCATCGTCCTCGTTGCCGAGGAACTCTCCCCAGCCGCCATCGCACAACTCGAGGGCTACTTCGAAATCCGGCACGCGGACGGCGCCGATCGCGCCGCGCTGCTGCCGGCGCTCGCTGACGCGGACGCGGTCATCATCCGCAGTGCCACCACCATCGACGCCGAGGCCCTGGCGCACGCACCGAAGCTGCGCGTCGTCGCCAGGGCCGGTGTCGGCCTGGACAACGTCGACATCGAGGCCGCCACCACGGCCGGCGTGATGGTGGTCAACGCACCGAGTTCCAACATCGTGAGCGCAGCCGAGCACGCCGTCGCGCTGCTGCTCTCGGTGGCCCGCAACGTGCCCCAGGCGACAGCGTCGCTCAAGGCCGGGCAGTGGAAGCGCGCCGCGTTCACCGGGGTTGAGCTGCAGGACAAAGTGGTGGGAATCCTGGGGCTCGGCCGGATCGGCGTCCTGGTGGCGGAGCGCCTCGGATCGTTTGGCATGCGGGTGATCGCCTTTGATCCGTACGTGCCCGCGGCGCGGGCCGCGCAACTGGGTGTCCGGCTGGTCAGCCTGGACGAGCTGCTCGCCGAAGCCGACTTCATCACCGTGCACCTGCCGAAGAACGCCGAGACCCTCGGCCTGATCGGTGAGCGGGAGCTGAACCTGGTCAAGCCGGGAGTGCGGGTGATCAACGCGGCCCGCGGCGGCATCGTGGACGAGCACGCGCTCGCCTTGGCGCTCAAGGACGGCCGGGTGGCCGGGGCGGGCATCGACGTGTACACCACCGAGCCGTGCACCGACAGCCCGCTGTTCGGGTTCGCCAATGTGGTCGCCACCCCGCACCTGGGCGCCAGCACCACCGAGGCCCAGGAGAAGGCGGGCACCCAGGCGGCCAGGTCGGTCCGGCTCGCGCTGGCCGGCGAGTTCGTGCCGGACGCGGTCAACGTGCAGAGCGGCTCGGTGGACGAGGACGTGCGGCCCGGCCTGCCGCTCGCCGAGAAGCTCGGCCGCATCTTCACCGCGCTGGCCGGCGGTGTCGCCTCCCGGATCGAGGTCGAGGTGCGCGGCGAGATCGTCAGTCACGACGTACGGGTGCTGCAGCTGGCCGCGCTCAAGGGCGTGTTCAGCGGGGTCGTGGACAAAACGGTGACCTATGTGAACGCTCCCTTGCTGGCCAGCGAGCGGGGCGTCGAGGTCAGCCTGGTCACCCACGCCGAGAGCCCGGACTGGCGCAACCTGATCACCCTGCGGGGCACGCTGCCGCAGGGCCAGCTGATCTCGGTGGGCGGCACGCTCACCGGGCGGCGCCAGCTCGAGAAGCTGGTCCAGGTCAACGGCTTCGACATGGAGATCGCGCCGGCCGAGCACATGGTGTTCCTCACCTACACCGACCGGCCCGGCATCGTCGGGACGGTGGGCCAGATCCTGGGCAGTGAGGGCATCAACATCGCTGGCATGCAGGTGTGCCGGGACGCCAGGGGCGGCGACGCGCTGATCGTGCTGTCCGTCGACTCGGCCATCCCGCCCGCTGTGCTCGACGACATCTCGTCCACCATCGGCGCGGTGGTGGGCCGGACCATCGATCTCGAGGAGAACTGATGGTGACCGACCGGCCTGGCCGCGGGCCGGGAGAAGGCGCCGTGTACGACATGTACCCGTGGAACCAGTTCGCTGACCTGCGGGACGGGGTTCTGCGGCCCGGGCCTTCGGCACGGTATTCGGCCCCGGCCACCAGGGCCGTTCAGGTGGCCCTGGACCGGCGGGACAACGGAGGAGACTCCGCTGCCTCGCCCGACCAGTAAGGTACGCCCATGGCATCTCCCGCGATAAAGCTCGCCGTGATCGGCGGAGACGGCATCGGCCCCGAGGTAGTCGCCGAGGCGCTCAAGGTACTGCAGGCCGCGGACGTGACGATCGACGCGACTAATTATGATCTGGGCGCAGGGCGCTGGCACCGCACCGGGGAGACACTGCCCGGATCGGTGCTGGAAGAGATCCGGGGCCATGACGCGATCCTGCTCGGCGCGGTCGGCGACCCAAGTGTGCCGAGCGGCGTGCTGGAGCGCGGGCTGCTGCTCCGGCTCCGGTTCGAACTCGACCACTATGTCAACCTGCGGCCGGTGCGCCTGTACCCGGGCGTGGCCACGCCGCTGGCCAATGTCCGGGGCGAGTCCGTCGACATGCTGGTGATCCGGGAGGGAACCGAGGGCCTCTACTCGGGCGCCGGTGGCGTGCTGCGCAAGGGAACCCCGGGCGAGGTGGCCACCCAGGAGAGCCTCAACACGGCGTTCGGGGTGGCCCGGGTGGTCAGGTACGCCTTCGACCGGGCGGCCGAGCGGCCGGACAAGCGGCTGACCCTGGTGCACAAGACCAACGTGCTCACCTACGCAGGTGACCTGTGGCAGCGGATCGTGGATGAGGTGGCCAAGGAGTTCGGCGGGATCGCCGTGGACTACTGCCACGTCGACGCGGCGTGCATGTACTTCGTCAGCCAGCCCGAGCGATTCGACGTGGTGGTGACCGACAACCTCTTCGGCGACATCCTGACCGACATCGGCGCCGTGGTGGCGGGCGGTATCGGGCTCGCCGCCAGCGCCAACATCAATCCCGAGCGCACCGCGCCCAGCATGTTCGAGCCGGTGCACGGCAGCGCGCCGGACATCGCGGGCAAGCAGAAGGCAGATCCCACCGCGACGATCCTGTCGGCCGCGATGCTGTGCCAGCACCTGGGCTTGACCGCTGAAGCGGCCAGGATTGAGCAGGCCGTCGCCGACGACCTCGTGGAGCGGCAGGGTGCCTGGGCGGCGCGGGTCACACCCGAGATTGGTGACGACATCGCCGAGCGAGTAGCTGGCTAGCCGGGTGGTTTCAGGGGCATTCGGCCCCTTAGGCCAGCGATCCGGACTGGCCGCGGCGGTCCCGCGCGGCAAGATAGAACTGCGGCGCGGCAGGCCACGGCCTGCCCGCCCGGGGCCGGGCAGCGACGCCCGGCCCGCCGTGGCCCGGCACCGCCGGGTGGGAGGAAGGACCAGCGATGACTACCAGTTCGAGCACCGAGATCGTTTTCGACGTGCGGCCGAGTGCCGATCCCGTTCCCGCGGCGGAGCGGGAACGGATCTTGGCGGCCCCGGGGTTCGGCGAGGTATTCACTGATCACATGGTCACCATCCGCTGGAGCGCCGAGCGCGGCTGGCACGATGGCCGGCTAGAGCCGTACGGTCCGCTTTCCCTTGACCCGGCCACCACGGTCTTCCATTACGCCCAGGAGATCTTCGAGGGGCTGAAGGCCTACCGGCAGGCCGGCGGCCCGATCGCGGCATTCCGGCCGCAGGCCAACGCGGCCCGCTTCAACCGGTCGGCGACCCGGCTGGCCATGCCCGAGCTGCCGGAGGCGGAGTTCCTGCGCGCCCTGGAGCTGCTGGTGAGCCAGGACCGGGACTGGGTTCCGGTGGCCGAAGGACACAGCCTGTACCTGCGGCCGTTCATGATCGCCACTCAGCGCGGGCTGGGCGTCAACCGGCCCTCGTCGTCCTACCAGTTCATCGTCATCGCTTCGCCCGCCGCCGCGTACTTCAAGGGCGGGGTGCAGCCGGTGTCGGTCTGGCTGTCCGAGGACTACACCCGCGCCGCTCCCGGCGGCACCGGGGAGGCCAAGTGCGGCGGCAACTACGCGGCGGCCTTCGCCGGGCAGATCCAGGCCGTGCAGAGCGGCTGCGACCAGGTGGTCTGGCTGGACGCCGTGGAACGCCGCTGGGTCGAGGAGATGGGCGGCATGAACCTGTTCTTCGTCTACGGCAGCGGACCGGAGGCCAGGATCATGACCCCGGCACTGACCGGCACCATGCTGCCGGGGATCACCCGCGACTCGCTGCTCACGCTGGGCCCCGACCTGGGTTTCGCCACCGCGGAGGGCCGGATCTCGGCCGACCAGTGGCGCGCTGAGTGCACGTCCGGGGAACTGACCGAGGTGTTCGCCTGCGGCACGGCCGCGGTGATCACCCCGGTGGGCAAGGTCAAGGGAGCCAGCACGGAATGGCTCATCGGCGACGGCACGCCCGGCCCGGTGACACTGCGGCTGCGCGAGGAACTGGTCGGCATCCAGTACGGCCACCGCCCTGACCCCTACGGCTGGGTCCACAAGATCTGCTGACCTGGCCTACGGGGCAGGTTCTCCGACGGGAAGGGTGTAGAGGTTCCGGGTGTCGCCCTCTACCGGCGCCTGCTTCCAGAAGGTGAATCCGAGCTTGCGGCAGACGTTCTGCGAGGCAAGGTTCTCCGGGGCGATGATGGCCAGCAGCTCACCCGCATACGTCTGGTGAGCCTTGGCCAGCAGCGCCTGGCTGGCCTCGGTGGCGTACCCGAGGCCCCGGCACTCCGGCACCAGCCGGTATCCCCATTCCAGCCAGGTCTTGCCCTCGAAGTCGATGTGGTCGACGCCGGTGTATCCCACGACGAGCCCAGAGGACAGCTCGACCACCGGCTGCTTGCCGAACGGGATGGCCTGGCAGACGGTGACCATGTGGTCAAACCGGTCCTGGGCCTCCTGCTCGGTGAGGGCACCTGGGTAGAACACCATGAAATCCTCGTTGCAGAAGAGCCCGGCGAACCGGTCCCGGTCGGCCTCCCGGGGCGGGCGCACCAGGAGGCGCGCGGTCGTTACGGCATCCAGATCCTGCCCAGTCACGCATCCTCCCGCCGCCCACCTTGCCGCATTCCGGCGCGTCGGGCGCCGCGCATCCGCGTTGCGGTGTCGCGCGCCGTCTCGGATAGTGAGATGGATGGGCCCGGCACTGGTGAGCTGTGCCACACTGGGCCCATGACGTCTGGCCGGATTATTATCGGCGGCGCGTCGGCACCTCGCAGGGCCGTCAGCACGAGCTGACCAGCCCGCACCGCCGACGCGCAGACCTCTCGCATCCCGCGAGGGGTCTTTTGCTTTCTGGCCACTATTTCCCACGCACTCGGAAAGGCAGCACAGGCCATGCCCGACGACTCGTTCCACGTCTACGACACGACCCTGCGCGACGGCGCGCAGCAGGAGGGGCTCACCCTGACGGTGGCCGACAAGCTCGCGATCGCGCGCGGGCTCGACGAGTTCGGCGCTGGCTTCATCGAGGGCGGATGGCCGGGCGCGATCCCCAAGGACACCGAATTCTTCCAGCGAGCCCGCACTGAGCTGGACCTCAAGCACGCGCAGCTCGCCGCGTTCGGCGCGACCCGCCGACCCGGCGTGCAGGCGGCCGACGACCCTCAGGTCGCCGCTCTGCGCGCGTCGGGTGCGCCGGTCGTGACCCTTGTCGCCAAGAGTCACGACCGGCACGTCCGGCTGGCCCTGCGGACCACGCTGGAGGAGAACCTGGCGATGATCCGGGACACCGTCAGCCACCTGCGCGCCGAGGGCCAGCGGGTGTTCCTCGACGCCGAGCATTTCTTCGACGGGTACCGCTCCGATCCCAGCTACGCGCTGGAGGTGGTGCGGGCCGCGACCGAGGCGGGCGCGGACGTGGTGGTGTTGTGCGACACCAACGGCGGCATGCTGCCCGGTGAGCTGGGCGACATCGTGACGGCGGTGGCGGCGGCCACCGGCGCCCGGCTTGGCATCCACTGCCACGACGACGCGGCCTGCGCGGTCGCCAACACCCTGGTCGCGGTGGACGCCGGGGTTACCCACGTCCAGGGCTGCGCCAACGGGTATGGCGAGCGGGCGGGCAATGCCAACCTGTTCAGCGTGGTGGCGGGGCTGCAGCTGAAGAAGGGGCGCACCGTCCTGCCGGATGGCTGCCTGCCCGAGATGAGCCGGGTCGCCCACGCGATCAGCGAGGTCACCAACGTGACGCCGAGCACCCACCAGCCTTACGTCGGCTTCTCCGCCTTCGCGCACAAAGCGGGGCTGCACGCCTCGGCGGTCAAGGTGGACCCGATGCTCTACCAGCACATCGACCCCGCGCTGGTCGGCAACGACATGCGGATGCTCGTCTCTGACATGGCCGGCCGGGCGTCCGTGGAGATCAAGGGCAAGCAGCTCGGCTACGACCTGTCCGATGACCGGGCCACCGTGGGGCGGGTGGTCGACCGGGTCAAGGAGCTGGAGGCTCAGGGCTACACCTTCGAGGCCGCGGACGCCTCCTTCGAGCTGCTGCTGCGCGACGAGATGGCCGGCGAACGGCTCCGGCACTTCCAGGTCGAATCGTGGCGGGTCATCGTCGAGCGGCGCACCGGCGGCGAGGTGGTCAGCGAGGCCACGGTCAAGCTGAACGCCAAGGGTGAGCGGATCGTGGCCACCGGCGAGGGCAACGGGCCGGTCAATGCCCTGGACAACGCCCTGCGGCAGGCCCTCGAACGGCTCTACCCGGAACTCGCCATGCTGGAGCTCGCCGACTACAAGGTGCGCATCCTGGAGGGGTCGCACGGCACCGGCGCGGTCACCAGGGTCCTCATCGAGTCGGGTGATGGCACCGGCTCGGCGGCCGGGACCTGGAGCACCGTGGCCGTAGATGAAAACATCATCGCCGCCTCCTGGCACGCACTTGAAGAAGCGGTCACCTATGCCTTGCTCCGGGCCGGCTACCAGCCCGCCGAACGGGGCTAGCGCCACCGGGCGGCCCGGGCTGGGAGCAGCCCGCCCGGCCCGCCCTGGCCTGGTCCATCCCCCACCTCATTGGGTCGAATTCCGGTCCAGCCGGGTCATTTCTGGTCGAGCCGGGACGTTCATGCCCGGCCGAGCCCCCTGGCTTCAGGTGATCACATGTCGGGATCGAACCCTTTCGAGTCTGTTAGGCAACACAAGTTGCCCTATATAGTCCGTTCATCTGCACTTTCGCTGACCGAACATCCTTAGACGCCGCCCAGACCCCCGCGGCCGACGCTATTTACGATGCTCGGCTACGGCGGTTGCGCAGCGCCCGGGCCGCAGTGATCGCGTATTTCGCCATTCTGGGCCTGGCCGAGGGCGTCTGGGTGGTGCACATCCCCGCGACCAAGGCCCAGTTGCACCTTTCCAACGGGCCGCTCGGCGTGGCCCTGCTCGCCGGGCCGGCCGCGCTGGTCCTGGTCATGCCGGTGGCAGGCCGGCTGGCCGACCGGTTCGGAAGTGCCTTAATCACCCGCCCGGTCGGCGTGATCGTCACGTTCCTGCCGGTCATCCTGGGCTCGGCACGTACCCTCACGGCCTTACTTGCCGGCCTGCTGGGTTTCGGAGTGGCCGGGGGCCTGATGGCTGTGTCCATCAACACCCAGGCTGTCCTGGTCGAGCGCGGGTACCGGCGGCCCCTGATGGCCTCTTTTCATGCCTGCTACAGTCTCGGCGGCCTGCTCGGAGCGGTACTGGGCGGGATTCTCACCTGGGTGCGGGCCGACACCGTCGCTGTCTGCCTCGCGGCCGCGCTGCCCGCGGCGGCTGTGGCCGCAACCGCGGGCCGCTGGCTGCTCGCCGAGTCGGCCCGGGCTTTCCGGGGCCACCTGGCGCCAGCGCTGGGCCGGGGCGCAGTCGGCCGGGGTGCGTCCAGCGGGGGGGCAGCGGGCTCGGATGCGTCCGGCCGGCCGGCATCCGGCTGGGACGGATGCGGCCGGGATCTCGGCAGATGGAGCAGGCCCTGGCGGACCGCTGTCCGGGAGGCAGGGCCAGGCCGGAACTCGCCGCGGCTCATGGCCCTGGGGCTGCTCGCGGTGTGCTCCCTGGTGGGTGAAGGGACCGCGGGCAACTGGAGCGGCGTCTACCTGCGCGACAATCTCCGCACCCCGTCCGGATTCGCGGTGTCGGGGTTCGCCGCGTTCTCGCTCGCGATGACCGTCGGGCGGCTGCTCGGCGACCGATTGGCGGCCCGTTTCGGGCCGGTGCGCCTGGTGCGTGGCTGCGGGCTGCTGGCCGCCACGAGCCTCGCCGCAGGAGTCGCCAGCAACCAGCCGATAGGCGCGATCGCCGGTTTTGCGCTGTTCGGCGCGGGCCTGTCGTGCACCCTCCCGCAATTCCTTTCCGCGGCCGGCAACGCGAACCCGCAGCAGCCGGGAAGCGGCCTGGCCCGGGTGGCCGGCCTGGGCTACATCGGGCTGGTCGGCGGCCCGGTGCTGATCGGCGTGTGCGCGGACCTGACCGGCCTGCCAGTGGCGCTGGGCATTCCTGTCCTGCTCGGCCTCTGCGTCGCGGCGAGCGCCCGGGTGCTTGACCCGCGGCCGGCGGCCCGGGCAGCGTCCCGCCCGGGACGTCCGCGGCAGGAATCCCGCCGGGCCGGGCTGATCCCGCCGGGCCGGGCTGATCTCACCGGGCCGGGCTGATCTCACCGGGCCGGGCCGCGCAGGATGGCCATGGCCGCGTTGTGGCCGCCGATGGCGCTGACCCCGCCGCCCCGGCGGGCGCCCGCACCGCACAGCAGCAGCCGCGGGTGCTCGGTCTCCACACCCCACCGGCCCACCTCGTCCGGGTCATCAGCCCACGGCCACGACAGGTCGCCGTGGAAGATATGCCCGCCCGGCAGGCCAGCCTCCGCTTCCAGGTCCACCGGGGTCTTCACTTCCAGGCACGGGCGCCCGTCGCCGTCCCGGAGCAGGCAGTCCGCCAGCGGTTCGGCGAGTACCGCGTCGATGGACCGCAAAGTCGCCCGCAGCGCCTCGTCCCGGGCGGTGTCGGGGGCCGCGCGAAACAGGCTGGCCGGCATGTGCAGGCCGAACACGGTCATCGTGTGCGCGCCGGAGGCGGCCAGGTCCCGGCCGAGGATGGAGTCATCGGTCAGCGAATGGCAGTACGCCTCGCAGGGCGGCACGGCGGGAACGTGTCCCGCGGCCGCTTGGGCGTAGGCGGCGTCGAGAGCCGCGTACCCCTCGTTGACGTGGAACGTGCCGGCGAACGCGTCGCGTGGGCTGACGTCGCTGTCGCGCAGCCTCGGCAGCCGCCGCAGCACCATGTTGAGTTTGAGCTGTGCGCCCTCCGGGACCGGCGCTGATCCGCCGAGCAGCCCGGCCAGGGTGGCCGGGGCCAGGTTGGCCAGGATGTGCCCGGCTCCGACCGTGTACTCCTCGTCTTCCTCGCGCACCCGGACCTCGCCATCCGGGTCGATCCGAGTCACCTCGGCGCCGGTCCGGATCTCCGCTCCCGCGGCCAGGGCCGCCTGCTGCAACGCCGTGCTCAGCGCGCCCATGCCGCCCACCGGCACGTTCCAGGCACCGGTGCCATTGCCGATCACGTGGTACAGGAAACACCTGTTCTGCGCCAGGCCCGGCGTACCGGCCCGGGCGAAGGTGCCGATCAGCGCGTCGGTCGCCACGACTCCACGCACGGTGTCATCGGCGAACCGCTCCTCCAGCGCGGCGGCCACCGGACGCTCGATCAGCGCCGCCCAGATCGCGTCGTCCCCGGCCAGCGTGCGCATCCCGGCGCGGGAGAGCAGCGGCTCGGTCATGGTCGGGAACAGCCGGCCGGCCAGGGCCAGCGTCGCCGCGTAGAACCGCCGCCACGCCTGCCAGTCCGCCTGGCCGCCGGTCACCGCCGCGAAAGACGCTGCCGTCCGGTCATCGTCAGCGGTATCCACCAGCAGGCCGCCGCGGCCGACCGGGGTGTAGGAGCCGATCCGCCGTGGCCGCAACTCCACCCGTAGTCCCAGGTCCCGTGCGATGACCGAAGGCAGCAGGCTGACCAGGTAGGAGTAGCGGGACAGCCGCGCGTCCACGCCGGGGAACGCGGCCGCCGACACGGCGAGCCCGCCGGTATGCGAAAGGCGTTCCAGCACGAGCACGGACTTGCCGGCCCGCGCCAGGTAGGCCGCGGCCGCGAGGCCGTTGTGCCCCCCGCCGGCCACGACCACGTCATAACGGGACAGCCGGGCCCGTCTGCTCGTCCCTGACTTGGTTGCCATGGGGCCAGTCTGCCCCGTCCGGCCCGCTCGCCGGAACGGCAGCAGAGCGGCTCGGCTGCCGTTGGGAACGACACATGGCTCGTTCCGGCGGTCCGGGGACTGAGCACTGGGGCGGCCTCATACGGTGGGGGCATGGACGACAACGAGATCCTGGGCAACATTGACGAGCTGATCCAGACCGAGCACGAATTGCGGAGCAAGCTGGCGGCCGGGGAGCTGTCAGGTGCCGAGGAGCGGGCGAGGTTGCGGTCGGTGGAGGAGTCGCTCGATCAGTGCTGGGACCTGCTGCGGCAGCGCCGGGCCCGGCGGGAGTTCGGTACGGACCCCGCGCAGGCGGAGGCGCGTCCCCCCGGCGAGGTCGAAGGCTACCTCCAGTAAACGGCTGCGTCCGGGCGGCATCCCGCACAGCGAACAGGCCGGGCAGCGGTCCGGGCGGTGATCAGGAGCGCGGGCGGATGGGCAGGTCGGCACCGTCGCGGAGGAACAGCGGGATCCGGTCCAGCGGCGCCACCGCGGCCACGCTCTGCCCGCCGCTGGTTTCCTCGCCGGTCCAGGCGTCCGTCCAGCGGCTCCCAGCGGGCAGGTAGACCTCCCGGTCCCGGGCACCGTACTGCGTCACCGGCGCGACCAGGACGTCCGGCCCGAACAGGAACGCGTCGTCGACCTGCCAGGCCCGCGGATCGCCGGGGAAATCCACGAAGAGCGGGCGCATCGGCGGCAGCCCGTCAGCGTGGCAGGCCCGCATCTGCTCCATGATGTACGGCCGCAGTCGCTCGCGCAGGAACAGCATGTCGCGGATGCAGGCGTAGGCGTCGTCCCCGAAGGACCACACCTCATTCGGGCCGCCGGTCTGCCGGATGCCGAACGGCATCCGGGGCTCCCGGAATCCGTGCAGCCGGAACAGCGGGCAGAACGCGCCGTACTGGAACCACCGCACGATGAGTTCCTGGAACTCCGGGTCAGCGGGATCGCCGCCGTGGAAGCCGCCGATGTCGGTGGTCCACCACGGCAGGCCGCTCACCGCGACGTTCAGGCCCGCCCTGAGCTGCGCGCGCAGGCTGTCGAAATCGGCGGCGATGTCGCCGGACCACAGCACCGCGCCGTACCGCTGGCTGCCCGCCCATGCCGACCGGACCAGGCTGAGCACTTCGGTGTGGCCCTCGGCGAGCATGCCCTCGTGGAACGCCCGGGCGTGCTGCTGCGGGTAGATGTTGCCGACCTCGAGCCCAGGTCCCGCGTGATAGCGCAGGTTCTCCTGGAACCCGGGCTGCAGCTCCGGCTCGCAGGCATCGAGCCACCAGGCGGCGATGCCGTACGGCCGCAGGTAGTTGTCCCGGATCTTGCGCCACAGGTACGAGCGCGCCTCGGGGTTGGTGGCGTCGTAGAAGGCGACGCCGACGGCCGCGGCCACGCCCTTGTCCGGCCAGTTCGCATGGGCCAGCGGCCCGTACTCGGTCCCGACCATCAGGCCGCGCTCGGCCATCTCGCCGTAGTTCTCGCTGAGCGGGCTCACTGATGGCCAGACAGAGACCGCCAGCTTGACGCCGAGCGAGCCCAGCTCCGCCACCATCGCCCCCGGGTCGGGCCACTCCGCCAGGTCGAATTTCCAGTCCCCGAGATGGGTCCAGTGGAAGTAGTCGCACACGATGACCGACAGCGGCAGCCCGCGCTGGGCGTACTCGCGCGCGACCTCAAGGAGCTCAGCCTGGGTGCGGTAGCGCAGCTTGCACTGCCAGAACCCGGACGCCCAGTCCGGCAGCATGGGGGCGTGCCCGGTCACGTCCGCATACCGGCGGAGGATGTCCGCGGGCTGTCCCGCAGTGATCCAGTAGTCGATCTGGCGGGCGCTGTCGCTGACCCAGCGGGTCCCGGTGGAGGCCAGTTCCACCCGGCCGATCGCCGGGTTGTTCCAGAGCAGGCCATATCCCCGGCTGGACAGCAGGAACGGGATGGAGACTTCCGCGTTGCGCTGCACCAGGTCGAGCACGGCGCCCTTCTGGTCCAGCAGGCCGTGCGTGTGCTGGCCCAGGCCGTAAATACGTTCCCCCGGGTAGGCGCGGAAACGCTGTTCCAGCCGGTGGTACCCGTTGCCGGCCGGGGTGAAAAGCCGCGGACCTGGCCACCAGAAGTGCAGCGGCTCCTCGGCGAGCAGTTCGTCGCCGGTCACAGTGCTGACGAAGCGCAGCTTCGCCTGGTACTGGCTGGCTTCCGGATCCTGGCCCACTTCCACCGCGATCGCGCCGTTGTAGAGGCTGGCCGAGCCGTTCTCGATCTTGATGCGGGCGTCCGGCGCATCCGGCGGGTCCGCGAGCGCGCCGGGCAGCCCGGACCTGACCGGGCCGATCGTCGCCCGGACCCTGATCGCGTCGGGTCCCCAGGGCTCGATACGCAACGTCTCCTGCCTGGCGCTCCATTCGAGGGCGTTGCCGCACTCACGGAAAGGGCTCACGGTCAGCTCTCCTCGCAGGCTGATGGATCATGAAGGATCAGGAACGTTGCGAAGCGGTGCGGTCGCTGGCCGGGCACCGGCGTTCAGCGGGCCAACGGGGCGGGCGCGCTGCTCGCGCGGACGGTGAGGGCCGGCGGTAGCAGGACGACCTCGCCGGTCCGGCCGTTTTCCAGCCGCTGCATGACCAGTTCGACCGCCCGTCGGCCCATCTCCTCGGCGGGGATGGTGACCGAGCTGAGGTGCGGTGACGTCTGCTCCGCGACCTGGTCCGGGCAGAGCGCCACGATGGAGACGTCCTCGGGGACCGTCCGCCCGGTGGTCCGCAGCACGCTCAGCACGGCCGGGATGATGGCTTCGTTCTGCACGATCAGGCCGGTGGTGCCCGGGCGTTCCTCCAGGATCCGGGTGACCGCGCCGGCCGCCGCCTCGTGGCTGCCCTCGCACGGCCGGTGCACCAGCCGGACGCCGCGCCGCGTGGCGCCATCCCGGACGCCCCGCAGCGTCCGCTCGGCGAATCCGATGTGCCGCTGATACACCGCCTCGGCCTCGCCGATGAACGCCAGCTCCCGGTGGCCCAGACCGGTGAGATGCTCGACGCACAGGTCCCCGGCGGCCGCGAAATCCAGGTCGACGCAGGTCAGTCCCCTGGTATCGGACGGGACGCCGATCATCACGGCGGGGATGCCGACGTCGAGGAGCATCGGAATGCGCTCGTCGTCCATGCTCACGTCCATCAGGATCATGGCGTCGGCCCGGGCACTGACCGCGACCCTGCGGATGCCCTCAGCGCCCTCGTCGTTCGTGAGCAGCAGCACATCGTGCCCGAACGTGCGGGCCGTGGTGGTTACGGCGATGGCGATTTCCATCATCACCGGGACGTACAGATCGCTGCGCAGCGGGACGACCAGGGCGACGATGTTCGACCGGCTGCTGGCCAGGGCCTGGGCGCCAGCGTGCGGGTGGTAGTTGAGCAGTTCGATGCTGTGCTCGACCCGGCGGCGGGTGCTCGCGGAGACAGTCCGCTTGCCGCTCAGCACGTAGGAGACCGTGCTGGCCGCGACACCAGCGTGACGGGCAACGTCCGCGAGTGTCGCCATGGTGGTCCCTTCTGGTTGCTGCCTCCCGGCAGCACAACGCGGCGCGTCCCGGGAATCGGCCTCGCGCAGGCGAAGCGCTTCGACATGCGCGACCACATTGGCGGCAGGCCCCAAGGACTCCACGATATCACCGCCCAATCCTGGATCTCCAAGCCTTATCGCAGGTAGCGACGGCCATGGCGGCGTCGTCGGCATGACATGCGGCTCCGCTGGGATGGCGCACGGCACCGTCCGGGCACCATCCCAGCAGCCCTGCGTGGACCCCTCGAAGCGCTTCGCTTGCGGGGTCCGGGCACGGTGCGGGCGGGCAGCTGAGGAGGTGTCCGCCCACCCGCACCGTGAGATGCCGCCCCGCGCGGTCAGCCGTTTCACCGGCTCCCTCCGGCGGGGACCGCGCGCAAGATGCCCCGGCCGTTGGTGCCCAGGTAGAACAGGCCGAAGACGTGCGGATCACCGGTGATCGTCTGCCCGATCCAGGCGTACTGGTGCTGGTCATCGTTGACGCGGATCCAGCTGGTGCCCTCGTCGGTCGACCGGAAGACTCCCTGCACCCCGCCGACGAGGCCGGTCAGGTAGATGGCCGGGTAGTGCGCACCGGGCGCCGCCTGGCCAAATCCGAGAGTCGCCACCGTGGTCACACTGCTTACCAGGCCAAACGAGGTTCCGCCGTCGGTCGAGTGGTACAGCGCGCCTGAGCCGCTGGCCAGCCACAGATCGCCGGCCCGGCCGGGCACGGTGTGCAACTGCGGGGCGCTGCCGGACTCCTCGGCGCCCACGCCGGCGGGCAGTCCGCTGGCGGCGGCGCTGAAGCTGGCCCCGCCGTCGGTGGACTTCAGCACGGTGCCGGTGCCCGGATCGAACGCGTAGAAGACGCCGGATGTGACCGGGTCGGCCACCGGCATCAAGCCCTGGGTCAGGCCCGCGGCGGTCCAGGTGGCCCCGCCGTCGGTGCTGTACGCGGGGGCCGCGTCGGCCGGCGCCCACAGCACGGTGCTGCCGTTCGCGGACACGGCGGTCACCCCGGCGCCCGCCGAGCTCCCGGGCGGCAGCTTCATCGCGGTCCAGGTGGCCCCGCCGTCGGTGGACCAGTCGCCGCCCGACCAGCCGACCTCGGCCACGTCCAGCGGCGCCGCACCCGCCTCCCCGATGCTGGTGCCGCTGCCCAGGATGGGCTCGATCATCCCGGTCGCCGGGGAATGGCTGAGCGTCGAGTGGCAGAACCCGCCGAGGTCGCCGACCGCGCTGAGGAGCCGGCACGGCCCGGCGGCGGGCACCACCAGGTCGTTGACCGCGGTCTCCTCGATGCCGGTCGCGGCCGCGGAGGACCAGTGCGTGGTCCCGCCATGATCGGCGTTGGTCACGTCGTTGCTGCCGAAAGCGGTCGCCCCGGTGCCGTAGACGACGTGGCCCGGATCGAAGGGGTCGATCGCGACGCTTGCGATCCACCAGCCGAACTTCGGCGCGGCGCCCCAGGCCAGGAAGGGCGAGGCCGAGATGTCCAGCGTGGCGGTGGCGCTGACCGACTCCCAGGTCGCCCCGGCGTCGGTGGACCGGAAGATGTCATCGACCGGGAACCAGCGGTCGTTGGTGGCCACCATGACCGTGCCCGGGTGCTCGGGGTCGACGGCCAGGCCGCCGTAGCCTAAGGTCGGGTTGCCGCCGGCGCCTGGCACCTCAGGGGTGATGTTCGTCCAGGCGCCGCTGGCCGGGTCGTATTTCCACACCGCGCCGTTCGTCATGCCGTTCGGTCCGGGCTGATCGGAATAGTCCACGTAGAGCGTGCCGTCGGCGGCCAGGACCCCGTGCTGGGGCATCAGGCCGGCCGGCGCGCCCGGCACGGCCTGCCAGGTCGTGCCCGCGTCGGTGCTCTCATACAGGCTGGTCCCCGTGTCGGTGGCGGCGCCGACGAAGATGGTCCTGGTGGGTGTGCCACGGTGCCCGCCGGCCGGATCGAAGGTGACGAAGGACAGCCCGATGTCATCGGCGGAGCTGGTCACCGGGAAACTCGTCACCTGGGACCAGGTGGCCCCGCCGTCGGTGCTGCGCCACAGCCCGTTGACCGGAGTGCCCAGG
>CAYPQM010000139.1:0-4486 GCA_964412845.1 uncultured Streptosporangiaceae bacterium
CGCTGGCGGAATGTGATCCTGGAGGAACCCGAAGTCTGGGGCGTGGAATCCATTACCAGCGAGTCCGTCGTGATGCGGCTGGTGGCCAAGACGATCCCGCTGGGCCAATGGGAGGTCGCCCGTGAACTGAGGGAACGTCTCAAGATCGCGCTGGACGACTCAGAGGTGCCCGGCGAGCCGGTGGCCACGGCCCTGGACGCGGGCTCCGCCGCCCAGGCGGAGGCAGCAGCCCATGCGGACGGGCCTGCTGAGAAATGAGCAGCGGCCGGCCGGCCCACATACCCTGGACTCCAGCTATGGACGAGACCAGAGAACTGACCTTTTACGACGCCGTAGGCGGCGAGGAGACCTTCCGCCGCCTTACCCAGCGGTTCTACCAAGGCGTAGCCGCCGACCCAGCCCTGCGGGCGGTTTACCCGAGTAAGGATCTCGGGCCTGCCGAGGAGCATCTGCGGCTCTTCCTCATCCAGTACTGGGGAGGGCCGGGCACCTATGGCGAACGACGCGGGCACCCGCGGCTGCGGATGCGGCATGCGCATTTCACCATCGGGGAAGCGGAGCGGGATGCGTGGCTGCGGCACATGCGGGTCGCGCTCGACGAGCTCGATCTCGATGCGGCCCACGCCACGCAGCTCTGGGACTACCTGGTGATGGCCGCGCAGAGCCTGATCAATCAGCCGTCGGGCGCAGGGCACGGCCCGGACCTCGGCCTCAGCCCGGCCTAAGCCGGTCAGCCGGCCGTTTCTGTGGTCCCGGCCGGTGGGGAGGTGCGGCATGGAGCGCGGTGGAGCTAGGCCAGCCTGCTCAGTACGATCTTGCCCTGTGCTTTGCGGTCGGCGATTGCGCGCAGGGCGCCGCGGGCGTTGGCGAACGGGTACAGCTGGACGGGAGGATCGGGCAGCGTTCCGGCCCGTCGCAGCTTGACCAGCTGAGCCCACAGGCCGGCCAGCGTGGCCGGCTCCTGCTCGAAGAACTCACGGGAGGCGGCGCCCAGCACGCTGGTGTTGCCCAGCAGGAGCCGGTTCACCTTGACGGCAGGGATCTCTCCCCCGGCAAATCCCACCACGAGGAGCCGGCCTTCCGGTGCCAGCGAGCGAAGGCTGTCGGTCATCCGGTCCCCGCCGACCGGGTCGAGGACAATGTCGACCGCCCGCTCCCCGGTTAGGTCCCGCACCGCAGCGAGCCAGCCGTCGCTCAGGACGGCGTGGTGCGCGCCGCACCGCACGGCGAAGTCCTTCTTAGCCTCGTCGCTGACGACCGCGACCGTGCGCAGCCCGAGGGCCCGCCCGAGCTGGATCGCGGCGGTCCCGACGCCTCCCGCCGCGCCATGCACCAGCAGGGTGTCCCCCGGCTGCGCCTGTGCCCGCCGGGCCAGCGCGAACAGCGCGGTCAGGTAGTTCAGGGGAGCGGCCGCGCCCGCCTCGAAGCTCATGCCGTCCGGCAACGGCAGCACCCTGGCCGGCGGGACGGACACGACCTCCTGCCAGCAGCCGTAGTCCAGCAGCACCGCAACACGCTGGCCCGCGGCCAGCCCGGTGCCGGGCGGGGCGGACTGGACCACCCCGGCGGCGTCCATGCCAGGCGTGAACGGAAGGGGCACCTTCATCTGGTAAGCGCCCCTGGTCTGCAGCAGGTCCGCGAACGACACACCGGCGGCGGCTACGTCGATGAGCACGCCACCGTCGGCGGCTGGCTCGTCAGCTTCGGCCCACCGGACGTCATCGGGGCCTGTGAAGCCCACGATCTTATGAGCGAACACCCGCTGCTCCTCTTAGCCGCGGGTGAGCTTGCGATAGGTGACCCGGTGCGGCCGGGCCGCCTCCGGGCCGAGGCGCTCGATCTTGTTCCTCTCGTAGGCCTCGAAGTTGCCCTCGAACCAGAACCAGCTGTCTCCGCCCTCCCAGGCCAGGATGTGCGTGGCGATGCGGTCCAGGAACCACCGGTCGTGGCTGGTGATGACCGCGCAGCCGGGGAATTCGAACAGCGCTCGCTCCAGCGAGGAGAGCGTCTCCACATCCAGGTCGTTGGCTGGCTCGTCGAGCAGCAGCAGGTTCCCGCCCTGGCGCAGAGTCAGCGCCAGGTTGACCCGGCCACGCTCACCACCGGACATGAGGCCGGCCGGCTTCTGCTGATCGGGGCCCTTGAAGCCGAACGCGGCCACGTAGGCGCGGCTTGGAATCTCGACGTGGCCGACCCGGATGGTCGTCTCTCCGCCGGAGATGGCCTCCCAGACGGTCAGCTTGGGGTCGATACCGGAACGCAACTGGTCGACGTAGGCGATCTTCACGGTCTCACCGACCTTGATAGTCCCGGAATCGGGCTTCTCCTCCCCCATGATCATCCGGAACAGCGTCGTCTTGCCGACCCCATTCGGCCCGATCACGCCGACGATGCCGTTACGGGGCAGCGAGAAGCTGAGTCCCTCCATCAGCACCACATCGGCGAACCCCTTGGAAAGGTTGTCGACCTCGACCACCAGGCTGCCCAGGCGAGGGCCCGGCGGAATCTGGATCTCCTCGAAATCCAGCTTGCGCTGCGAGTCGGCCTCCGCCGCCATCTCTTCGTACCGGTCCAGCCGGGCGCGGCTCTTCGCCTGGCGCGCCCGGGGGCTGGACCGCACCCACTCCAGTTCCTCTTCGAGGCGCTTGCGCCGCTTCACGTCCTTCTGGCCCTCGACCTTGAGCCGCGCCGCCTTGGTCTCCAGGTACGTCGTGTAGTTGCCCTGGTAGGGATAGGCGTGACCGCGGTCGAGCTCAAGGATCCACTGCGCCACGTTGTCCAGGAAGTACCTGTCGTGGGTAACCGCCACCACGGTGCCGGGGTATTTCTCCAGGTGCTGTTCCAGCCACTGCACGCTCTCCGCGTCCAGATGGTTGGTGGGTTCATCGAGGAGCAGCAGATCCGGCTGAGACAGCAGCAGCTTGCACAGGGCGACCCGGCGCCGCTCACCACCGGACAGCAGGCTCACGTCTGCATCGGGGGGCGGGCAGCGCAGTGCGTCCATGGCCTGCTCAAGCTGGCTGTCGAGGTCCCAGCCGCCCCGGTGATCCAGTTGCTCCTGCAGCCGGCCCATCTCAGCGAGCAACTCGTCGGAGTAGTCAGTCGCCATCTTCTCGGCGATCTCGTTGTATCGCTCCACGAGCGCCTTGACGTCGGCCACGCCCTCCTCGACGTTGCCCAGGACCGTCTTGGTCTCATCCAGCACCGGCTCCTGCGCGAGCAGGCCTACCGTGAAGCCGGGGAAGAGCCGCGCGTCGCCGTTCGAGGGCTGCTCGAGACCGGCCATCATCTTCAGCAGCGACGACTTCCCAGCACCGTTCGGGCCAACCACGCCGATCTTCGCACCGGGCAAGAAAGCAAGCGTTACGTCGTCCAGGATGAGCTTGTCACCGCGCACCATCCGCACGGCATGCATTTGATAGATGAATTCGGGCATGCCTCCAAGGTTAGAGGCACTGCGGCTACGCCTCGGACGGCCAAGCATCGGACGGCAGCAGGCGCACCTGGTCACGGCCGTATCCCTGGGCCCGGAGGCGTGCAGAGGCGGGCGCGCAGATGACGCCGCCCCACGCGGGCCGGCACCGCCGTAACGGGCTGGCCCGCGCGGGCTGCATCGGCGTCAGCCAGGTCAGAAGGGCGCGGAACCAGCCGAGGACTCGCCGTCATCCTGCTGAACCAGCGCAGCGAGGGCATCGTCGTTGAAGAAGCCTGCGCCGTTCGCCTCCCCAGGCTCGCCCGCCGCCCCTTCCGCCAGGCCGTCGGCACCCTCGGCCGTCTCCCCGCGTCGCCGGTAGGCGAGTTCGGCCAGGTCGTCATCGTCCAGGCCGCCGCCGTCGGCCGCGGGCAGGCCGTTGGACTGCCGGTCGGCGGCCGTCTCGCCGGATGATGCCCGTGTCCGTGAGAACCGGGCGACCCCGCGGGCCAGGTCGTAGCCGATTGAACTGGCGAAGACCTCCACTGACAGCCGCGTCGAGCCGTCCTTGGCCTCATACGGCCGGACCTGCATGCGGCCCATCACAACCACCGGCTCCCCCTTGCGCAGGCAGACCGCCAGGTTATTGGCCAGTCTGCCCCAGCACTTCACGCTGACGAACGAGCTCGGCCCGTCCGCCCACTCGCCGGTGTCCCGGTCGACGCGCCGCGGCGTGTAGCCCACCCGCATCTGCGCTTCAGACTTGCCGCGGGTCGTCGTCCGGTATGTGGGCTCGGTCGCCACATAGCCAGCCAGGAACACTTGCGCCTCATTGATCATCCCGATCCTCCCGGGCTCTCGTGTCGCAGCGCTGTCGCGCGTGCCACGCCGGCAGCTCCCTGCCACCGGACGTGCACCACGATGACCGGCCAGTCAGACCCCCACCATCCCCAACGGATCACCTGTGGACAATGCCGACGACAACCCGGATCTGTGGACACAGCCGGCCCTGACCGACGGTGCCGTGTGAGACGATCCCGCGGGGCTGGTCACGCCCCAGGCTGGTCACGCCCC
>CAYPQM010000139.1:4586-19056 GCA_964412845.1 uncultured Streptosporangiaceae bacterium
GGCTGGTCACGCCCCAGGCTGGTCACGCCCCTGGCTGGTCACGCCGCGACGAGTTCCGACGGCTGCGCGATCACGTCAACCAATGCCCCATTACGCATGACAGTGATCGCCATCTGGCGGCCGATCGCCTCGGCGAACAAGAGCCGCTGCAGGTCCTGGGCGTTGGTGACCGGCTTGCCCGCCGCGGTCAGCAGCAGGTCCCCGGAGCGCAGCCCGGAGTGGGCGGCTGGGCCGCCCGGGACCACCTCGACCACCCGCAGCCCGCTGGTCCGGCCGAACCGCTCCTGCAGCGGCGCGGGCAGTGGGGCTGGCATGCTAACCAGCCCCAGGTACGCCCGCTGGACCCGGCCCTGCTGCATGAGCGCCGAGATGATCCGCCTGGTCGTCGCGTTGACCGGGACCGCCAGGCCGACTCCCGCCCCGGCCACCGCGGTGTTGATGCCCACCACCCGGGCCCGGCTGTCCGCGAGCGCGCCACCCGAGTTTCCCGGATTCAGCGCCGCGTCGGTCTGGATCACATCCTCGATCAGCCGGGCCGCCGACCCGCTGCGGGTGGGCAGCGACCTGCCCAGGGCGCTCACCACGCCCGCGGTGACCGACCCGGCCAGGCCGAGCGGATTGCCGACGGCCACCACCAGTTGGCCGACCACCAGGTCATCCGCCTCACCCAGGTCCGCCGGAGGAGGAGTCTGGCCCGCCGTCCTGAGCACGGCGAGATCGGAAAGCGGATCGGCACCCACCACGCGGAACGGCGCGGCGGAGCCATCGGCGAACGAGGCGGTACCCGCCGTCGCCTGGCCCACCACATGAGCGTTGGTCAGCAGGAACCCGTCACCGGTGAAGACGACCGCCGAGCCGAGGCTCTCCCCGCCCCCGCCATCGCCCCGCCGAGGGACCCGCAAGCTGGCCACCTTGCCGGTGAGTTCGGCCGCTACCCCGGCCACGATCCGCGAGTAGGCATCAAGCGGGGAATCAGCTGCCACGTCGCCTCCGAACACTGTGATTACATCATTACAGTGAACGTCAGCCGCAGGGAAGGGCTTTCCTCCGGCATTAAGCCGTCAGCGGAACTCCCCGCCCACCGGGCTGCTGCCAGCCCCCCGAGTGGGCCTGCTACCTGGCCTCGCTGAGCGCGGCGGAGAACCGGGAGCATTCCGCTAGCTCCTGCCTGATCGGCAGGATGACCAACTGCTCCGCGACGTCCGCCATCCGGGCCCGCATCTGCCCGTCAATCTGGTCCCGTTCCCGTACCGCCGCAGTGATGACCGCGCTCATGCACCCCGTGGCGGTCAGCCAGCCGAGCACCAGTATCGCCGCGATCATGACAGCGATCCACGGCAGCAGCACTGGGTCACGGAAGACGCCCGGCGCGTGCGGGGCGGCCCCGAACACCCCGAGCACCACAATGGCCGCGAGCCAGGCCAGCCCGATGAGAGCGCACCCGAGCAGCAGCCCCTGCCAGGCCGCGACCAGGCGCCACCACGGCATCACGGTGTTCTCAGCGGGCAGCGACTTCCCGATCGCCGTGCCCAGGGCGGCGGGAATCTGCTGCGCGCTCGACCGGGCGGCCGTTCGCACGGTGTGCGACCAGGGTGCTGGCAGGTCCGCGCCGACCTGGTCACCCAAGGCGGTCAGCGCATTGTCGATCTCGGCCTGCTGGGCGCCCGCAGGCCCGGCCGACACCTGGCGCAACTCGTCCCACAGATTGCCGAGGCGCAGCTTGCGTACTGGGTCGCGGCCGACCAACCGGTCGACCAGCCAGGCCACCGGCCAGCCGACGTAGTCCACCGCTCTGAGTTCCCGCGCGCTCTGCAGCGCCTGGCCGACGCCCGCAGTCCCGGCCGCGCGGGCGAACGCCTCGGCGAGCAGTTCGGCACCACGTGGCGGCAGGTCAGCGAACTCGTCCGGGTCGCCTGGCGACCCGGCCACAGTCACCTCGGCCGCGTAAGGGAGGAAACGCTCGATCATGGCGTCCACATCGGCGCCGATCCGCTCGCTGGCCGCCCGCCTGGTGGACACCGTTTCGATCAGTACTTTCCGCAGCTCTTCCAGGCCCGCCCCGGTGCGGGCCGAGGTCAGGTGCACCCGGGCATCATGCAAGCCCTCGGAATCGAGCAGCCGGCGCAGATCCGACACGCAATCGTCGGCCTGGGCCGCGGTGAGCAGGTCCGACTGGTTCAGCACGACGGTGATGACCGAAGAATGACCTGCCATCGGAGTAAGGAACCGGCTGTGCACGGCAGCGTCGGCGTACTTCTGCGGATCGAGCACCCACACCATCAGGTCAGCCAGCGCGACGAGGCGGCTTACTTCCGTGGTCCCACCCAGCACCGAGTCATGATCGGGAACGTCTAGCAGGACCAGCCCGCGCAGCGAGCTTTCCCCCTCATCCAGGGCGCTTGACCGGGCGTAACGGTACCGGTGCTGGACGCCCAGCCACTCCAGCAGCGGTCCCACGCCCTCCATCCCCCAGACACAGGCGCGCGGATCCAGGGTCACCGGCCTGGTCACCCCCACCGGAGAGAAATCCGCCCCGGCCAGCCGGTTGAACAGGGACGACTTACCGCTTCCGGTGCCCCCGGCCAGGATCGCCACGGTGTGGTTCGCGGACAGCCGGAGCCGCTCTCCCGCCCTGGCGACCAGCTGCCCAGCATCCTGCAGGAGTTCGGGGCTGAAACCGTCCGGGCCGGTGCGGGCCGACCCGATCTGGACCATCCGGGCGAGCGCGGTCAGCCTGGCCGACAGGCCGGTCCCCCCGGTCGCCAGCCAGGGCGCGGTGGGCTCCCCGATGGTCATCGGGCCGCCTCAAGGGAGTTAGCGGCTAGATGCAGGTTCCGTGCGGTCGCATCGTCCAGTTCGCCTGCGGCGTTGATGACCGCGGAGAAACGCAGCATTTCCTCGTCGAAGAGCACCCTGATCCGCTCCTGCAGGTCCTCACGCGCCTTCGCGCTTGCGTCGCGCAGGCGGCCCGCCCCGAACAGCGAGGTGAGCAGGTGCTGCGGGACGGCGTTCACGCCCTCGGCGGCCGGCGTGTCGCCGGTCTCATAGCCCAGCAGCCCGATCACCAGCAGCGTGCTCAGCGAATCACTATCGAAGGAGATGAGCCGGGATATCGACCTCTTGGTCACGCTTTGCGCGCGGACCAGCCGGAGCACATGGTCCTGCCAGCCGCTGACCGCGCGGACCGACCGGGTAGCCAGGTCCGGCGATGACCGCCCGAGGGCCGACGCGGCCCCCCACGACCCGCTCGCCGGGTCATCGGCATCGTCCCCCTCGACCCGGGCCGGGCCCATGTCCAGGCCGAGGAGCAGCCCGGCGTCGGCGGCAAACTGTGAGCCAGCCCATGTCTCGTCGTGCTCCTGGCCCGACAGCCGGTCGAGCAGGGCGGCGCCGGCCGGATGGCTGCGCCACGCGGCGATGCACTCCTCCGCAGCGCGATCAGCGACGGACACCACGAGCGACTCGATGCCGCTCCGCACGGCCGCCTTGAGCGCCTGGGCCCGGTCTTGTGAGCCCCGCTTGTGCTGTCGCCCGCCCGGACCGCCCCGGCCGGACTGGAGCGCACGCAGCAGATCGCCGGTGCCCGCGAAGTCCTGCCAGCGGGCGAGGATCTCACCGCGGAGCAGCGAGCCGTTCCGCAGCGCCACGCCGGCCTCGGCGAGCGCCCGCGCGTAGGCGGCCGTCACTTCGGCGCCCAACTCCGCCCGGACGGCGAGTTGCGCCGCCGCCTCGGCGGCCAGGGCCGGGATCCTGGTGCGGAAGGTGTCGAGCACGCCGGCCATGGTCTGGGTGAGCACGGCGACCCGGCGGTCGCCCTGGGTAGCGGTCTCTTCCAGCCACTCGCGCAGCGGGGCCGACGCTTCTGGTGGCAGCCGCCCTTGGCTGATGACGGTCTCGTTGATCACGAAGCGCTGGTTGTCGCCGAGCCCGTTGGCCCGCAGCATGGCGCCGAAATGCTTGGTGAGCTCGGCCCCCGCTGCCGGGGGCACCCGGGACAGCACAATGCCGAGGGCCGCGCCCCGGTCCCTGGCGTACTGGAGCAGCTCCCAAACGCTCGCATCGGCGTAACGGCTGGCGCTGGTCATGAAGAGCCACAGGTCTGACGCGTCGAGGAACTGGTACGCGAACTCACGATGGGCCTGCACCACCGAATCGATGTCCGGGGTGTCCAGCAGGGCCACCCCCTTAGGCATTCCCTCGCTGGACGCGAGCACGAGCAGCCCATCGCGGCCCGACCTGGCCAGCCCTTCCTGGCGCACCCGGGGAACGGTAGGCAGGAAGACGTTCTCGGCGAACCAGTCCGCATCATCGGGATGACACGCCAGCACGGGGCTGTTCGTCGTCGGCCGGCGCACACCCGTATTACTGATCTGCATGCCGACCAGGCTGTTCACGAGGGTCGACTTGCCGGCCCCGGTCGAGCCGACCAGGGCCACCAGGATCGGCGCACCTGACTGGCGCAGCCGCGGCAGCAGATAGTCGTCGATCTGGCTGAGCAGCTTGCGTCTTTCCGCTCTCGCCTCGTCGGCGCCCTCGGTATCGAAGAGCAGGGTGACATCGACGACCCGGTGGCGCAGCCCGAGGAGCGCCGCCTCCAGTTGCCGGGCGTCCACCCGCCGGTACGGCCGCTCCGGCGGCGCAGCGGCATCCTCGGCCAGATCACCGGCCAGGGCAGCGCCTGGTGCGGCCAGCGGGACGCCGGGCTGACCCTGGGCAGACGGCGGCACGCCCGCGCCAGCGGTGCGGGCGGAAGCGGCCGTTAGTCCCTGTCCCTCGGTCATCGCCTTCCTGCCGTCGCTCTCAGTCTCGTATATCCCGTCGCCCCATGGTCCGTCAGCCCATGATCCGGCACCTCGGATCGCCCGTCATCCGGGCAGATCCGCCAGGCCGGTTCGCCCATCATCTCGCGTCGTCCCCGTCACCCCGGAGGGCGAGTGCCGCTGCTGCGGCGGTACAGGCGTGAAGGTGCCAGCCGGAGCGCCCCCGCCCGGCCCGAGCGAGAGCCCGGCTATCTGCGCCGCGACGTTCACGACCTCACCCACCACGATGACCGCCGGAGGACGGATGCCCGCTGCTGATGCCTCACGGGCGACCGTGTTCAGTGCTGTGGTAATTATGTGCTGCGTGGGCAGGGTACCGTCCGCAATGACCGAAACTGGGGTGGTCTGGGCGCGTCCATGCTGAATTAGCGCGTCAGCGATGGATCCCAGGTGCTCAAGTGCCATAAGAAGCACCAGTGTCGCAGGTGAGCTGCCCAGTGCGGCCCAGTCCACGGTGGACCGCTCGTCGCCCGGCGGGACGTGCGCCGAGATCACATGAAACTCCTGGGTCACGCCCCGGTGAGTGACCGGCACCCCGGCAGCGGCGGGCACGGCGGTCGCACTGGAAAGCCCGGGCACCACCGTCACCGGCACGCCCGCGCTCAGGCAGGCCAGCAATTCCTCGCCGCCGCGCCCGAAGACGAACGGATCGCCGCCCTTGAGCCGGACCACGCGCAGCCCCTGCCGGGCTCTGGCCACCAGCAGTGAGTTAATGTCCTCCTGGGCCATGGCCCGGCCACGCGGGATCTTGGCTGCGTCCACGATCTCCACGCCCGGCGCCAGCTCGTCCAGCAGCGACCACGGCGCGAGCCGGTCGGCCACGACCACGTCGGCGTCGGCGAGAATCTGCCGGCCCCGCACGGTGATCAGCCCGGGATCTCCCGGGCCGCCGCCGACCAACGCGACACTGCCGGTGGCGGCACTGTGCTGGCGCGCGCTCAGCGCGCCGGACCGCAGGCCGGTGAGCACCGCGTCCCTGATGCCCGCGCTGCGCCGGGGATCGCCGCTCAGCACGCCGACCCGCACATCCCCCGCCTGCCCCGACGCTGGGGTCCAGGCGGCGGAGGCGGCCGCGTCGTCCGCCCGGACACACCAGGTCCCCGCCGCATCGGCCGCCGCGGCGACGGCCGTGTTCACCGTGCCGTCATCGGTGCACGCGCAGACCAGCCACGCACCCGCGCAGTCGCCGGCCAGGTAGCCGCGCGGCTCCCAGCGGATCCGGCCCGCCAGGAAAAGTCCGTGCAAGGACGGGCTTAGCTCAGGTGAAACGACATGCACATCGGCGCCCGCATCCAGCAGGGCCGGGACCCGCCGGGTCGCCACGGCGCCGCCTCCGACGACCAGCACGCGACGGCCATGCAGGCGGAGCGCGAGCAGGTACGGGGCGGCCTCGACGGCAACCATGGCAGTCCGGTCTCCTCCGGTTCAAGCTGGCAGATGATCGAGAGTAACGGCAGTACAGGGTAGGCCAGCCCGGGCCGGGAGCACTGTGGCCCCCGCGCGCTGCGGGCACTTCAGGCTGTGTCCCGTAGAAGTTAAGCCTGCGGCACGTCCGCCGGCCAACGCTCGCGACGGCCAAGATCCACGAGACCCTGGCCTAGCCCCGGACCGCGGCGGCGCCCAGGAGCGCGTTCAGCGCTGCCGCGGCCACCGCGGCGCCCCCCTTCTCCGAGCGGTTACTCAGCGACGGCAGGCCACTCGCGCGAAGGGCGTCCTTGGCCTCCGCGGCGCCCGCGAAACCCACCGGCAGGCCGATCACGAACGACGGCTGCACATCCCGGCTGATGACCTCGTCCAGCGCTGCGGGCGCACAGCCCACCACCCAGATGGCCCCCGGGCCGACCTGGCCGAAGGCCAGGCGCACCGCTGCCGCGGCCACGGCGATGCCCGCGGTCCGGGCCAGCCGCTCCGTCAGCGACTCGCCGCTCTTGCAGATGACCGGGTGACCAGTGATTCCAGCCGCGACCGCCGCCGCGTCAACGACCACCGCGGCGCCCGCCGCTACCTCGGCCACCGCCGCGGCCAGGGCCTCCTCGTCGCAGACAAGATCCGTTGCGTAGTCGAAGTCGGCGCTGGCCATGATGACCTGCTCGGTGACGGCGCGGCTCAGCGGCGGCAGGCGGCTCAGGTCGATCCGGGAGCGCACGATCCGCTGCGACTCATCCGGCTCATCGATCCGGCCCGCCTCCGCTCGCGGATCTGCGGCCCCGGTCGTCATGGGATCACTTCCTCCGGTGCCCCAGCGGTGCGGTGATCACGGTCTGCCACGGAGATGCCGGGCGCGGAAACAGAGCGCGGCGTCCGAACCACAAGCATGGCACACCGGCATCCCCGGCACAGCTCATACGCTGCGCCGCTACACTGACCATGCTCTTGCATGGTCACGTTTCCGGACCAACTCCGGGAATCACGCCGGGCAGCAGGGCAACCGTGCACGACGGGATTGAATGACCGGTGCCGGCTCAGAAATGACGGGCCGTAACCAGGTATGTCCCGCGGGAGACAGCTGAATTGTTCAGCCTCTCAGCAGATTGCATTCAACTAGGCCGGGCAGCATATGTCGGCTAAGCCCGGGGCCACCGGGGTGGCATGACGAGGACATGTATCGCGAATGGAGAATCGATGACGGCTGAGGGACGTTCCCGTGTCCTGGTAACCGGCGGCGCCGGGTTCATCGGACGGCGGCTGGTCAGGGCGCTGCTGGATCAGGGTGCCGAGGTCACCGTGGTGGACAAGCGCCCGCCGCGCGATCCGGACGTGCGGTCAGTCCTGGGCGACCTGTGCGACCCGTCCGTCGCCGCCGAGGCCGTGCGCCCGGGCACTGACGTCATCATGCACCTGGCCGCGGTCACCTCCGTGCTCCGCTCTATCGAGGACCCGGTAGAGACCTACCGGACCAACGTGGACGCCACCGCCACCCTGCTTGAACTCGCTCGCACCCGCGGCGTCGCCGCGTTCCTGCTCGCCTCCACCAACGCGGTGGCCGGCAATGTGGGCACGAGGGTCATCACCGAGCAGACGCCCATCCTCCCGCTGACCCCCTACGGGGCCACCAAGGCAGCCGGCGAGATGCTGCTCAGCGCCTACTGCGCCAGCTATGGCATCGCGGGCTGCGCCTTGCGGTTCTCGAACGTGTACGGCCCCGGCATGCAGGAGAAGGACAGCTTCGTGCCCCGGCTGATGCGCGCCGCCCGCGACGGCGGCGGAGTCCAGGTATACGGGGACGGCAACCAGGTCCGGGACCTGATCCACGTGGACGACATCGTCGCGGGCATCCTCCTCGCGTGGCGGGCCGGCGCGACAGGCCCGCTGATTCTCGGCGCCGGCGAATCCTTCTCCGTGAACGACATCGTGCAGGCGGCGCGGAGCGTCACTGGCGCGCCGTTGCCGGCTGACCATGTGCCGGCCAAGCCCGGCGAGATGCCAGCGGTCATCGTAGACATCTCCGCAGCGCGGGCGCTGGGCTATGCTCCCGCGCACGACCTGAAGTCCGGCCTGGCCACTGTCTGGCCAGAATTCGCAGCCAGTCCCGGAGCGGAGGAGGCAACACAGTGACTTCCGTGCCTGTGGCCAATGACGTAGTCGATGACGCCGCCATCAAGGCGTTCGCCGCCCAGTATGGCGAGCGCGCCGCGCACCTGTCGCCGGTCGCCATCGTGATCGCCGCCTACAACGAGGAAGGGGTGCTCGGCTCGGTCGTTGACGCTCTTCCGCCCGCCCTGTGCGGGCTCGCCACCTCGGTCGTCGTGGTGTCCGACGGGGCTAAGGACGGCACCGTCGCCGAGGGCCGCGCCCATGGCGCGCTCGTCTGCGACGTCCCGGTCAACCGCGGCCAGGGCGCCGCGCTCCGGCTGGGCTACCGGCTCGCCCGGGAGGGCGGGGCCAGGTACATCGTGACCACCGACGCCGACGGCCAGTACAACCCCGCCGAGATGGAGCGGGTCCTTGACCCGGTCGTATCGGGCGAGGCCGACTTCGTCACCGGATCGCGCAAGCTGGGCAGCCAGGAGACCAACGACCTGGTCCGCCGCCTGGGCACGTGGGTCTTCGCGGTGACCATCAGCGCGCTGACCGGGCAGCGGGTGACCGACTCCTCGTTCGGCCTGCGTGCGATGCGCGCCGAGGTCACGGGGACTGTCCGCCTCGAACAGCCCCAGTACCAGTCGGCCGAGCTGCTGATCGCCGTGCTGGCCAAGGGATTCCGGGTGGAAGAGGTGCCCGCCACCATTCACAAGCGGCAGGTGGGCCAGAGCAAGAAGGGGCACAACGCGCTCTACGGCCTCAATTTCGCCGGCGTGATCGCGCGGACCTGGTGGCGAGAGCGTCAGCGCCGGGCGCCGCGCCCGGCCACCGCGTCGTCACCGGTTTCGGCCGGGGGTTCCGGCAACGGCTCCGCAGGGACCTCGCCCGAGGCCGCCGCCCCGTTGACCCGCGCTGAGCCCATGGCCAGCGCGACCCGGGCCGGATCCGCTGCCGACGAGACGCTCGGCGGCCCGGCCGGCTCGCCAGCGGCCGCTGATGGCGCTGTGGATCCCCGGTCCGCAAAGAGGACGTAGTGGAAAATCACGAACCTTGTGAGGAATGTCACGCAGTTCGCCACCAAGTAGGCGGCATCCACGAACAGCACCCGAGCCGGATGCGACAGGCCCATCCGCAGGGCTTCCTGGTTCGCGTACTTGGCGGTGAGCGTCAGCACGACCGCCGCACCGACCGATACCGCCCAGAACGGCAAGGTCTCCTTGACCAGATTCGGCCGGCCCTTCCGCTCCCAGGCCCAGCGGCTCAGGATGTAACTGACCGCCGCGCCGGTAAACCACGCCGCGATCGCCGACAGGCCAGCAGTAGCGTGCCCGGGGCCAAGCAGGAGGGTCAGCGTGATCTGGCTCGCCACGAAGGAAGCCAGTGCCACGGGCACGAACCTGCTGAAGCGCTTGCCCAACGAGCTGCGGAGGCGGCGTCGCAGGGAGGTGGCAAGCCGGGACGCTACGAGTGTCATGGGAGTCCTAGGTATTCGGAAGACCGACGGGCCGTCCAGTCAGGTATACAGTACGGGAACCGAACGATGCTGGAAGAAGGCAACCTCCGCATAGCCACTCGGCCAGGTTGGCGTGGACGCCGACGGGAGGAGACCCCGGCCATCGCGGACGGTGACCCCCCACCATCAAGCCTCGGCCGGGGAAGACAGGCCGCTGCGGGACGGGGACAATCCAAGCGAGACACCGACAAGGCAGGAGCAAGATCATGAAGATCTTGGTGTTGGGCGGGGACGGCTACCTCGGGTGGCCGACCGCGCTTCACCTCTCGGCGTGCGGCCACGAAGTCGCTGTGGCGGACAACTTCGCCCGCCGGGGGTATGACCATGAACTCGGCGTTGACAGCCTGGTGCCCATCGAGAGCCTGCAGACGCGCGTAGCGGTGTGGCGGGAGCACACGGGCAAGGACATCAAGTGCTACATCGGCGACTTGGTGGATGCCTCGTTCACGTACCACATAGTGGGAGACTTCCAGCCCGACGCGATAGTGCACTTCGCCGAGCAGCGGGCCGCGCCGTATTCGATGGTTGACCGGAAGCACGCGGTCTACACGCAGACCAACAACGTGGTCGGCAACCTGAACGTGCTGTACGCGATCGCCGAGATCAACCCGGAAATCCACCTGGTCAAGCTCGGCACGATGGGTGAGTACGGCACGCCCAACATCGACATCGAGGAAGGCTGGCTGGAGGTCGAGCACAAGGGCCGCAAGGACCGGGTCCTGTTCCCGAAGCGGCCAGGCTCCTTCTACCACCTGTCCAAGGTGCACGACAGCCACAACATCGAGTTCGCCTGCCGGATCTGGAACCTGCGCGCCACCGACCTCAACCAGGGTGTCGTCTACGGCCAGCAGACCGCTGAGACGGCCAAGGACGAGCGGCTCGCCACCAGGTTCGACTACGACGCGGTGTTCGGCACCGTGCTGAACAGGTTCGTTATCCAGTCGGTGCTGGGCCAGCCGCTGACCGTGTACTGCAACGGCAGCCAGACCCGCGGGATCATCGACATCAGGGACACCGTCCGGTGTATCCAGATCGCCTGTGAGAACCCCGCTAACCAGGGCGAATTCCGGGTCTTCAACCAGATGACCGAGTCCATGTCGATCACCCAGATCGCCGAGACCATCGCCCGGTGCAGCCCTGACGCGGTCAAGATCGAGCATCTGGACAACCCCCGCGTCGAGCTTTACGACCACTACTACAAAGTGACCCACACCAAGCTGGTCGAGCTTGGCCTGGAGCCGCACCTGCTCTCGGACACGCTCATCGACTCGCTGCTCGGCATCACCAAGCGGTACGCCCACCGGGTGCGGCTGGAAGCCCTCCGCCCCACGATCCAGTGGCGCAAGCCCATCAGTGAGGCGACCAAGTAGCCGCTCTGAGCGATCAGCAAGCGCGCGGGGCGGACGGCCAGTGGCCGTCCGCCCCGCGCGCTTAGCTTGGGCGCTGCCGCTAACTTGCACTGCCGCCGAGGTCCCCGGGGCCGACCCAGGAACCGGTGTACCGGGCGTGCCAGATGTGCGAGTCGGCCGATCCGCGCCAGAAGACGTCGATCATGCCGTCGCCCTGGCCGGCGGCGAACGGCCCGCCCCCCATCGGCCCCATGGCCAGCGGCACCGGCGCCTGCCAGAGGGTGCCCTGCGCGGCGGCCCACCACAGGCCGCCGCCCACTCCCGTCCAGAAGACGTTCACCGAGCCCGGCGCCGATGCCACCGCGAACGGCGCGGAGACCACCCCGGTGCTGAGGAAGGTTGGCCGGCCCCAGCCCACAGCGGACGTGTACGTGGCGTGCCACAGGCTGGCGTGGGCGGTCCCGTTCCAGAACACGTCTATCGTCCCGTCCGGCTGAGCGGTGGCATCCGGCGGACCGCCGAGGTTCCCCATGCCCAGGCTGGCCGGCCGGCGCCAGGCTGATCCTGGGCTCTGCAGTGTGTGCCACAGGTGACCGTCGGTCCCCCGCCAGAAGACGCTCACGGTGCTCACGCTGGACACCGCGGGAGACGGCGCCGAGGCGAGGCTGCCACCGAGGTTGTCCGGGCCGGTCCAGCCGCTGCCTGGCGTGTACCTGGCGTGCCACAGATGATTGTCAGCCTGCCCCCGCCAGAACACGTCGATCACGCCGCTGGCCTGCGCCACTGCCGCCGGCCTGCTGCCGATCGGGCCCATCCCGAGGTCCTTCAGCGCTGACCAGCCGGTCCCGGGCGAGTAGGCCGCGGACCACAGGTTGCCGTCCATGCCCTGGTAAAACACCGCCACGCCTTGCGGGCCCGACGATACGACCGATGGCTGGGAGGCGAGCGACCCGCCGAAACTGCCCGGGCCGTGCCATCCGCTGGCGGGGGTGAACCACTCGTGCCACAGCGCGCCGTCAGATCCCCGGAAGAACGTGTTGACTGTCCCGGTGGACTGATCGGCCGCGGCCTGTGACGCCTGCGCGGTGCCGCCGGCCGCCGTCAGCTGCACATCGAGGTAATCCTGGTCGAGATCCAGCGAGACATCGCCGAAGGTCTGGGTGACGCCCCCCGTGTACTGGTGGACACGCAGGTGGCCGGGCCATGATGTCACCGGGATCACCGGGTCCTGCGTACTGGCGCTGCCATTCCACAAGGCGTCATAGATCACGTCAGGCATCGTGTCGGCGGGATTCGTGTAGTTGTTGACGAGATCGATGATTCCGGACAGCGAGCTGCTGTATATCCCGGACCGGTAGCCAAGGGCATGCAGTTCCTCGGTCCAGGATGAGAAGAAGCGCAGGGCCGCCGCCGCCTGCCCCGGTGAATATGCCTCCATGTCGTAATAGAGAGGGGTGCGCGATCCGAAACCCAGCAGCCTGGCCGAGGCGGCCGCGTCCTGGGCTGCACTGACAGCCTGGCTGGCAGGTGAGCTGAGTTCACCGAAATTCGCCTGCGGCCCTACGTACAAAGGCAGGAAATGCCAGCCGGCCGCGGCCTCGCTGGCTACCCACGCCGCCGACAGGTTCGCCTGGCTGCAGGCACGGTCGGAGCCGCCGATGTAGATGCCGACGGCCCGGTACGGAGAATCGGCCATCAGGGTCCGCATGGCGGACGAACTTGGCGCGGAGCAGGTGTCAAAGCCCGGGCCGGTGTAACTGGTGGCGCCCGCCGGAATTGGCGTGGGCACGGACTGCCCGGTAGCGCCGCCGCCCGAGCTCCGCGGCAGCGCCGCCGCGCCGGGCGCCAGGACGGCCGGCGCGGGCAGCGATGCGCTGGCCAGGATGGCCTCGATGCGCTGCCGGTGCGCGGCGTATGTCGCGGTCACGGTGATACGCCTGGTGACGACCGTGATCAGGCGATCAACCGAATTCGCCACCGCATGGACCGCAGCCCGGGCGGCGGACGGCTGGACCAGCAACGCCTCCGTCGTGCCGACCAGTGCGCTCGGGCACGACTGGTTACGGCCCGGCGCACCCAGGTAGACGACGTGCCGGTCGAACCGGACGCACCAGCGGGGATGATCAGCGAGGCTGATCACCGGCCAGGTCCGGGGCACCTGGAAGGTGTAGCCGCGGTATGAGACCTGGTGCAGGCTGGATGGGGTGCCCGCGGCGGCGTAGCTGCTCACGGCCACGGTGGCGAGGGCCGCAACCATGCTGCCTGCCGCGAGGGCTCGGCTGCGACGGGCCCGCCGTGGCCTTCTGTCTGCGAGCATGATGACTCCCCCGGGCCGGCCGCTATCACCCGCCATCGGCGCCCGCTGGAGAGCCCGCCAGTTACGACGGCAGCTCATCCCGACAGTTATTTGCCGCGATATTCAGCGGGACGCACGCGAAGACGCGCTCGCAGTTCCCCTATGCCAGGCGAGCGGCAGGCGATGTTGCGGCGATTTTTCATCTCGGTAATGGAGCATAGGCGTTACCGATCTGGCTGACTATCGCGACTCGCCGGGGCACTGCAATTACATAGAGAGCATTCACCGAAAAATAGGCTTAGCAATGAAGACCGCGCCGCCAGTTTATGCGCAGTATTAATTTCTGCCCGTATATTCCCGCCCGCTATCGCAGTGATTACCCCGGAACGCCCGGCGCTAATCCGGCATACCGCCGGAGCTGCCGGGGCTTGCATGCCACAGCATGCGCGGCGGGCCCTTGACCGGCGCGCCGGGTGATCCGGCTTCCGCATAGGGCGACAGCGTGAATCCGTTGGGATAAATAATTTTCGCGCTTGCGCCCTGAGACGGCTGCGACGCTGGCGAAGCAGCACCTGCCCCGGGCACGTCGCCGGCGGCCATCGCGGCCCGCACCGCGCCGATTCCTGCGGACCTGTGGATCTCCTCCAGCGCCACCAGATCCCAGCATTCAGTGGCGTTGACCGACACGGACCGGCCGGTCCGGCGCAGCCGGCCTGCCACCACCAGCAGCCACGACCCGAACACCCGCGCTGCGCAGCGATCCTGGACCGACTCGAAGAATGCCAGGTCCACCTGGCCCGTCGGGTCATCGAGCGTGCTGAAGATGATCCGCAGGCCGGACCGGATCGCCGGTGTCTGGGTGGCGATCTTCACCCCAGCGACCAGGATCCGGGCGCCAGCCCGGCAGCCCGCCAGATCCGCCGAACGGACCACGCCGAGCTGGCCGAGCAGGTCCGCGTAGAAGCCCAGC
>CAYPQM010000140.1:0-19047 GCA_964412845.1 uncultured Streptosporangiaceae bacterium
CAACCCGGGAGTCGGCGAGCGCCGCCCATCCCAGGCTCAGGCGGCGACCTCGGCACCGGTGAACGCGGCCCAGAGCGATGCGTAGGCGCCGTCAGCGGCCAGCAGGTCGTCGTGGCGGCCGGACTCGACGATGCGGCCTCCGTCAACGACCACGATCCGGTCGGCTCGCGCGGCTGTCGTCAGCCGGTGCGCCACGACCAGGGTGGTCCGCCGGGCGGTGAGCCGCTCCGTGGCTTCCGTCACGGCGGCCTCGGTGGCCAGGTCCAGGGCGGCCGTCGCCTCGTCGAGAAGCAGGATGTCCGGGTCGACCAGGTAGGCGCGGGCCAGCGCAATCAGCTGGCGCTGGCCGGCCGAGAGGTTCCGGCCACGTTCTGATATCTCGTGGCTGAAGTCACCCGGCAGCCGGGCGATCATGTCGATGGCGCCGACCGCCCGCGCGGCCGCTTCGACCTCGGCGTCGGTCGCGTCCGGCCGGCCGTAGGCGATCGCGTCGCGGACCGTCCCGGCGAACAGGTGGGCCTCCTGCGGAACCACGCCGAGCCGCCGCCGGTAGCTGGCCAGGTCGTAATCCCGGACGTCCACGCCGTCCACGAGCACCCGGCCCGACGTCACGTCATAGAACCGGGCCACCAGCTTGACCAGGGTGGACTTACCCGCCCCGGTCTCACCGACCAAGGCGACCGTCTCCCCGGGCGCCACCGTGAGATTCACGCCGGACAGTGCCTCGCGTTCGCCGCCGTAGCTGAAGTGCACGTCGCGGAATTCGATGCGGCCGGGCCCGCCGTGCACCGCCGGGCGCGGCCGCCGCGCCTGCGGGGTCGAGGTGGGAGTGCGCAGCAGGTCGCCGATACGGCGCAGGCCGACCGCGGCCTGCTGGTAGCCGTCGAATACCTGGGACAGTTGCTGGACGGGGGAGAAGAGCAGGTCGATGTAGAGCAGGTAGGCGATCAGCGCGCCCGCAGTCAGCGCCCCGCTGCGCATCTGCCCGGCGGCGACCATCAGGACCACCGCACCCGCGATGGTCGAGAGCGATTGCACGAACGGGAAATACAGCGCGATGTAGCGCTGCGCGCGCAGCCGGGACCGGCGGTAGCCGTCGCTCAGGCCGGCGAAGCGGGCCTGGTTGCGGACCTCACGCCGGTAGGCCTGTGCGACCCGCAGGCCGGCCACGTTCTCCTGCAGGTTGGCGTTGACGGTGCTGACCTTTTCCCTGGCTTCGGTGTAAGCCTTCGACGACTTCACCCGGAACACGATCGTCACGGCCACCACGACCGGGATCAGGGCCAGCACCGTGAGGCCGAGCTGGAGGTTGATGACCAGCAGCGCGACCAGGACCCCGGCGAACGTCAGGACCGAGTTGACCATGGTGATCAACCCGGTCTGCAGGAACGAGGAGAGCGCGTCCACATCGGTCGTCATCCGGGTCATGATCCGGCCGGACAGTTCCCGCTCGAAGTAATCGAGCCCCAGCCGCTGCAGGTGCGCGAAGATCTTGACCCGCAGGGTGTAGAGGATCCGCTCCCCGTTGCGGCCGACCACCAGCGTCTGCACTGTATTGATGACCCAGTCGATGAGCACGATGGCCAGCGCCGCCACGGATACCACGATGATCGCGTGGAACACCCGTGTCTGCACGCCGCTGTCGATGCCACCGCGGACCAGTGCGGGCATCGCCACGCTGGCCAGCGCGTCCAGCCCGTCCAGGACAAGGCCGATGATGAGGGCGAGCGCGAACGGCCGCAGCAGCCTGCGCAGGCTGAACTGCGGGTCGGCGGCGCGGGCGTAGTCGCTGTCGATGCCCGGTTCATCGGTGGCCGGCGGCAGCGCGTCGACTTTCGCCAGCAGCTCGGGGGACGGCGGGATGCCGGCCAGCATGCTTGAGTCCCCGCCGCTGCCGCGCCCGCCGATCCGGCCGGCTCTCGCCCTGCTTACCGCGCTGGCCGGTCCGGCCAGGCCAGCGGCGGCGGCCGGTCCGGCCGGGGCGATGCTCACCCGGTGCAGCGCGTCCCAGCTGCCGGTCACCCGGAGCTTCCCGGCATCGACGCCGTCCGCGTTCACGCCTTCGGCGTCGGAGCCGGGCCCCGCGAGCAGCAGCTGGTACAGCGGGCAGCGCTCCATCAGCTCGTCGTGGGTGCCGATGTCGACCAGGTGCCCCTCATCGAGGACCGCGATGCGGTCCGCGAGTTGCAGGGTCGACCGCCGGTGCGCGATGAGCAACGTGGTCCGGCCCTGCATGACCTGGCGCAGCGTGGCATGGATCTCCGCCTCGATCCGCGGGTCCACCGCCGAGGTGGCGTCGTCGAGGATCAGGATGCGCGGGTCGGTCAGCAGGGCGCGGGCCAGCGCCACCCGCTGCCGCTGACCGCCGGACAGGGTCAGCCCCTGCTCGCCGATGATGGTCTCGTAGCCCGCGGGCAGGTCGTTGATGAATTCATCCGCCTGCGCCGCCTGCGCCGCCGCGACGATCTGCGCCATGGTGGCATCTGGCCTGCCATAGCCGATGTTGGCGCTGACCGTGTCGGAGAACAGGAAGCTCTCCTCCATGACCAGCCCGATCGCGCCGCGCAGCGAGTCCCGGGTCAGGTCCCGCACATCGCGCCCCGCAACGCGCAACGCACCTCCCGTCACGTCGTAGAAGCGGGGGAGCAGCAGGGAGATGGTGGACTTACCGGACCCCGCGGTGCCGGCCAGGGCAAGTGTCTCGCCCGGCGCGACGCGCAGCGACAGGCCGCGCAGCACCGGCTGCCCAGGTACGTAGCTGAACCGGACGTCATCCAGTTCCACCGCGGGCGTGCCCGCGGGCGGGTCAGCTGGCAGGTCCACGGCCCCGGCCCGGTCGTGGATCGCGGGCCGCGAATCGATGACCTCGAAGACCCGGATCACGCTGGCCCGCGCCTCCTGGCCGATGGTGACCAGGCTGGTCAGCGAGCGGACCGGGCCGACCATCTGGATCAGGTAGGCGGAGAACGCCAGGAAGGTGCCGAGTGTGATGGAGCCGCGGATGGCCAGCCAGCCGCCCAGTGCGAGCACGCCAACCTGGCCGAGCGAGGGAACCGCCTGCAGCGCCGGGTTGTAGCGGGCCGTCAGCCGGACAGCGCGGACCCGGGATGCGAACAGCCACCTGCTCGCATCCTCCAGCCGGTCAACTTCCTGCTCCTCCTGGCCGAAGCCCTTCACCACGCGCACGCCGGTCACCGCGCCGTCCACCACGCCCGCAACGGCGGCGGACTGCTGCTGGGCGTCCCAGCTCGCCGGGAACAGGGTGCGCCGCGAAGCGAGCGAGATGAACCACAGGGCCGGCGCGACCGCCAGTGCGACCACGGTGAGCAGGGGAGACAAGATGGCCATGATGACCACCGACGCCCCGAACAGCACCGCGTTGCCCAGCAGCATCGGCACCATGGAGAGCAGTCCCTGGACCATGGTGATGTCGGAGATCGACCGGCTCACGACCTGGCCGGTATGCAGCTGATCCTGCCGCTGCCCGTCCAGCCTGGTCAGCGCGCCGAACAGTTCCGTCCGCAGGTCATGCTGGACATCCAGGGACAGCTGGCCGGCCCGGTAGCGGCGCAGGTACAGGCCGCCGAAGCTCAGCAGCGCCGCGCCGATCAGCGCGACGGCAAGCGGCCAGATCGCCTGGTGCCCGGAACCCACCAGCTCGTCCACGATCTGCCGCTGGATGAGCGGGATGCCGGCGGCGACCAGCGTCACGATCAGGGTTCCGCCGAGGGCCAGCAGCATGTTGCGCGGATAGCGCCAGCAATACCCGATGAGCCGGCGCAGCCAGCCTTGCTGCCGGGGCGGGTCAGCCTGGGCCAGCGCCCCGGATCCCGGGCCTGCCCCGTTCCCTGTGGTCCCGTGCCCTGTGGTCCCCGTGCCGATGCTGGTGTCAGTGCGCGTGTCCGTGGTTCGTCCTTCCCGTCCCCGATTCGTGCCAGGCCTGGTGCTGCGCCGCCGCCGCCGCGTCGAGCAGGTCCAGCGCCCGCAGTACCGTGGCTGGCTCCCCGGTCTGCTCCAGCAGCGGGCCGAGCCAGGCGGCATAGGCGGCGTCGGCGCGCTCGACCGCAGCGCGTCCCGCCGCGGTCAGCGAGAGCCGGACCACCCGCCGGTCACCGGGCTCTGGCTCCCGGACGGCGTATCCCGCCGCGACCAGGCCGTCGGCGATGGCGGTCAGTGTCGGCTTGGCCACCGCCAGCCGCTGCGCCAGCCGAGTCGAGCGTTCCCCGCCCGCCCCGGCCAGCTTGAGGATCCGGTACTGCGGGGGAGTGAGCCCCGTCGGGGCGCAGTCAAGCGCGCGCGACAGGCGCATGATGGCCAGCACGGCCGCGGATACGTCCGCGCTGCCTGCCTCAGGTGCATCTTGGTACGCCATGCTCATAGTTCATAACTCTAACCATCGGCCCGGCTGCTTTATTCTCGGCCGGCGCTCCCGGCCCCGCGGGAGCGCCGGGCGCCTCGGCGTCCCGGCGGATCAGTCGGCGAGCAGGTGGCGCAGGAAGCGTTCCGGGGCGGCCAGGAAGTCGCGGGTGAGCACCACCGGCCGCGCGAGGTCGTATTCGATGTGGCTGACCTGGCCATCCTCGTCGATCTCCAGGATGGTGGCGCCGGGCAGGGCGAGCAGGATCGGCGAGTGCGTGGCGACGATCAGCTGGCAGTCCTGGCTCATCAGCTCGGTCATCCGGCGCAGCAGCGCCAGGCATCCGCGCACCGACAGCGCTGCCTCCGGTTCGTCCAGCAGGTACAGGCCATGCGGGCCGAACCGGTGCATGACCAGGTCCAGGAAGGACTCCCCGTGCGATCGCTCGTGCGGCGAGCGCCCGCCGTAGGCGGCGAGCAGTGTCTGGGCCGGCCCGCCCAGGCGCTCGATTTCGGTGGCGACGTTGTAGTACGACTCGGCCCGCAGGAAGAACCCGGTCCGTGGCTTGGCGGGCGTCCAGGCCAGGGTCAGGTGCTCAGCCAGCGGCGAATGCGAGGCGCGGGTCGCGAACCGGAAGTTGCGGCTGCCGCCTTCCGCGTTGAACCCGGCCGCGACCGCGACCGCCTCCATCAGGGTGGACTTGCCGCTGCCATTCTCGCCGACCAGGAAGGTGACCCCGGGCGCGATGTCCAGGCCGCCCGCGCCGGATAGCCAGCGCACCGCCGGGAGGGTGAACGGGTACCGGTCCGGGCCGCCCGGTCGCCCGTCCAGCCGGATCTCCCGGATGAAACCCGCCAGCCGATCCTGCCGCGGCACCCGCATGACCCGACTCTAGGGCGGCGCCACCGCGGCTGCCGATAACCCGGTAACGATGCACCAGACCATTTTCCCGCCCGTATCGGGCGTGGCGCCCCAGTCCCACCTCTCGCTGAGCGCTTCCACCAGGACGAGTCCCCGGCCGGTCTCGTCCTCGCCGGGATCGATGGGGACGGGCGGCTGCGGGTTGGCGTCCCACACCAGGATCAGTACCTGTGACCGGTCCGAGAGCAGGCGCAGCCGGACCGGGAACACCTGTTCCATCGACTGGGACGCGCGTACCGCGTTGGTCACGAGCTCGGAAACCAGCAACTCCACGTCGTCCCGCAGCGCGGTCAGCCCCCACTCCCACAGCAGCTGCCGGGCATGCAGCCGCGCACAGGGCACGGCACCAGGCAGCGCGCCGAGTTCGAGAAAACTCTGCAGTGGCCAGTTGTCCGCCATGCCGTGTCCTCGCTGTGGTGGGGAAGGCAAGACCGGTATCGCTGTCCCGCTTGACCAGGCAGCAGGGTTGCCGGGGCGGCCCGGGCCGGCACCGGCCTCACCCGCGCCGCGGTGCGCGCGCCTGCCGGGGAGACCGCCCCAGACGGGGCCTGTCGTGGGATTCATGGACGCCTCGCTACAGCGCGGACCGCGAGGCCGGCCGACGCTGGTGATCTCACACAGTCGCACAACCTGCCTGGCCGCACGGGCATGATGAACCATCCTCGTCGCCTCCGAAAACGTTGGCCGGGTGGCTGGTGGTGCGTGTAGCCGTCCCGGGCGCGAAGGACCCGCCGGATTTTGTGTATCAGTTCGCGTGCGCCAGCCGTCGTTACTGAGCCGTGATGGTTAGCACCCTGTGAGATCTTCGGCTGTCATCCGGCGCCACCGGGGGTGATCAGCCCGTGCTCGTAGCCGTAGACCACGGCATGCACCCGGTCGCGCAGCCCGAGCTTGTCCAGGACATGACCGAAATGCGTCTTGACGGTCGTCGGGGCCACCACGAGCTCCCGCGCGATCTCGGCGTTGGAGCGGCCCCGGACGACCAGTTCAAGGACCTCACGCTCGCGGGGGGTGAGCCTGCTCAGCTCGGCCGGTTCCCGGGCCGCGGCCGGCCGCCGGGCGGTGAATTCCTGGAGCAGCCGAATGGTCACCGCGGGGGACAGCAGCGCTCCGCCGTCGGCTGCGGCCCGGACGCCGAGCAGCAGTTCCTCGGGCGGGGCGTGCTTGAGCAGGAACCCGCAGGCCCCGGCGCGCAACGCGTCATAGACGTACTCGTCGAGGTCATACGTGGTGAGCACGACAACCCGCACCGGCCGGTCGCAGGCTGCGTCGCCGGCCTGCTCGCGGACGATGCGGCTGGTCGCCGTCAGCCCGTCCAGGACCGGCATCCGGATGTCCATCAGCACCACGTCGGGCTTCAGCTCCCGGGCCAGCAGCACGGCTTCCTGGCCGTTGCCGGCCTGGCCGACGACCGACAGGCCGGGCTGGCTGTCCAGCAGCGTGGCCAGGCCCGCCCGGACCAGGGCCTGGTCGTCGGCGACCAGCACCCGGATATCGCCACTGCCGGTCACCGGGGGCCGCTCACGCCGGTGGCTGCGGGCGATGCGGACCCGTCATACGGGATCACCCCGGTAACCGCGAAACCGCCGTCTGCGCCCGCGGTGGTATCGAGGTGCCCCCCGTACAGTTCGGCGCGTTCCCGCATGCCCCGGATTCCCCGGCCGCCCGGATTGCCGGGCCGCGGACCCGATGGCCTGCGGCCCGGCGGGGGCGGCGCGTTGGCCACCTCGATACCGAGTTCGCCGGCCCCGTAGCGCAGGGTCACCGCCACCGATGCGGCGGGCGCGTGCCTGGTGGCATTGGCCAGCGCCTCCTGGACGATCCGGTACGCGGACAGTTCCACGCCGGGGGACAGCTGCCGGGCGGTCCCCTCGATCACGAGCCGCACCGGTGCGCCGGCCGCCGGACCGGCCTCCAGCAGCGAGTTCAGGTCACTGAGGGTGGGAGTCGGGCGGCGGCCCGGATCAGCGTCCGGCTCGCGGCGAAGCGCGCCGAGCAGGTGGTTGAGTTCGGTCAGCGCCTCCCGCGACAGCTGCTCGATGGCGCCGAGCACCTCCGCCGGGGACTGCTGCGACCCTGCTGCCAGCCGGGCCGCGCCGGCCTGCACGGCGATCGCGGAGAGCTGGTGGGCCACGACGTCATGCAGCTCACGGGCGATGCGGGTGCGTTCCGCCTGGTGCGCCGCCTCCACCGCGGCGGCGCTCTCGCCGCGCCGGGCCCGGGTCTCCCCGCGCCGGGCGCTGGCCGCGTCACCCAGCACGAACGCGGCGCCGAGCAGGGCGGATGGCACGGCCGTCAGCCGGTCGTCGTGGTAGTGGATGGTCACCACACCGACGGCGACGATCAGCGAGAGCCAGCCGAGCCACCGGGCGTACCGCCGCGCCGTGCGGCCATACGCGCCCAGTCCGTACGCGCCGATGAGCACAGCGGCGAAGGCGGAGATCTCATTGCGGCCCAGGGCGCTGCGGATGGCGAGCACGCCCGCCGCCGCTCCGAGCACCCCCAGCGGGAAAGAACGGCGCCAGCAGAACGGAACCGACATGGCTAGTGTCAGCCCGAGGCTGCCGAGCACGTTGAGGGGCGATCCGGCGTGGCCCGGCGGCTCCCACCACCACGGCACGTCGGGCAGTCCCCAGGCCAGCAGGGCCGCCGCTATGGCCAGGTCGACCCGGCGGGGCGCGGCCAGCTCGGTCCACCGTGGTACCTGCATGATCCGACTGTAGAGCCGGGTCACCGGGCCGTCACCCGCTGACGTCGGTGCGCCGGAAGACCCCGGCCGCCACCGCCGTCGCGGCCAGCAGCAGCGCGGTCAGGCCGGCCAGGCCGGCCAGGTGGCTAGGCGGGGCACCGGCCGCGTTGATGAACCGGGACCAGAAGTTGGTCGGCAGCGCCGTGACAGAAGCCAGGCCGGCCGGGAAGCCCATCCAGCCCTGCACCCAGGTGGCCGGTGTCCAGCTGGCTACGCCCGGCAGCGAGGCGGCGACCAGCATGGCGACGAATGCCGCGGCGGTGGTCGCCATCGTGCCGATCGTGTTCCGGGTCACGGCGGCGGCCAGCAGGCCGATCGCGGCGAACACTGCCAGGACCAGCAAGGACCGCGCCACCTGCGAGCCCGCCAGGGTGAGCGCGCTGCGGGCGGACTCATGCGGATCCGGCAGGTGGTCCAGGTGGCTGATGACCGGGCCGGCCACGGCGAGCGTGACCCAGCAGGCGGCCACCAGCGCCACCCCGGCCAGCCAGAGGCTGATCAGCTTGGCGGCCAGCACCTGCCACCGCCGGCCGTGCTGGGTGAGCAGGTTCTTCATGGTCCGGCCGGACCACTCACCCCCGATGTGGGCCCCGGCGAGCAGGGCCAGCGCCAGTGCCCCGGGCAGGGAAGCCATCAGGCCGGCTGCCTCAGCCCCGGCGGCCACCGGGTTCAGCTGGGCGGCGACCTGGGCCGGGCCTGCATTGATCTCATTGACCCGGCGCTGCTCGGCCGCCCGGGTCCGCACGCACGCGGGCCCGGCGGGAACGTTCAGCTCGGCGCAGGAGGGCAGCGGGCCGGCCCGGCCCCGGGCGTCACTGGTGGCATTGGCACTGCCGCCGATGGCCAGCAGCACGCAGAACACGGCGGCGGCGCCGGCGACCCCCCAGATCAGTGGCCGGTTCAGCTTGCTCAGCTCAGCGCGCAGCAGCCGCATGGCGTACCTCCCCGGCCGTCGTCCCGGTCAGCTGCAGGAACGTCTCCTCCAGGCCGGGGCGTTCGAGGAGTACCTGGTGGGCCCAGACGCCACCGCGGCCGAGCGCCTCGTTCACCTCGCGGCCGCTGGCTGTCTCGACCAGCAGTTCGTCTGTCCCCGCGGCCTGGACTGGCCAGCGGCCCAGCAGCAGCCGGGCGGCGGGCTGGTCGCCGGGATTCAGGATGACGCGCACCCGGGTGCGGGCCGTAGTGAGGTCGGCCACCCGGCCCTGCTCCACCAGGCGGCCGCCGTCCAGCACGGCGATCTCGTCGCACACCTGCTCGACCTCGGCCAGCAGGTGGCTGGACAGGAACACGGTGGCACCGCCCGCGGCCACAGAGCGCAGCAGGGTGCGGAACTCCTTGATGCCCGCCGGGTCCATGCCGTTGGACGGCTCGTCGAGCAGCAGCACCGTCGGATCCCGCAGCAGCGCTCCGGCCAGGCCCAGCCGCTGCCGCATGCCCTGGGAGTACGTCTTCACCGCGGCGCCCGCGACCTCGCTGAGCCCGACCCGGTCCAGGACGGCGGTTATCTGGTCCCGCCCGCCCGCCAGCGGCGGGCCGCTGAGCGCGAGCACCTCCAGGTTGCGGCGCCCGGTCATCCACGGGTAGAACGCGGGTTCCTCGATCATCGCGCCGACGCTGGCCAGCCCGCCGGGGTCGGGGATCTGCCGCCCGTTCAGCCACGCCTGTCCGGCCGTGGGCTGGATGAGGCCGAGCAGCATCCGCATCGTGGTGGTCTTGCCCGCCCCGTTACGGCCCAGGAAGCCGAAAACCTGCCCGGCCGTCACGATGAGGTCCAGGCGGTCGACCGCGACCGTTGATCCGTAGCGCTTGGTCAGCCCCCGGCACTCGATGACATCCGGCACGCTCGCCTCCCGGCAGTCCGGTCCCGCTGCGATAGCGCAGGACACGACCGACGGTAGGAGAGTGACCGGCCGGCGTCGTCAGCAGCGGGACGAACCTCGTCTCGCCCATTCGACGAGGCCGGATCAGAGATGCCCGGGCAAGCTCTCGACCGGGGTGAAGGCCACGTTACCGGCGGTTGGCGGCATCCTTGGCCCCGTACCCCGCGGCGACGCTGAACATGATCAGGCAGAACAGCAGGAACGTGAGCGCGTGGACGCTGGTGCACCACAGGCAGATGGCATCCAGGGTGAACAGTTCGGTGTAGACCAGGTAGAGCACGAACCCGATGCCGACGATCACCGAGGCCAGCCGGGCCCACCGGATCACCGGGAGCTTGGCCCGCCACGCCCAGGGCGTGTTGACCGCCACCATGAACACGTAGAAGGCCAGGCCGAGCACGGCAACCGGGAAGATGCCGAACACGATCGACTCGGGACTCGTGGTGACCTTGGCGCAGTTGATCGTGCCCTTGTCCGAGCAGGCCAGGATCGACGTGCTCGTGTAGTGCGCGATGGTGAGGTAGATCGACACCCCGAGACCGCCGAGCGACAGCATCAGGGTGGCGATCTGCAGCCACGGCGGAACATTCGCCGCGGCGGAGACCGCCGCGCGGGGCTGGGCGGCGCGGGCCGCCGCGACCGGGGTGCGCGGCTGGCCCGGCCCGGGCCGGGCCTTGTCCCGCTGGCCCGGGCCGGTCCCGTTGGGCTTCCTGCCGGTCTGCCCGCTGGCCTGCCCCCGGGCCGCGCCCCCGCTGGGCTGGGCGTCGGGCCGGCCGCCCTTGGTGGGGCTCTTCTTGGCGCCGGCTCCAGTGCTGGCGCCGCGGGCCGCCGCTCCCTGGCCGCGGGCCTGCTTGGCGCCGGCCATCAGATCTGTCCCTGCAGGTTCGTGATCGACGACGTGCAGACGTTGGCCGGCTTGTTGTTCGTGAGCTTGCAGATGGCGGCGGTCAGCAGGTTCGCGGCGCCGTTCGCCCCCTTCGCGATCGGGCTGGCCGGGTCCTTCAGCGCTGCCGCGACCTGGCTCCACGTCTTTCCGGTCAGCACCGTCGGGTCATACTGCGCCCCCGCCACCAGGTACTTGTTGCCAAGATCGATGAAGGGGATGGCGCCCGAGTTCGCCTGGGAAACGTAGGGGGGTGCATCGTACTTGGTCAGCAGTGCCTGCTGGGCAGCGGTCGGCGACTGCAGCGGCGTCTCGGCGACGGTCTGCTCCTCGACCGAGGTGAACACGAGGTACTTGCTGGTGTAGCTGGACTTGTAGAAGGTCAGGGTCGCGGTGCCAGGGAAAGGCTCGCCCGCTTTGGTCGAGGAGTGGATGCCGCGCAGGTGGGAGAAGGTGCCGAACCGGCTCAGGGCCACGACCATGGCCCACCGCTCCGTCGCGCAGTACGGGCAGTATTCCGCGCCGACATAGAGCACCTCAGGCTTCCCGCCGGACGTCAGCGGCGTGCCCGGGATGGAGGTGATGGACTTCGCGTACGCGGTCCCCGACCCCACTGCGGTCAGTGTGGCCGACGGCACCGTGGTCAGGTCCTTGATCGCGCTGGCGGGCAGCGCCGCGCTCGCGGCCGAGGCGCCCGAGCCAGCTTTGTTCTGAGTGGCCTTGATGACGATGAAGGCGACCACCACGGCCACGACAGCGAGGATGCTGCCGCCGGTGATGAAAAGCCGGCTGCGGACCTCGGCCCGCCGCGCCGCAGCCCGCTGCGCCGCTATTTTCTCGCGGGCGTTTTCCCGCCTGATCCGAGTCGCCTTGCTCATCGCACGTCCTATGAATGGTCGCTGTCGGTCACCGGCCGCAGTCCATCGTAGGGTGCTCCGCCTAATGAAGGCGCCCCGGTGGTGGGTCGGCGAGGGTGCACTGATTCGTTCCCCGCAGCCCAGGCAGCGATCTGGGCCCGCGAGGTGAAACCCAGCTTCGCCAGGATATTCGCCACGTGGCGTGCAGCGGTAGCCGGGCTGATCACGAGGTCGTCCGCGATGCCCTTGTTGCTGTGCCCGCGGACGATGAGCGCGACGATCTCAGCCTCCCGCCGCGTCAGGCCGGCCAGCGGCGACAGCTCCGGGGAGGCGGCCCGCTGGCTGGTATTTTCATTTCCCCGCGCCGCGGCCACCGGCGGCTGGGCGGTCAGCGCCGCGGCGACGGCCGCGTCGGCGGTCATGGCCCGGCCCTCCGCCCACAGCCGGCCGGTCGCGGCCTCGCCGAGGCTCCGGGCCGCGGCCAGGATCCGCTGCTTGCGGCCGGCCGGCAACGGGGGGAAGCCGGCCGCTTCGCGCAGTCCCTCCGCGGCCGCGGTCAGCTGGAGCGCCACATTGGCGTGGCCCTCCGCCGCCGTCAGCACCGCGAACGCCTCGAGGGCGCGGGCCACGCCGAGGCGGGCGCCGGCGGAATGGCTGAGCCGCAGGCTCTCGGTCAGATGCTGCCGGGCCACGTCAAGCTGTCCCTGGTCCAGGGCGACCCGCCCGATGCCGGCCAGGCAGCGCGCCGTTTCCGGCCGCGAGTCGATCTCGCGCAGGATCGGCAGCGCCGCCAGGTAGCAGTCGAGCGCGCCGGCCGGGTCGCCGCGCAGCGCGGCCAGGTAGCCAAGGCCGAGCATCAGCTTGGCGACGCCCCACTGCTGGTCGATGCGGCGCATCACGGCGAGCCCGGCCTCGCCGAGTTCCCTGGCCTCGCGCAGTTTTCCGTGCAGCCCGGCCAGCCTGGCCTGAATGCCCAGGGCGTACCCCTCGTTCCAGCCGTCCCCGGCGCCTCGCGCGATCGCCAGCGCCTCCGCGGCGTCCGCCTCCGCCTGCTCGATCTGGCCGCCCTGCACGCCAGCGGCGTCGGCGAGCAGGTTGAGCGCGGTGGCGGTCCAGGCCGCATCGCCTGCCGCACGGCACAGTTCCAGGCCCTCGCGGACCCAGGACACGGCGGCGGTGGACTCGTTGGCCAGGGCGAGCTGGGCCCGGCCCACCAGGGCCGCGCCGCGCACCGCGTCCGGCAGCCCCGGCTGGCCCAGGGCGAGGAACCGGCCGAGCCACTCGGTGCCCTCGGCGAACGAGCCGCGCGCGATCCAGCAGGGCCGGACCGCGGTGCAGATCTTGAGTCCGGTTTCCGCGGCACCGTCGATCAGGCAGCCAGTCAGCACCTGCCGGAGGTTGCCGACGTCAGCGTCATACCGGCGGAAGACGCCGACCGCCGCGGACCACGGTTCGCCGGCGACCGCCATCCCGATCGCCTCCGCACGCTGGACAAACCGCAGCGTGTAGTCACGAAGCCGCAGTTGCACGGCGGCCGATTCGCCGGAGGCGGCCAGCCTCTCGACCGCGTAGCCGCGGATGGTGTCCAGCAGCCGGTACCGGGCCTCACCGAGCACCTCAGGCTCCACCACCACCAGGGACTTGTCGACCAGTCCGCTGATCAGGTCGAGCACCTCGGCCGCGGGCAGATCGGCGTCCGCGCAGACCTGCTCGGCCATCTCCAGCGACCAGCCGGCGAACACCGACAGCCGCCGCAGCAGCGTCTGCTCCCGGGCGTTCAGCAGGGCATGGCTCCAGTCCAGGGTCGCCCGCAAGGTGCGCTGGCGCGGCGGCGCGGTGCGGTCCCCCGAGCCGAGCAGGGCGAAGCGGTCGCCCAGCCGCGCCGCGATCTGCTCCGGGGAGAACGCGCCGAGCCGTGCCGCGGCCAGTTCTATGGCCAGCGGCACGCCGTCGAGTGCCTGGCAGATGGCGGTGACAGCCTGGGCGTTGTGCTCGGTGACCCGGAAACCGGGGCGCACTGCCGCGGCCCGGTCCGCGAATAGCCGGATGGCCTCGTACCGGGGCAGCCCGGCGACATCGTCCCCGGCCAGGCCCGGGGGCACGGACAGCGGCGGAACCTGCCTGACCACCTCGCCCGGCATGCGCAGCGGCTCCTGGCTCGTCGCGATGATGCGCAAGGCCGGGGAACTGGCCAGCAGCCGCTGGCACAACCGGGCGCAGGCCTCGACCAGGTGCTCGCAATTGTCCAGCGCGAGCAGCATCCGGCGTGGTCCCAGGGCGTCGGCGAGTGTGTCGACGAGCGGGCGGCCGGGTTCCGCGAGCACGCCAACGGCCGACGCCACCCGCGAGACGACCAGCTGGGGTTCCCACAGATCGCCAAGTTCGACGAGCCAGACCCCATCCGGGAAGTCACCGGCGACGGTGGCCAGGACCTGCAGTGCCAGCCGCGTCTTGCCGATGCCGCCTGGACCGCACAATGTGAGCGCCCGGGCACCGCTAAGGACACGGCGCAGGTCGCCCAGTTCCTGTTCCCGCCCGATGAACCGATTTGGTTCCTCAGGCAGGTGAAGAGATATTTCGGTATGTGTCATTTGCCTGATGAACGATTATGCCGCCGTCCTCAGTCTGGCACCATGCCTGGCTTCTATCTGCAGTATCTCCGCCTGGTGAGAGAACTGTGATAACCGCGCCATTGACATTCCGGGTGCTGGTGAGGCTGCGGTGACTCCTCCGGCGGCGGGCCGCGGGGGACAGGGTGCCCGCCTGCGGCGATCTGATCACGACTGTCGTGTCTTCTTGCTTCACGCAACTGCAAGTTGCTAGTTTCACGGCATGTCAGACGTCACGCGTTCTAACCCGAACATGAGTATGAACATGATCCTGAACCTGAAGCCGGGCGCGCGCGGCCGGGGATGGCGGCGCCCGCTGCTGGTCGTCGCCTGCCTGGGGCTCGCCGCCGCGGGGTGCGGCTCGTCGTCCACGGCTGGCTCTGGCTCGTCGGCCAGCGCCAGCGCCAGCGCCAGTTCCAGCGCGGCCGTATCGGGCACGGCGAACGTGGCCTACGCGTCCTCGCTGCAGTACCTCAACGAGAAGATCGTCGGCCCGGCCTTCGCCAAGTCCACCGGGGCCACCTACTCGGGGCGGGCCGGCGCGTCGGGAGAGCTGTCCTCCGGCATCGCCGCCGGGGAGATCAGCCCGAACGTCTTCGAGAGCGTCGGCGGCGACAACATCACGCCGCTGGAGCCCAAGTACACCAAGTGGTACGTGGAATACGCGACGACCTCGATCGTGGTGGCCTATAACCCGAAGAGTAAGTACGCCAGCCAGCTCAAGGCCATCGCCAGCGGCACGGAACCGGTCAAGGACTTGTTCGGCATCTTCCAGAAGCCTGGTTTCAAGCTGGGCCGGACCGATCCCAACATCGACCCGCAGGGCCGTGCCTTTATCTACATGCTGGAACTGGCCGCGGCCAAGTACCACCTGCCCTCGGACACGGTCACGAAGATCCTCGGCGGCCCGCTGGCCTCGACGAAGTCTTCCGAGATTTATGCCGAGGCCTCGCTCGACGCAACGCTGCAGTCCGGCCAGCTCGACGCGTCCAGCGCCTACCTGTCCCAGGCGATCCAGTTGCACCTGCCCTACATCACGCTGCCGGCCGACATCAACCTCGGCAGCCCGGCGGACGCGGCGCAGTACCACAACGCGTCGATTACGATCACCGGCAACATGACCAAGCATGGCTCGCCCCTGACGATCGACATCACGACGATCGGCACGCCCACGGTGGCCGGGACCGCGTTCGTCGCGTACGTGCTCTCCCCGGCGGGGCTGGCCCTGCACAAGCAGGGGGGATACACGCTGATCACGCCGCCCACGATGTTCGGGGACAAGAGTGCGATCCCCGCATCGGTGACGAGTGAGCTGGGCGGCTAGCCCAGCGGCAGCCGCCAGCGGCGCTGCCCGGGGAGGCGACTCTCCCGGGCAGCGCCCTCCGGCGCGCCCGGGCCGGGCGGCCAGCCAGCCCCTGGGCATCCGTTCCCGGTCCGGGTTCGCGGCCCTCGCCGGAACGGCCGTCATCTGGATCGCCCTGCTCGGCCCGGTGATCACGCTGATCACGCACCTGTCCGGCCGCGCCATCGTGACCTCGCTGACGGCGCCGGGCGCACTGGATCCGCTCGTCATCTCGATCGAGTCGGGTGCCGTGACGCTGGCCGTCCTGGTGCTGCTCGGCACCCCGCTGGCCTGGATGCTGGCCCGCGGCACCCTGCCATTCCCCCGGGTCTGGGAGGCCGGGGTGCTCAGCAGCCTGCTGCTGCCGCCGCTGGTCGTCGGCCTGCTGCTGATCTTCATGGTGGGCCCGTACACGCCGATCGGCCAGGGGCTCGGGGCCCTGCACCTCTCGGCGACCAACACATTCCTCGCCCTGGTCATCGCCCAGGTCTATGAATCGGCGCCGTACTACGTGCTCGGCGCGCAGGCCTCGTTCGGCAGCGTCGATCCCCGGCTGGAGCAGCAGGCGGAACTGCTCGGGGACCGCCCGCGGCGGGTCTTCCGGCGGGTGACATTGCCGCTGGCCGCGCCCGGGCTGGCGATGGCGCTCGCGGTGGCCTGGGCCCGGGCCATGGGCGCCTTCGGGGCCGTGATCATCATCGCTTACCACCCGTACGGGCTACCGTTGCAGATCTGGACCTCCCTGCAGGAGACGGGCCTGGCCTCAGCGCTGCCGTTCGCCCTGGTCCTGCTGGTGGTCGCCCTGCCATTGCCGCTGGCCGCCTACATCTGGAGCGCGCGTGCTCGAGGTCGACGTCGAGGTTGACCGCCGTGATTTCACGGTGCGCGCCGGATTCCAGGTGGCGCCCGGTGAGCGGCTGGCCCTGTTCGGGCCGTCCGGGGCCGGCAAGACGACCATCCTGGAGGCGCTGGCCGGCCTGGTGCCGGCTGCCCGCGGCAGCGTCGTGCTGGCCGGCCGGGTGCTCACCCGGACCGCCGCGCCGCACCGTGCGGTCCCGCCGTGGCGCCGCCGGGTAGGGCTGCTCCGCCAGGACCCCGGCCTGTTCCCGCACCTGAGCGTCCGGCAGAACCTGGCCTACGCGCCGGGCACGGACCCCTACGGGGAGGATGCGGCGGAGATCGCCGGGCAGCTGGGCATCGGCGGGCTGCTCGACGACCGGCCGCACCGCCTCTCCGGTGGGCAGGCCCACCGGGTCGCGCTCGGCCGCCTGCTGCTGGCCCAGTGTGACGCGCTGCTTCTCGATGAGCCCTACGCCGGGCTGGACAGCGGGCTGCGCCGGGTCCTCACCGACCTGGTGCGATCGCTGGTCGCCGCCCGCCAGGTGCCTGCCGTGCTGGTCGCGCACGAGCTTCCCGAGGCGCAGGCGTTCGCCGACCGGCTCGCGGTGCTGGACCGGGGGCAGATCCTGCAGGTCGGGCCGCCTGGACCGGTGGTGCTGCAGCCCGCCACCCGGCGGGTGGCGGAGCTGGTGGGATACGCCGGCTTCGTTCCGCTGGCCGCGCCCGATGACGCTGTGGCCGGGGTGCACCCGGAGCGGGTGGCGCTCGGCGCGCATCCCAGCCGCGGCATCGTGCTGAACGTCCCGGTCCTCGCCTGCCGTCCGTCCGGGGCAGGCTGGGAAGCGGACATCGAGGCGCGTGGCGAGCTGCTGTCCTGCCGCCTGGCGGACCGTCCGGCCGCCGGCGGCGGCGAGCTGTCGATCACCCTGCTTGACCCGCCGTGTTTCGGCCCCGATGGCGGCCTGCTGCCCCGGCCTGAGCAGGTCAGCGCATGACTCCCGGCCGCCGGGAGTCCCCGGTCCCGGCCGCTGGTGCTGGCGCGGCGCTCCGGGTGGCCAGGCAGGCCCGCGGCTACTCCCAGCAGCAACTGGCCGGCATGGCGGGCGTGTCCAGGCAGGCGGTCTCCGCGGTCGAATCCGGGCATTCGGACCCGTCGCTGCGGGTCGCCCTCGCGCTGGCCCGGGCCCTCGGCGTGACCGTCGAGGAACTGTTCGGGCCGGGCAGCCCGTCGCCTGCGGTGCAGGCCCGGCCGGTGGCACCGCTCGGCGGGGACGGCGCGCGGGTGGCGCTCGCCCCGCTCGGCGACTCCTTCGTCGCGCTGCCGCTGTCGGCGGACTCGGCGACCAGGGCTGGGTTCCAGCCGGCTGGCGGCCTCGTCGCGGCCACGCCGGCGGTGGTACGGCCGCTCGGCCCGCCCCGCGCCACGCTGCTGGTGGCGGGCTGCGACCCGGCGTTGCCGCTGCTGGAGACGCCGCTGTCGCTGCTGGATCCGCCAGTCGCGTTCACCTGGTGGTCCTGCGGGAGCGCGGAGGCGCTGCGGCTGGCCGAACGCGGCCTGGTCCATGCGGCGGGCGCGCACCTGCGGGGCCGTTCCGGGGAGTACAACACCGGTCCGGCCAGCGAGCAGCTGCGGCGGCGGGGCGCGGAGGTGATCGGGTTCACCTCCTGGCGGGAAGGGCTGGTGCTCCGGCCGGAGGTGAGCGCGGGCATCGGCGGGCTCGCGGACCTGGCCCGCAGCGGGCTGCGCCTGGTGAACCGGGAGGAAGGGTCGGAGGCGCGCTGCGTGCTCGACCGTGAGGCCCGCCGGCTCGGTCTCGATCCCGGCACGATTCCTGGCTATGGCACCAGGGCCACCGGCCACCTGCAGGTGGCCTCGGCGGTCGCCGCGGGCCTCGCCGACGCGGGCGTCGCCAGCGAGCCGGCCGCGCTGGCCTATGGCCTGGCCTTCCTGCCGCTCGCGGCGGAACGCTTCGACCTGGTGATTCCCGCGGATCAGGCCAGCTCCCGCGAGGTCCAGGGGCTGCTCAAGGTGCTCAGCTCACCCTGGCTGCTCACCCAGCTCGCCAGCCTGCCCGGCTACGATCCGGCCCGCTGCGGGGAACACGTCGCCTCGCTGTGATCATGAAGGGCGGCGGCGGGCCAGCCACATCCGGGTGCGGTAGGGGACCTGCATCGCACCGCCGGGGAAGTGCGCGGCGAGGATCTCGTCGATGCCGCGCAGCAGCCGGTCCCGGTCCGCGGGCGGCAGCCGCGCGACATAGGACTTGCTGCGCTCCTCGGTCATCCAGCGCGGCACCTCCACCGTCCGGGTCCACGGGACGACGATCCGGATGCCCGCCTCGAACAGCCCGGTCTGCGCGATGCTGCCTTCGCTCCAGTCGGCGTTGCGGTGATGCATCCGGTAGCCGGGGCACGCGGCCTCCATCAGCCGCTGATAGGTATCGAACCAGGGCTCGCCATCCGCCCAGGCGTGACTCCACCACGCTGTCCAGTGCCCGCCAGGGCGCAGCACCCGCGCCACCTCCCAGCTGGCGCGGTCCGGATCGAACCAATGCCAGGACTGGGCGAAACACGCGAGATCAATAGAGCCAGAACGGATCGGCATGGCA
>CAYPQM010000141.1:0-18909 GCA_964412845.1 uncultured Streptosporangiaceae bacterium
CCCGACTTCGACGGCATCGAGGTGCTCCGCCGGGTGCGGGCCGAACTCCCGCACGTGTGCGTCCTGTTCCTGACGGCCAAGGACGCCGTTGAGGACCGGGTGGCCGGGATCACCGCCGGCGGCGACGATTACGTCACCAAGCCGTTCAGCCTGGAGGAAGTTCTGGCCCGCCTCCGCGGCCTGCTGCGCCGGGCGGGAATCGCCCGCTCCCGCGGCGAGACCGAGCTGACCGTGTCCGACCTGACCATGGACGAGGACGCCCGGGAGGTACGGCGCGGCGGGGACCTGATCGAGCTGACCGCGACCGAATTCGAGCTGCTGCGGTTCCTCATGCGCAACCCCCGGCGGGTGCTGTCCAAGGCACAGATCCTCGACCGGGTGTGGAACTACGACTTCGGCGGGCAGGCCCACGTGGTCGAGCTGTACATCAGCTACCTGCGCAAGAAGATCGATGCCGACCGGGAGCCGCTGATCCACACGGTCCGCGGCGTCGGCTATGTACTGAAGCCGACGAGCTGATGAACCTGCGCCCGGCGACCTGATGACCGGCCCCGCGACACGGCTGACGGGCCGCCGGGGCTCGGCTCCGCAGCGGTGGCTGGCCCGCCGTACCCTGCGGGGCCGGCTCATCTTCGGCCTGGTCACACTGCTCGCGCTGGCCTGCGCCAGCGTCGGCGTCGCGACCTACGTGGCGTTGCGGCACACCCTAATCAACCAGCTCGACAGCGAGCTGGCCGCCGCGGGCGGGCGCTACGCGAGCTGCATGGAGGACGCCGAGGATGCTCCCCCGCCGGGCGCCGGTCCCGGCGGGCCGAACTGCAACAAGACCCCCGGGCTGGGCGCGGGGACGTTCGGCGCCCGGCTGGAGCATGGCACGGTCACCAATCAGGGCATCATCGGCGGCAAGTGCAACCTGTCGGCCGCGGACAAGGCGGCGCTCGCCCAGCTGCCCGCCGACGGGGCGTACCGCACCCTCGACCTGAGCTCGATCAACGGTGACTACCGGCTCACCGCGATCCGGGGCCGCGACAAGGACGTGCTCGTCACCGGCCTGCCGCTGAGCGCCATGGAGTCGACGCTGCGCAAGGTGGAGATCGCCGAGCTGCTGACCTTCTCCGCGGCCCTGCTGGCCACCGGCATCATCGGCACCGGGTTCGTGCGCTTGTCGCTGCGCCCGCTGCGCCGGGTTGCCGCCACCGCCGGCCGGGTCGCCGAGCTGCCGCTGGCCAGCGGTGATGTCAAGCTCACGGACCGGGTGCCCGACGCCAACCCGCGCACGGAGGTGGGCCAGGTCGGCGCCGCGTTCAACCGGATGCTGGAGCACGTCGAGTCTGCGCTGGCCCGCCGCGCGGCCAGCGAGGCCCGGCTGCGCCGGTTCGCCGCCGACGCCAGCCACGAACTGCGCACCCCGCTGGCCGCCATCCGGGGCTACGCCGAGCTGGCCCGGCGTCATCCGGGCCCCGTGCCCGAGGACATCGAGCACGCCCTGGGCCGGGTCGAATCGGAGTCCACCCGGATGAGCATGCTCGTTGACGAGCTGCTGCTGCTCGCCCAGCTCGACGCGGGCCGGCCGCTGGCCCGGGACCCGGTCGACCTCACCCGGCTGGCCATCGACGCCACCAGTGACGCACAGGTGGCGGCGCCCGATCACCGCTGGATGCTCGAACTGCCCGACGAGCCGGTCATGGTGCGCGGTGACGAGCACCGGCTGCATCAGGTGCTCGCCAACCTGATGAGCAACGCGGCCAAGCACACCCCGCCGGGCACGACAGTCACTGTCGCGCTGGCCACACCGCGAAGCGCGGCGGGCGACGTGCAGCTGACCGTGACCGACGACGGGCCCGGCATCCCCGTCGACCTTCAGTCCACCCTGTTCGAGCGCTTCGTCCGGGCGGACAGCTCCCGGTCCCGCGCGGCCGGCAGCACCGGCCTGGGCCTGGCGATCGTTGACGCCGTCACGGCCGCGCACGGGGGCCAGGTGAGCCTGGCCAGCCGGCCTGGGCAGACCCGCTTCCTCATCACGCTGCCCCGGCTGGACCCCCCCGGCACCGGGCCGGCGGCTGCTTCCTGGCAGCCAGCCGCTCCCGCTGCGGGCCCGGCTTCATAGCGGCCCGGGTTTCCGGGCGCACCTTTACGGCTTCTTAAACTTTCAGAGCCGGGGCAGAGAATCATCGCAGGTGCACTGCAGCCCCGCCGACCAATGTGGCAGCATGACACCGCCGCACCGGGTCCTTGATCACCAAGCTCAGCAGCCCCTCAGCCACCATGCGCCTCAGGTGGAGATCGTGATCCCGGTCCGCGACGAGGAGCGCGATCTGGACCGGAGCGTCCGCCGGCTGATCGCTTATCTGCGGATCAGCTTCCCGTTCCCCGCGCGGGTGATCATTGCCGACAACGGCAGCAGCGACGGCACCTGGGCCGTGGCGGGCGCGCTGGAGGCGGAGTTCACCGAAGTCCGGGCCGTCCGGATGGCGGAATCAGGCCGGGGCCGCGCGCTGCGCGGGATCTGGTCGGCGAGCGACGCGGACGTCCTGGCCTACATGGACGTGGACCTGTCCACCGACCTGAATGCGCTGCTGCCGCTGGTCGCGCCGCTGCTGTCCGGGCACAGTGACCTGGCCATCGGAACCCGGCTGGCGCGCGGCGCGCGGGTGATCCGCGGCCCGCGCCGCGAGGTCATCTCCCGCTGCTACAACGTGCTGCTGCACGCCACCCTCGGCGCCCGCTTCTCCGACGCACAGTGCGGCTTCAAGGCGATCCGTGCGGACAAGGCCAGGCTGCTGCTTCCCCTGACGCGGGACACGGGCTGGTTTTTCGACACGGAACTCCTCGTTCTGGCCGAACGGGCCGGGCTGCGCATCCACGAAGTCCCGGTGGACTGGATCGACGACAGCGACTCGCGGGTTGACATCATCGCCACTGCCCTCGCCGATCTGCGCGGCATCGCCCGGATGGCCTGGGGGCTGTCCCGCGGCGCGATCCAGGTGCCGAGGCTCCGCGGCGCTTCGCTCACCGAGGTGCCCCGCCTCGACCTGCCCCGGCAGGTGCTGCGGTTCGTCGCGGTCGGCGTCGTGTCCACCCTCGCCTACCTGCTGATCTACGTCGGGCTGCGCGGCGTCATGGCCGCGCAGCTGGCCAACGCGGTCAGCCTGCTCGTCACGGCCGTCGGCAACACCGCCTTGAACCGCCGGTTCACCTTCGGCATCCGGGGGCGCACGGACTCGGCCCGGCACCAGGCCCGGGGGCTCATTGCCTTCGGCACCGGGCTGCTGCTGACCTCCGCCGCGCTGGCCGCGCTGCACGTGATCTCGTCGCGGCCGCCGCGCGCGGCCGAGCTGACCGTGCTGCTCACCGCCAATCTCGCGGCCACCGTGGTCCGGTTTGCCCTCTACCGGCGCTGGGTGTTCCGGCACAAGGCGCCGCCACCGGCAAGCCCGCCCGCCGCCGCGCTGGCTGACCTGACACCTGTCCCGAACACTCTTCCGCAACCAGAAGGAACCCACCCATGAGCGCCATCACCACCGACCCGCGCCAGATTCCCAGCGCGGCCCACGCCCGCGGCCGCGGCGGCATGCCACGGGTACTGCGTGGCCCGGGCACGGACCCGCGCTGGGCCAGGCCGGCGCTGCTGGGGCTGCTCGCGCTCACCGCGCTGCTGTACATCGCGGGGCTGAGCCGCAACGGCTGGGGGAACGACTTCTACGCCGCCGCGATCCAGGCCGGCACCAAGAGCTGGAAGGCGTTCTTCTTCGGCTCGTTCGACGCCTCGAACTTCATCACCGTCGACAAGACGCCGGCCTCGCTGTGGGTCATGGAACTGTCGGCCCGGGTATTCGGCCTGAACTACTGGAGCGTGCTGGTACCGCAGGCGCTGGAGGGGGTGGCCGCGGTCGGCCTGCTGTATGCCACCGTCCGGCGCTGGTCCGGGCCGCCCGCCGGCCTCATCGCGGCCGGTGTGCTGGCCATCACCCCGGTAGCCGTGCTGATGTTCCGGTTCGACAACCCCGACGCGCTGCTGGTGCTGCTGATGACCGCGGGCGCCTACGCGATGACCCGGGCGGTCGACTCGGGCCGGACCCGATGGATCGCCCTGGCGGGCGCCCTGCTCGGGTTCGGCTTCCTGACCAAGATGCTTCAGGCGCTGCTGGTACTGCCCGCGTTCGCGCTGGTCTACCTGGTCGCCGGGCCACCGAAGCTGGGCCGGCGGATCTGGCAGCTGCTGGTCGGCGGGGCGGCCCTGGTGGCCGCGGCCGGCTGGTGGGTCGCGATCGTCCAGCTCATTCCGGCCGCTGACCGGCCCTATATCGGCGGATCGACCAACAACAGCGTGCTGCAGCTCGCCCTCGGCTACAACGGCCTCGGCCGGCTGACCGGGAACGAGACCGGCTCGGTGGGCGGCGGCGCCGCTGGCGGCCGGGGCGGCGGGGCCGCGTGGGGCGGCCCGGCCAGCATCACCAGGCTGTTCGCGAATGAGTTCGGCGGCCAGATCAGCTGGCTGCTGCCGGCCGCGCTGATCGCGCTGGCCGTGCTGGTGGTTATCAGCTGGCGAAGCGCGCGGACCGACCGGATCAGGGCCGCCGCGCTGCTGTGGGGTGGCTGGCTGCTGGTCACCGGCGTGGTGTTCAGCTACATGAGCGGCATCATCCACCCGTATTACATGATCGCGCTGGCACCCGCGATCGGCGCGCTGACCGGCATCGGAGCCGTCACGCTGCGGCGGGCCGGCCGAAGCCATGCAGCGGGCCACGAGACACCGGGCCACGAGACACCGGGCCACGAGACACTGGGCAGCCGGGCGTGGGGCAACCGGGCGTGGGGCAGCATCATCGCGCGGGCGATCCTGGCCGCTGGGCTGGCCGTGACGGCGATCTGGGCCTACGTTCTCCTCGACCGGTCACCCACCTGGCTGCCCTGGCTACGCCCGCTGGTTCTGCTCTGCGGATTCGCCGCGGCAGCCGCGGTGCTGGCCGCCCCGTGGCTGGCCGACCGCATGGCGGCGGGCCACATGGTGGCCGGCCGCCCGGCGCGCGGCCGGATCGCGGTGCTCGCGCTGCCTGTCTTGCTCGGGCTGGTCACCGTGCTGGCCGCCCCGCTCGCCTACAGCATCAACACCGCCGCGACCACGCACAGCGGCGCGATCCCGACGGCAGGCCCCGCAGTGGCGTCGTCCGGCGGCCCAGGTGGCGGCGGGGGCTTCGGCGGAGGCGGCTTCGGCGGAGGCGCCCCGGGCGGGACTGGCACCGGAACCCGGCCGGCCGGCGGGCAGGCTGGTGCGGGCACCGGTACCGGGCGGGGCACCGCAGGGGCGGGCACCCGCGGCTTCCCCGGCGGGACCGGGGGACGGCCCACCGGGCCGGGCGGCACCCAGGGACTGGGCGGGACACGCGGTGGCCCCGGCGGCGGTGGCGGCGGCCTGGGCGGGAACACCCAGGTCTCCAGTGCGATCACCACGCTGCTGACCAGCGGCGCGGCTGGTTACCGCTGGGTGGCGGCCACGGTCGGCGCGGAGAGCGCAGCGCCGTTCCAGCTGGCCAGTGGCGAGCCGATCATGGCCCTCGGCGGGTTCAACGGCACCGACCAGGCGCCCACCCTCGCCGCCTTCAAGGCGCTGGTGTCCGCGCATGAGATCCACTACTTCATCGGCACCAACCGGGGCAGCTTCGGCGGCGGCTCAGGCACCTCCAGCCAGATCAGCTCGTGGGTGGCCGCGCACTTCACGGCCAAGACCGTAGGCGGCGTGACCATCTACGACCTGAGCCAGGCCGCGAGCTGACCTGAGCTGACCCCAGGCCGGAAACTGAGCGGGCGCACCTCACCCGCTGGCCGCGCCGCGGTAGGCGCCGGGAGTGATCCCGTAGCAGCGGCGGAACCAGCGGGTGAGGTGCGCCTGGTCGGCGAACCCGGCCCAGGCGGCGGCCTCCGCGGGGGCCGCCCCGCGGGCCAGCAGCTGGCGCGCGGCCCGCAACCGCAACTGCCGCTGGTAGGCGCTGGGCGCGAGCCCGTAGCTGTCATGAAAAGCGCGATACGCCGCATAACGGCTCCGTCCCGCGACCGCCGCCAGATCCGCGCCGGTCACCTGGCTGGCGTACTCGTCGTGCAGGAACGCGCGGATCTTCCGGGCCACCTGCCTCATGTCCCGGCTGCCCGGCGGCGTCGCGAGGGCGGGGGGCCGGCTCGCGCCCCGGCGGACCAGCAGGGCCGCCACCGAGGCGAGCCGCTCACTGCGCTCCAGCGGGCCCGCGCCGCCGGTCAGCGCGCCATGCAGGCGGTAGAGCGCCCGGGCCGCCGCGGCATCGTCGAGCACCGGCGCGGCGAACAGCGGCGCGCCGGCCGGGCAGCCGGTGACGTCCGTGAGCAGGTCGGTGAGGAATTCCGGGCCGACATGGATCATCCGGTAGGTGAAGCCCTGCCCGGTCGCGGCGTGCCCATCGTGCGGGTCGTCCGGGTTGAAGGCCATCACCATGCCGGCCACGCTGACGTGCCCGGCCCGGCGGCAGGTGAAGCCCTGGGCACCGGACTCGGTAACCCCGAACGAGTAGCAGTCATGGCTGTGCCGGTGGTACACGTGCCCCCGGAAATGGGCGTGCATCGCCTCCAGCGGCTCATCAGGCGACCGCCAGTAGCTGGCCCAGTCCGCGGCCGGTCCCGCGTCGTGGCTCACCCGTCCAGTATGCGGCGCACTGGCGTTCAAGACCGGCCGGGCGCACGTGAGCAGCATGGGACTATGCGTTTTGATACCAAGATCGCGATAGCTGTCCGGGCCGATCTGGCCATCTGGCAGAAGCTCAACGTCACGGCTTTCCTGGCCAGCGGCGTGGCCTCGGGGGTCGAAGGGCTGGCCGGCAAGCCGTATGAGGACGGCTCGGGCCACCGGTACCTGGAGATGTTCCGCCAGCCGGTGCTGGTCTACACGGGGCCTGGCGAACTGCTGGCCCGCGTCCGCGAGCGTGCGCTGGGACGCGGCCTGCCGGCCGCCATCTACACCGAGGACATGTTCGCCACCGGCCACGACGACGACAACCGCGCGGTGGTCCGCGCCGTCGAGGCCGAGCGGCTGAACCTGGCCGGAATCGCCGTGCATGGCCCGCGCAACGTCGTGGACAAGGTCTGCAAGGGGCTCACCTTGCACGAGTGATTGGACAGCATGCCGACTCATACCGGGCGCGGACGCACTGGGCACATTCCTGGCCCTGCTCGCCACCCTGGGCGCGGCCGCCACGGCCGTGGACCTCGAACTTTCGCAGCGGGGCGTGGGCGCAGGGCAGCCATTCTGCCTCGCCGCCGCAGCGCTGGTCGCGACCGTTTTCTTCGCGATCCGGCTGCGCCGCGTGATCAGCAAACCCGTTACCTAACCCAGCTCTGACCTGGGCATTTACTGAGTGATCCGGTGATATCGGGGCATTGCGCGCGGCCATTTCCCAGATTCATAGGGTCTGCAGAAGTTCTGCCAATTGCTCGCAGAACCCCGGGCGGCATGCTCGTCCTATGAGCCCGGCAGAGCCGCTGCCGGCGGATCCACCGGAGGAATCATGACATCGCTGGTCTGGCTCAACATCCCGCTCGCCATCCTGGTCATCGGGGCCATCGTCGGCATCCCGCTGTGGATGACCTTCAAGCGTCCCGAGTCGCACCCGGACTACGCCGAGGCACGCGGCCACTTCCGGACCAAGAATGCCCGCGCCAACGGCCAGGCCGTGACGGTCGGCGGGCACGTGCTGGCCGGCCCGGAGCGCCCGCACACCCGCGGGATCATCCGCAGGCCCGTGCCTGGCCGCCGCCACTCCGGCGCGCCGAGCACCGCCCGCAGCCACGCCGCGGGGGCAGAGCAGCACACCCGTGCCTCAGCCTGACGGTGATTCGTCCCCCGGACTGACGGGCAGCAGCCCGGCCAGATCCAGGAGGTCGTCGAGGATCGAACCGAACAACTGCGCGGCGAGGGTCAGGTGACCCTCGCCGCGCAGCATGTGTGCCCGGGCGCCGGGCAGGTGGCCGGCCAGCCACTCCCCATGGGAGGCAGGGACCATCCGGTCCTGGTCGCCCTGCCAGACCGCCACCGGCACAGCGAAGCCGTCGCTGACGGAGAATCCCCAGTCGCGGACGAAGGCAATGTCGTCATCGCGCCAGCCGGCCACGCCGTCGCGCAGTGCCGCCCGGAATGACGCCGCGAGGTACTCGGCGAACTCGCCGGTAATCGCGGCCCGGTCCGCGTCGTCGACCAGGCCGCCGAGTCCGGCGGCCAGGTGCTCGCCGGTGATCTGGGCCATCCCGTCCGCCGCCGTCGCCAGGAACCCGATCAGCTCCTGCCCCCCGGCCGCCGCGGCGGCGAACTCCGCCAGGTTCTCCGGGCCCATCCCGGCCCGCCAGTCCAGCCCGTCCGCCAGGTAGGGCGCCACACCTGCCATGGTGGCCGCGGCCAGGCACCGCCCGGGCATCCGGGCCGCGCAGGCCAGCGCGTGCGGACCACCTCCGGACCAGCCGACCGTGACGAACCGGCCGACCCCAAGATGGTCCAGCACCGCCGCCACATCCTCGGCCGCGTCTACCACCTGGCGCCCCGGCGACGGCGTCGACCCGTCGTAGCCAGGCCGGGCGTACACCACAGTGCGCAGCCCGCGCGATGCCGCCTCGTTCGCCATCGGTGCGAAGCTGATCAGTCCGCCTGGTGTTCCGTGCTGGAAGACAAGCGGGAGGCCATCGTGCGGGCCGGCCGTCAGCACGTGCAGAAGCCGTCCGTCCTCCCGTTCCACCATGCGCCGTTCCTCGGTCATCGTCCGAGCGTAGCGGCCAGCCAGCCGCCCCCGGCCGGGTCGCGCTTCCCCGCGAGGCCGAGCTCGCCGAGCTGCGATCAGCTCCGTGCGGTTACTCACACTGAACTCACACGCAATCCGTGCAGCGCCCTGACATTGGCCGCCGATGATGGTGCCGGCACATTGATCCACTGAACCCATGAGGACACGTGATGAGCGACGACGAACACGAGCAGCCCGCCGATCCCGGATCACCCGCACCGGAAGGGGGTGGCGGCCAGCCTCCGGCACGGTCCGGGCGCGCTCGCAGGGTGCGGGGCGCGCTCGCCAGCCGGGCTGCGGGCTGGGTGGTAGCGACTGCGCTCGCGGGGGCCGTCGTCGCGCTTGCGGTCACCGCGGCCACCCTGCGGTCGGCTCCCATCGCGGTGCGGGTCCCAGTCGGCGTGGTGGGGCCGGCCCGTATCAATCCCGGTAACGTGCAGCTCCACATCGGGCCCGGCGGAGGACAGGTCCTGATCGCGCCTGGCCGTGCACAGGTCGTGATCCCTCCGGCCGGGGGACGGGTCTTCCTCGTTCCCGGTGGGCCAGCCGTCAGCCGTCTCCTGCCCATCGCTGTCGGCCCCGGAGCGTTCAGCGGGCAGGTCTCGACGGTGTTCGGCCGTGAAGTCGTCGGGACCGTGGCCAGCGTGTCCTCGTCGGGCTTCACGGTCAAGACAGGGGCCGGACAGCCCGTAACCGTCAGCGGGCAGTCCTCGACCCGGTACCGGAAGGCAGGCCGCCCGGCGTCAGCCAGCGCGGTCACCCGGGGCGCGAAAGTCGCCGTGCTCGGCTCGCTGAACGGTTCGACGATCTCGGCGATCGTGGTGTCGGTGCTTGCCGGATAGGGCCTGCGTCGATCCGGTAGGCGGCCTAGTGCTGCCGGGCCTGCTGCGCGCTGGCGGCCAGTTCGGCGGTGAGCGCCGGCCAGGCGACCGGGTCATGACCGGGGATGAGGCGGTAGCCGCGATCGGCGGCGATCCGCTTGAGCTTGCGGATCTGCTGCACGCTCACCTCGGGGCCGACCCCGATCCGGCCGCCCACCGCCACCTCGCGCTCGATGTTCTCGGTCAGGTCGGCCGCATCGAAGGCAAAGACGAACCCGCCGCCGCCCACGGAGTCATCCAGGCTGACCACGAAGCTTTGATGGCCGGGCGTGTGCCCGGCCGTCAGCACGGCCCGGACCCCAGGCGCGATCTCGGCGTCCCCTTCGGCCACCTGCCAGTCGATCCGCGGGTCGTCGAAGTCCACCCGGAAGATGCCATCTTCCTCCGGGCCGGGTGGGCTGGAGAAGCCGAAGTCCAGCTCGGCCCGCTGGATATGCACCGGCACCCGGCCCGCGAAGTGCTTCAGGCCGCCGGCGTGGTCGTTGTGCAGGTGGCTGACGGCCACGGCGTAGATCTTGGCCATGTCCACCCCCACCCCGGCCAGGGCCTCATCCAGCGGCTCGCCGGGACCGGGCAGGACCGGTTGTATCGCCGGGTCACCATGAAAGCGGCGGCGCAGCGCCGGGTCGGTGATCAGCGCCGCGTTGAATCCGGTGTCGAGCAGCAGCCAGCCGCCGTCACACTCCAGGAGCACCCCGGGGACCGGCTCCCGCAGCCGCTCCTCATCGGACGCCCCCTCCACCGACACCGACTTCGGCAGGTCTTCCCAGCCCAGGGTGAGCGGCACGATCCGGCGGACCCCAGCACCCATGACACCCATCCTTCCGCTGGCCTGGCCGGGCGGGCCGTCCGGCGGCTCGCCGCCCGGCGGCTCGCCGCCCGGCGCGGTTGCCCGGTCATCGTCCGAGGGTAGCGGCGCCCGGCCAGGCCAGCGGCCGTGCCCCGCGGCGGATCGCGTGGTCCCGTGGTTCCCGGACGCCAATGTCCTGGCCGCCGCAGTGGCGGCCAGGACATTGACCGGAAGGGCAGCGGCTAGTTGCTTCGCAGCCAGGTGGCGGTGAAGGTGTTGTTGCCGCTCAGGGTAGAGATCGCATCCTTAGGCGTGCCGCTGTTGTTGATCATGGTGATCTGGGTTGGGTTGAAGGTGCCGATGGCCGCGCCATTGGCGGTGGCGCCGGTGAAGGTGACCGGGCTGAAGTGGGCCAGGGGCAGGATGCCGCCACTGGCGGTGCAGCAGGGCGCTTCGGCGATGACCTCGGCCGAGGAGTTCGCTGCCCCGCTCAGGGAGGCGTTGATGGTGTGGCTCCAGGCCTGGGTGGAGTCGCTCAGCACCAGGGTGTAGCTACTGCCGCCATTGAAGGTGACCGAGCCGGTGAAATGGTCACCGGGCCGCACCGTATTGCTGAAATTGACCGGGAACGCTGGGTACATCTCGTACCAGGAGTAGTACTGCGGGGTGCGGCCAGAACAGTCCACCTCGCTGCCGGTCTGCTCCACGGTGCTGCTGCTGTACCCGTCCAGCCCGACCCAGAAGCTTGAGTACTTGGCACTGCCGGAGCAGGTGCCGGTGGGCTCGGTCCAGCTCGCCGAGACACTGGTGAAGGTCCGTCCGGTGGCGGCGTACCCGGACCAGTTGGTGCTCTGGGCGGTCGGGTTCACCGTCCCGCCGTGCGCGGCCAGCGGCCTGGTCGCGTGACCGGCCGGCCGGACCAGATGGGCAGCAGGCCTGGTCAGGTGGGCCGCGTGCGACGCGATCGGCGCCGCCGAGGCCATGCCTGCCGAGGCGAGCGAGCCGAGCACGAGGCCCAGGCCGGCGGCGGGCACGAACCATCTACGAAGCATGTGGTCTCCTCTGCGTTCGCGGGAGCAGGGCACTGGGTGAGGCATGTGCGCGCCGTTGTCCAGTTGCCCTGCTGAGGGTTGCCGCGACCGTACGTTGCGTGAGGGTAAAGAAAAAACCAAGTGTTGGTAAAGATCTGGTATGTAACTCGTCAAGAATGGCGGCCAACCGCAGCGGCCAGCCATTTCTTGCCCGCCGTTTAAATGTGACGGCGATCACTCTGGGGCATCCGGTGGCTCAGGTCGAGGACCCGGTCGCATCGCTGCGCCACATCCGGGTCGTGCGTGGCCAGCACCAGCGAGCCGCCGGCCGCCGTGATGGCCAGCATCCGGGTCAGCACGAGCTCGCGGGAGACGCGATCCTGCTCGGCGGTGGGCTCATCCGCGATGAGCAGGCTGGGCGCGCTGGCCAGCGCCCGGGCGACGGCGACGCGCTGCTGCTGGCCGCCGGAGAGCTCATCAGCGAGCTGGCCCGCGTGGTCAGCCAGGCCGAGTTCGGCGAGCGCCCGGTCCACCACCACCCCGACCTGGTCGCCGGCCATCCCGGCCGCGAACAGCGCGACCTCGATATTCTCCGCGGCCGTCAGCAGCGACACGAGGCCGTGGCCTTGGAGCACTGCCGCCACGCCTTCCGGGATGCGGCCGGGCGGCACCGGGACGCCGTCCAGCAGCACCTGCCCGGTGGTCGGCACGGCTAGCCCGGCGAGCAAGGCCAGCAGGCTCGTCTTGCCCGACCCGGACGGGCCGACCACGGCCAGCCGCTCGCCGGGGCCCACCTTCAGGTCGAGGCCATGCAGGATGCTCCGGCCGCCGATGGTGTAGCCCAGGCCCTGGGCTTCGATCATGCTCATCGGGGATCGCCATCGATGTCGTCAGTGCTCACCCGGCGCAGCAGGATGCCCTCATCCTGGCGGACCGCCCGGGCCAGCGAACCGGGCGGGAGCAGGTCAAACAGCTCGGGCGGCAGCTGGAGGGTGCCGTCCCGGCCCACGACGACGTACTCCTGCCCGGCGCGGCCTTCAGCGCCCACCCGCCCGTCGCGGATGGTGATGGTACGGCCCAGCGCGCTGGCCACCGCCGGGTCATGGGTCACCGCGACCACCGTGGTGCCCCCGCGTGCGTTCGCCCCCCGGATCAGCTCGATGACCGCCGCCGCCGACGCCAGGTCCAGTTGGGTGGTCGGCTCGTCGGCGAGCAGCAGCCGGGGCTCGTTGACCAGGGCGATGGCCAGCGCGAGCCGCTGCTGCTCGCCGCCGGAGAGCCGCCCGGCACGGTGATGGGCCAGCCGGGCCAAGCCGACCTCCTCCAGCAGGGCGGTGGCCCGCTTGCGCTTGGCGGAACCACTGCGCCGGGCGGGCGCCTGCGCGAACAGCAGATTCCCGGTGGCGGTCTGGTACGGCAGCAGGTTCCGGGCTGGATTCTGCAGCAGCAGGCCGACCTCCTGCAGCCGCAGTCTGGTCAGCGCACTGCCGCCCAGCTCGGCGAGCCGGTGGCCATTGACCTCCACCCGGCCCGCAGTGGGCCGCAGCAGCCCGGCAAGATGCCACAGCAGCGTCGTCTTCCCGGCTCCTGACGGGCCGAGCAGCGCCACCATCTCGCCTTGCCGCACGGTCAGGTCGACTCCGCGCAGCGCGGCGACCTCTGATCCGGGAGTGCCGTAGACATGGACGAGGTTGTCGCAGCGGACCGCGACCGGGGCGGCACGGGGCTGCGGCGCGGTCATGGTTCCCCCTCACGGAGCAGATCGGGCCGCAGCGACCGCATCAACGCCGCGCTCGCCGCCAGCGCGGCGATGAGCAGCACGGCCAGCGCCAGGCCGAGCAACGCGGCCAGGTCACCGGCCGCCGGCAGGTAACTCAGCGGGGGCTCGGCGGGCTGGCTGGTGAACTCCGGGACATTGCGAACCGAAATGAACGTGGCCGCCAGCCCGCAGGCCAGCCCGACAACCGCGCCGAACCCCAGGACGACCGCCTGCTCGGTGACAAGCGCCGCCCGGATCGCACGGCGGGATACCCGGCTGGCGATGAGCGCCGCGTACTCGTAGCGCCTGCGCCGGCCGGACAGGTAGAGGCCGAGGATCGCGGCGCCCGCGGCCAGCACCGCGGCCGCGGCGGCATCCGCGAGGAACAGGACCGTGGCCAGCGCGGGTCCTTCCCGGATCAGCAGCGCCCGCTCGGAGCTGGCCGTCACGGCCGCGTCGATCCGCACGTGCGCGGCCAGCAGCTTGGCCCGGACGCTGGCCAGCGCCCCGGGGGCGAGCCAGACCTGGTCGCTGACGAATTCGGAGGTGATACCGGCCGCCCGCTCGGCGTAGGTGCGGTCCACGACGATCCCGCTGGCCGGCGCGCCGGGAATCGCGGCAGCCCGGGCTACCGCCCGCAGGTTCAGTGCGCCGCCGTCCAGGCCGGTCGCCCGGTACAGATCCCCTGGGCCGCGGGCCAGCCGCCGGGCGATCAGCGCGGGCAGCGGGTCAGGCCGGTCAACCGATGCGATGCTCGGGCTGAGTCCCGGCCGGGAAGTGAATTGCCAGGTCAGGCCGCTCGATGTGGAATTCAGCTGGTCCCTGAGTGTGCCCTCCGCGCGCCAGTGTCCAGGGTTGCCGAGCCCGGCCGCCACCGGCGTCCACCGGCTGCCACCGGACCGCACGTCGATACTGGTGACCGTGATCGATCCCGCCACTGTGGCCGGGCTGATGATGTTCGCCTTCGGTGACGGCGGGGCCCCGGACACGGTCAGGTTCGCGATCACGCATGGGCAGCCCGTCAGCGGCTGGACGGATGAGTGCGGGCCGTCCGTCGTGCCGAAGTACAGCGGTGTCTGGCCGCCCGCCCCGGCGCCCTGCTCATACACGTCAAGGACCAGCGTGCTGCCGACGGGCGCGACGTTGTGGCCGCGGAACCGGATCCGCACGGCATCGCCGTTCAGCACGACCGGAGCAGGCGCCGGGGGATCGAGCGCCACGGCGATCGAGGCGAGCGACTTTCCGGCCCACTCCGGCCGCCAGGCGGCGATCCTGGCGTACCGCTGCGGGTCCACGGCATAGAGCACCTGGCCGCCGGCGCCGTTGGCCAGGCTCGTGTACTCGTCGACCGCCATCGCCTGCCGGCCGCCCGGGTCGATCCGGTCCACGATCCGGGCCAGGCTGCTCCCCCGGGGCGGGCTTACCGTCAGGACGGCGGCCGCACCCACCCGGGCGTCCGCCACCCTCCGGACGTTGTTCAGGGCGACTGACCACGCCCCGACCGCGAATCCGGCCAGCGCGAACGCGGTGGCCAGCACGATCGTGGTCCGCATCCCGCCCGGGCGGCGGGCGACATGCCGCAGCGCGAGGAACGGGCCGATCCGGCCGCGGCGCCGGGTGACGCCGAAGCCCGTACGGCACGCCACCACCAGCAGCCTCGATGCCACCACGGCCACCGCGACGCCGAGCAGGCCGGGCACCAGCAGCCCGAGCGCTCCCTGCCGGGCCGAACCGATCTGGCCGCTGGCCCGCAGCTCGATCAGGCCCGCGACGGTGGCCGTGAGCAGGATCGCGTCCACGACCCAGCCACGCTCCGCGCCGCCCCGGCTGGCTCGCTGCCACTGCTGGACAATCGTCCTGGACACGGTTCGCCGCGCGGCAATCACTACCGCGACCAGGCCGCCCGCGGTTCCTACCGCCGCCCCGGCCAAGGCCAGCGGCGGCAGCCCGACCGGGGTGCCGGGGCGCAGCAGGATGCGCCCGAGCGCCGCCGTGATGGCCCATCCGGCGAGCACGCCCGCCGGGAGCGAGATGGCCAGCAGGATCACCGGCTCGGACAGGCCGAAGGTCAGGGTGCGCCACCGGCCGCGGCCACGCAGTTTCGCCAGCGCCACCTCGGGGCCGCGGGCCTCGGCGGCGTCGGTGACGATGAGGAACAACAGCAGCCAGGCGAGAATCAGCAACTGCGCGGTGATGAGGACGATGGGAACGGCCACCGTCCGCCAGCTGGCGCGGACGAAGGCGAGCGTGCTGGGAATCTCGCTCTCGATGGTCGCGCCCTCGCCCGCCAGCACCTTGTCGGCGAGCATGCCCTGCATGGCGCCGGCCAGCAGGGTCACATCTGAGCCACGCAGGTGCCCGGGGATGAGCGACATGTCCACGACGTCATTGCCTTGTGCGGCGGCAGGCCCGGAGTCGAAGGTGGCGGCGGGCGTGAACATCGCGTCAAACGGCGGGGGCGCTGATGGGTTGTAACTGGCCGCCAGCTCGTAGGGGAAGTAGCGGGGGCCGGCGTTGAACCAGTACGGCGCGATCGTTTCCGGCACGCTGACCTTGTACTCGCCGGTGATCACCAGCGGTTTCCAGTCCGCCAGGGTGAATCGTTGCCCGACGTGCCAGTGATTGGTGAAGGCCAGCGATGTGCTCACCGCGACCTGATGCGCCTCCTCTGGGCAGTGCCCGGCGGCGAACTTCAGGTGGGCGCAGAAGCCGCTGCGCGATACCAGCGGCACGGTCTCGGCATGGGTCACCACCGTTGTCTCCACTGCGGCGACCGGGGGGGCGAAGATCCGCGTTTCCGTCCCGTAGCCCCCGAGGTGGAAAGCGAGCTGCGACTGGACGGCCCCGATCACCGGCCCGATCGTGCCGATGATCGCGCCTGACTGGGTGATCTCGAATCCCCGCCCGATGGTGAGCGCCCGTCGGACACTGTCCTGCAGGATTGATGACTGCGACGCCGCGTAGTAGGTCGGGCCGATCGCCACGGCCGCCGCGGCCAGCGTCGCGACCAGCAGGATGCTCAGCGAAGCCCCGGCGCGGTGTACCAGGCCCCGCAGGACCACCATCAACCCCGTCATTGTGATGCTGACCTTAACGAATGGCGGGCAAGTGCCCCGGTGTCGGCTCGATCACGATTAGGCGACGTCTGGCCGGCGGGACCCGCCCTACAGGGCCTGCTTGCGCTGCAGGTAGCCGAAAGCCGCCCAGCCCACCGGAACCGGGAGCCAGAAGGTCAGCGTCCGGAACAGCAGCACCGCACTGACCGCGGTGGCCCCGGTCAGCCCGGTGGCGGTGAGCCCGGCCGACAGGGCGGCCTCGACCGCGCCGAGCCCGCCGGGCGTGGGCACCGCGGATCCCAGCGCACTTCCGGTCAGGTAGACCACCGCGGCGCTGGTGATGGCGATGGAGCCGCCGAACGCCAGCACGCAGGTCGTGAGGCAGAGCACGTAGCACGCCGTGAGCAGGAGTGCCCCGCCGATCCCCTCGGCCAGTTTGCGGGGCTGCTGGATCACCTCGGCCAGCCTGGGGAGCACCTGTCCCAGCGCCGGCGCGAGCCTGGCCCGCAGCAGCCGCCGTCCGCTCGGGACCGCCGCGACGGCCAGCGCCACCGCGACGAGCCCCGCAATCACGAAGTAGGCCCAGATCGGCGGGCTGAGCGATTGACTGCGCGCGCCGGTGATGGCCAGGAAGATCACGAGCAGCATCAGGTGCAGCACGAACGCGACCACCTGGGCCACGCCCACGCTCGCCGCGGCGACGGCCGGCGGGACCTTGTCGCGCTGCAGGTACCGGACGTTGAGGGCGGCGCCGCCCACGGCGGCGGGCGTCACGAGGGTGACGAAGGACCCGGCCAGCTGGGCCAGCAGGGTCCGGGTGAAGTTCAGCCGCTTCGAGACGAACCCGGAGAGCGACAGCGCGGCGGCCACATAGGTCAGCGCGGACAGGCCGAGCGCGACGAGCATCCAGCGCACATCGGCGGCCCGCAGGGTCTTGGCCAGGTCGACCCGCGCGAACTGGCCGATCACCACGTACGCGGCCACGATGGTGGCGACCAGCGTCACCAGGGTCCGCAGCCGGATCCGCTCCAGCCGGACGGGCGCGGCCCCGTCTCCCGGAGCAGCGGCCATCAGCCGTTTCCGGAGCGCGGGCAGGATGCCCCGGTCCCGGCGCAGCGATGCCCTCGTCGAGCGCCGGAAGACCACCGGCTGCAGCAGGGGCAGCACCGCGATCAGCTCCTCCGCGCCGACCTTGCGCAGCGCCAGGTCCGCGGTCCGCTCCGGCCCGACCAGCGTGGCCAGCTCGGCGAGGAGCTGGGACAGGTCCAGGCGGAGCTGAAGATCGCTGGCGGCCACGTCACCGCTGCCCGGATGCAGCAGCTCCACCTGGTCGTCGTCGGTGATGAGGATCCGGTCCGCGGTCAGCGCGCGATGGGTGATCCGGTGCGCATGCAGCCTGAGCACCGCATCCCAGGCGCGGCCCAGCTGCGCTTCGGTCAGCGCGTCTCCGACCTCAGCGAAGGTTTTCCCGGCGTGATGCTCGGTGGCGATTGCGACGGCCTCCGGACCGACCCGGACCACGGCCAGCAGGCGCGGAGTCGGGACTCCGGCGTCTTGCACCGCGTAGCTCATGAGCGCCCTGCGCTCGACGGTCCGGTCCATGGTCAGCGGCGCACGGCGGGAGACCTGATCTTCCAGCCGCAGGCTACGGTACAGCCGGTACAGCGCGCCGGCGGCCCGCTGATCCCGGTCAAAGACCGCGACGTCGAGGCCGGCGCCCCCGGCCGCTACCGCGGTGTAGCGCCGCGACTCGGTACCCGACTCCGGGACGCGCCGCATTTCGCTGACCGGCTGGCCTGCCGAGCCGAGAGCCGCGGCGATGGCCTCGGCCGCAGGCCGTTGCGACATGGAGCCGGCCGCATACCGCACCCCCAGCCCGAGCGCGCGGCCCAGCAGCAGCGTGATGAGCAGCGAGAGCACGGTGGTGTGCGTGGCCGCCAGGCTGGAGACCGCGTAAACGCCCAGGGCGAGCCACAGCGCGGTCCGCCAGCGTGGCCGGCCGCGCAGGTCAATGATGGTGGTGTAGGCGACGAGGCCAGCCAGGTAGGCGTCGAGCGGCGCGATCTGGCTGACGCCAGGACGCGCCATGGCAATCGCGTCATAGAGCTGCGCCCCCGCGGCGGTCCGCAGCGAGGCATCAACCGCCCCCACCACGATGGCTGTGAGCACGCCGATCAGCAGCCCTTCGGCGAGCCGCCGCGGCTGGCGGCGGACGATCTGCCGGATGGCCAGGGTGATCGGGAAAAGCAGCAGCGCAAGAGTGGCCGCGACACCAAGGGTGGACAGGATCGCGCCGGGCAGCCGGCGGCTCGCCCCCACGACGTCGGTCTCAACACCGGTCGTGGTCGCGCTGGCCAGCAGGCCGATTCCTACCAGCAGGGCGATCCCGGCACCCACTGCGACACCCTGGAGCAGGTCAACAGGCCGGTGGATGCGGTAGGCCCGGTGATCTTCGATGAAGACGGCCGGGGTAGCGAGCGGCGCCACCGGCGGCCGGTCAGCGGCCGGCTCGCCGGACGGCGGGATGGCCTGCTGCGGGGAGCGGGCGGCCGGCCCGTCGGGCTGAGGCATCCGCTCTGGTGATATCACCCGACGATCGTTTC
>CAYPQM010000142.1:0-18750 GCA_964412845.1 uncultured Streptosporangiaceae bacterium
CGCCGATGCGGCCCGGGGCGCGCCCCGTTCGGCGGCCCCGGCGTAGCACTGACCGCTGCCCCCTAGTGTCATGCTGATGTGCCACCGGGTTCCGCCCGTCCGGCCGGAGACGATCACGGCCGACGCGTCCGAGCCGCCCACGATCTCCATGTCGTCCCAGACGCCGCTGGCGAGGGCCCCGGGCTGATACGGGTGGAGCCTGAAGATACCCGGCGGCGTACTGAACACGGAGGTGATCCCGCGCTGGCCCGCTGAGTAAGCCACGATCTTCGTGGCACCAGCCTCCAGGTAGGCGAATCCGGCCAGCCGGAATCGCTGGCCGCAGCGGCTGACGGTCACCGGGTGGACGAGGAGCCTGAGGCCGCCGCTCAGGGTGGCGACGAGCCGGGTCACCCCGGTGCCGACCTGGACGAACGCGGAACCGGTGCCCGGCCGGCCGGGCATCTCCGTCAGGAACGCCACGTTGCCGATGGCAAGCGGAGACGGCGTGGGCGCGCCGAGAATGTCGCCGTCATGACCGTTCAGCATGACCGCGGGCAGGCACCATGGCGCTGGGCCGGCGATGTTCGCGACCGCCAGTTTCCACGGCTTCCCGTCGGCGGTGCCGGAGGCGAAGACGCCGCCCGGGGCGCCGGGATCCGGCTCGTTCAGCGTGACACTGTGCCCGGAGGCCACCGGGGGGGCGTGCCGCCGGGACGCGCCCGGGCCCTGCGCCCATGTCGCCACCGCGACCACCGCCGCGAGGGCCGCCGCACCGGACACGGTGCTGGCGCGGCGCCGCGTGCGGATCGTCTTCCCGCGTCTCCGGACGGCGTTGGCCGGCAGCGGCCCGGCCTCGAACGCGCCGATCACCTCGTGCAACCGCTCCCGCAGGACCTGCTCGTCGGTGCTGTTCACTGGCTGCCTCCCCGCGCCGTCCTGGCCTGCGCTGTCACCGGGTGTTCCCCTCCAGCAGAGTCGTGCTGCCGCGGAGCTTGGCGATGGCCCGCGACGCCTGGCTGCGCACGGTGCCCGCGGAGCAGCCGAGCACAGCAGCCACCTGCGCGTCGCTCAGGTCCTCCCAGTAGCGGAGCACGACGATCGCGCGCTGGCGCGGCGGCAGTTCGCGGAGCGCGGCCAGCAGCGCCGCCCGGTCGCCGACCCGGTCGGCTGGGTCAGCCGTCCCGGTGTCCGGGAACTCGGCCAGCTCATGCAGGCTCTCGGGCACCCGGCGGCGGCGGAAGCGGCGCTTGCTCGCGTTGATGAGGATGCGGCGCACATACGCATCGGGGTCGTCGGCGCGGCTGACCCGCCACCACGCCGCGTACGCGCTGGCCAGGGCGCTCTGTGCGAGGTCCTCGGCCAGCCAGCGGTCGCCGGTCAGGCCGTAAGCCAGCCGGACCAGGCCGGGCCAGCGGCCGGCCATGAACTGGTCGAAGTCTTGCTGGTCCCGGGCATCCATGCTGTCTCCCGCCGCTCCCAGGATCGCGGGCTGCCGTGTCACATCACATATGAGCACCGCAGGCGAGCCGGGCGCTGCATGACGAGCGGAATTCGGTGCGGGCTATCGTGGACCGGGCGCGGGGCCGCTGCTGCGCCCGGAGGACATATCACTCGGCATAGGAGCAGGGCGGTGCGCACTGACCAGGGGCTCTTCTCCGGAATCTTCGGCCGAGGCGGCGTGGATACCGGGGATCAGGCGTGGCTCCAGGCCATGCTGGACACGGAGGCTGGACTGGCCCGGGCCCTGGAGCGGGCGGGCCTGGCCGAGCCGGGAGCCGGAGCCGCGGTGACCGCCGCCGCGCAGGCGGATGCGTTCGACGTGGCGGAACTGGGCCGGCAGGCGGCGCTCACCGGCAACCCGGTGCCAGCCCTGGTCCGGGAGCTGAGCGCGATGCTGCCGCGGGCGGCGGCCGGTGCCGTGCACCATGGCGCGACCAGCCAGGACATCATTGACACCGCGGCGATGCTGCTGGCCAGGCAGGCGCTGTCCGCGATGGCGGCCGACCTGTCCGTCGCCGCGTCCGGCGCCGCGGGTCTCGCGGCCGCCCACCGGGACACCGTGATGATCGGCCGTACGCTGCTCCAGCAGGCGGTGCCCATCACCTTCGGGCTGGTCGCGGCCGGCTGGCTGACCGGCCTGGACGACGCGCGCCAGGCACTGTCCCGGGTCCGCGCGGAGCGCCTGGCGGTCCAGTTCGGCGGCGCCGCGGGCACTCTCGCCTCGCTGGGCGGCGCGGGCCGCCAGGTGGCCGCGCTGCTCGCTGACGAACTCGGGCTCACCCGGCCGGTGCTGCCGTGGCATACCGACCGGCTGCGGGTGCTTGACCTGGCCGGGGCCTGCGCCGGGGCCGCCGGTGCCCTGGGCAAGGTCGCCCGGGACATCACCCTGCTCGCGCAGTCCGAGGTGGCCGAGGTTCGTGAGGGCGATGGCCAGGGCGGGGCGCGGGGCGGCTCCTCCGCCATGCCGCATAAGCGCAACCCGGTCGGCGCGGTCGCCCTGCTCGGCTGCACCCGCCAGGTGCCCGGGCTGCTCGCCAGCCTGGCCGCCGCTGCCGAGCAGGAGCATCAGCGTGCCGCAGGCGCGTGGCACGCGGAGTGGCAGCCGCTCGGCGACCTGCTCAGGCTCGCCGGCTCGGCCGCGTCCTGGGGCGCGGAACTCCTGGCTGGCCTGGAGGTGGACCCGGCCAGAATGCGCCGGAACCTCGACGCCACCCGCGGGCTGCCGATGGCCGAGCAGGTGGCCTCGCTGCTCGGGCCTGCCCTGGGCCGGATCGCGGCGCACGACCTGGTGGCCCAGGCCAGTGCGCGGGCCGCCGGGGCCGGGCTGGACCTGCGCGCCGCCCTGCTGGACTCCGCGGAGGTCAGGCAGCGGCTCGATGAGGCCGGGATCACCGCCAGGCAGATCGAGTCCGCCCTGGACCCGGCCGGTTACCTGGGCTCGGCAGGCGAGTTCGTGGACGCGGCCCTGGCCGCGCACGCCGCGGCCGAGACCCGGCTCGTGCCCTGACCGTGCCGAACAATGTGCCCGAAGCGATCATGGGAGGAACAACGATGGATGACACCGAGCGTGCCGTGCAGGGGATGTCGGTCCGCCGCGAGGTACTGGGCGACGCGCACGTCGATCGCGCCGTGGCTGGCACGACCCCGCTCACCGCGCCGTTCCAGGACTTCATCACCCGGTACGCGTGGGGCGAGATCTGGGCCAGGCCGGGGTTGTCCCGGGCGGAGCGGAGCATCGTTACGCTGACCGCCCTGGTCGTGCTCCGGCAGGACGAGGAGCTTGCCATGCACCTGCGGGCCGCGGTGCGTAACGGGCTCACCCCGGGGCAGATCCAGGAGGTGCTGCTCCAGGTCGCTGTCTATGCCGGGGTCCCGGCGGCCAACCGCGCTTTCGCAATAGCGCAGAGTGTCCTCGCGGAGGGCACCTGAACGACCCTCAGCAGATGTCCGTATTACGAACGACTGTACTTATTGCGACCAAATCGTCAATATGGTCTCGTTACACGCGGCCCAGAGGGCAGGAGGGGAATGGCCGAGATCGTCTCGCTCGCCGACGCTGTCGCCCGGACTATCCACGATGGCGACGCGGTGGCCATGGAGGGCTTCACGCACCTCATCCCGTTCGCCGCCGGGCGGGAGGTGATCAGGCAGCGGCGGCGTGACCTGACCCTGATCAGGATGACCCCAGACGTCATTTACGACCAGCTGATCGGGGCCGGCTGCGCCAGCAAGCTCATCTTCTCCTGGGGCGGCAATCCGGGCGTCGGATCGCTGCACAGGTTCCGTGACGCGGTGGAGAACGCGTGGCCGGGCCCGCTGCAACTGGAGGAGCACAGCCACGGGGGCATGGCCAACCGGTACGCGGCCGGGGCGTCTGGCGTGCCGTTCGCAGTCCTGCGCGGGTACAGCGGCACCGGCCTTGAGGGCCTGCCCGGGCTGGACGGCAACCCGGCCGTCCGCCCGATCACCTGCCCGTTCACCGGGGAGAAGCTGACCGCCGTGGCCGCGCTCCGGCCCGATGTGGCGGTGATCCACGCGCAGCGCGCCGACCGGGCGGGGAACGTGCAGTTCTGGGGGATCACCGGCGTGCAGAAGGAAGCCGCCCTGGGCGCCCAGCGGTCGGTCGTTACCGTCGAGGAGATCGTCGACACGCTCGGGCCCCAGCCGGGAGCGGTCGTGCTGCCGTCCTGGACAGTTGATTACGTGGCCGAGGTGCCCGGGGGAGCGCACCCGTCCTACGCGCTCGGCTACTCGGCCCGTGACAATGACTTCTACCTGGCGTGGGACGAGATCAGCCGGGACCGGGAACGGTTCGCGCGCTGGCTGGACACGGATGTGTTCGGGGTGAGCCCGGGCAGCCTGGCAGGCACTGGGACCGGCGAGGGAGGATGTGGGGCATGAATGCCACAGGCCCGCCGGGCGCGGCGCCGGCCGCAGTCGCGGAACCGGCCTCGTACACGGCTGACGAGATGATGACGGCCTGCGCGGCGCGTGCTCTGCAGGATGGCATGGCCTGCTTCGTGGGCATCGGGCTGCCCAGCGCGGCGGCCAACCTGGCCCGGGCCACGCATGCCCCGAATCTGGTCCTTATCTACGAGTCGGGCACCATCGGGGCCAAGCCGGACCGGCTCCCCCTGTCCATCGGCGACGGAATTCTGGCCGAGACCGCGGACGCGGTGGTGAGCGTGCCCGAGATCTTCAACTACTGGCTGCAGCCGGGCCGGATAGGCATCGGGTTCCTCGGTGCCGCGCAGATCGACAAGTTCGGCAACATCAACACGACCGTCATCGGCGAGACCTACGCCTCGCCGAAAGTGCGGCTGCCAGGGGCAGGTGGCGCACCTGAGATCGCCGCGTCCTGCCGTGAGGTGATCGTGGTCATGCGGCAGACCCGCCGGTCCTTTGTGCAGCGGGTGGACTTCGTCACGTCCGTGGGCTACGGGGACGGCCCTGGCCAGCGGGAGCGTCTCGGGCTGACCGGGGCGGGACCGCGGAAGGTGATCACCGATCTCGGCGTCCTGGAGCCGGATCCGGCCACCTGCGAGCTCACCCTGACCGGGGTGTACCCGGGTGTCTCCGCGGCCGACGTCAGCGCCCGGACCGGCTGGGACCTGGCTGTCTCCGGTTCCCTCGCGATGATCGAGCCACCGTCGCCAGCCGAACTGGCCGCTTTGCGCGGGCTCCAGGCGATCACCCATGGCAGCGAAGGAGCAACTTGATGGCCACTCAGATTCCGCTGGTCCAGGGGTTCACGCTGCCGTCGTACGAGCGGCCACGCGGGCTGCATCCGCCGCTGGACTTCCCGGGGTACCGGGCGACCGAGCTGCGCGCACCGGGCCGGCCGCTGGTGGCACTGCCGCACCGGCTGACCGAGATCACTGGCCCGCTGCTCGGTGCGGAACGGGTGACACCCGCGGACGCTGACCTGACCACCCAGCACGCGGGTGAGCCGCTCGGCGAGCGGATTATCGTCACCGGGCGGCTGCTCGACGGCGCCGGGCGGCCGGTTCCCGGAACGCTGATCGAGATCTGGCAGGCCAACGCGGCCGGCCGGTACAAGCACGCGGTGGACAACCACCCGGCGCCGCTGGATCCCAACTTCTCCGGGGCCGGCCGGTGCATGACCGACGCCGAGGGCAGGTACCGGTTCATCACCATCAAGCCGGGCGCCTACCCGTGGCGCAACCACCCGAACGCCTGGCGGCCCGCGCACATCCACTTCTCCATGCTCGGCCGGGCATTCCCGCAACGCCTGGTCACCCAGATGTACTTCCCCGGGGATCCACTGTTCAGTCAGGACCCGATCTTCAACGCGATTCCCGACCCGAAGGCCCGTCAGCGCCTGATCGCCCGGTTCGATCTCGGGCTGACCCAGCCGGGCTGGGCCCTGGGTTTCGAGTGGGACATCGTGCTGCGCGGGTCCGCGGCGACCGCGGCGGAGCGGGCGGAGGACCACCGGTGAGCGGCGGGCTGACACCTTCCCAGACGGTGGGCCCGTTCCTCGCGATCGGCCTGCCGTGGGCGGACGGCCCCTTCGTGGTGCCCGAGGGCACGCCGGGCGCGATCGAGATCACCGGCCGGGTGCTGGACGGCGCGGGCGAACCGGTGCCGGACGGCATGATCGAGACCTGGCAGGCTGACCCGGATGGCCGGTTCACCCATCCCGACGATCCGCGCGGTGCGCCGGAGCCGGACGGGGCCGCCTTCCGTGGTTTCGGCCGCTGTGCGACCGCCCCGGACGGGGGCTACCGCATTGTCACGCTGCGGCCGGGGCGGCTGCCCGCCGTGCAGGGGGAAGGGGAGGTGGGCGGGGGGACCGAGGCGCCGCACCTGGATGTGTCCGTGTTCGCCCGGGGCCTGTTCGACCGGGTGGTCACCCGGATCTACTTCTCCGACGAGCCTGCGGCGAACGAGGCCGATCCGGTGCTGGCCTCGATCGCGGACCCCGACCGCCGCGCCACCCTGGTGGCCGCCGCGGTGACCGGCGACCCGCCGGGCCGGTTCCGGTTCGACATCCGGCTGCAGGGTGCGCGGGAGACGGTTTTCTTCGATGTCTGAGCCGGTACCTCTGGGGCCTTCGCGTCTCAGGACGCTCCCAGTCCAGACCATTTGCCTGAGAGGAGCATTCACGTGCCGCTAGTGGTACGGAACACCCTTCGAACCGATCTCGCGGTCGTCGACGGCCTGGCGCATGCCGGGGTGGCGACGGTGCACGAGGCCCAGGGCCGCACCGGGCTGCTGCGCAGCGACATCCGCCCGATCTTCCGGCCTGCGCGGGTCGCCGGCAACGCGCTGACCTGCGAGGTCGCCCCGGGCGACAACTGGTCGATCCACGTCGCCGTGGAGCAGGCGCAGCCCGGCGACCTCCTCGTGGTCACCCCCACGAGCCCGTGCGAGGACGGGTACGTGGGGGACCTGCTCGCCGCGAGCCTGCAGGCGCACGGCGTCAGGGGGGTCGTCATCGACGCCGGCGTTCGTGACACCGCGACTCTGACGGAGATGGGCTTCCCGGTCTGGTCGAAGGCGATCTCCGCCCAGGGCACGGTGAAGGAGACGCCCGGGAACGTGCAGACCCCCATCGTCTGTGCCGGCGCGTATATCCGGCCGGGTGATGTGCTCGTCGCCGACGACGACGGAGTCGTGGTCGTGCTGCGCGAGCAGGCCGCGACGGTGCTCGAGGCGGCCCAGAAACGAGAGGCCAATGAGGCGGCCAAACGACCCCGGCTGGCCGCCGGCGAACTCGGCCTCGACCTCTACGACATGCGCGGCCGGCTCGCCGGCCAGGGACTGCGCTACGTCGACTACGCGGACTCGCCGTGACCCAGACCGCCGTCTCCTGCGCTGTCATGCGCGGCGGGACGTCCAAGGGCCTGATGTTCCTCGCCGATCACCTGCCCGGCGACCGTGCGACCCGCGACGCGGTGCTGCTCGCCGCCATGGGATCTCCCGACGAACGGCAGATCGACGGCATGGGCGGCAGCCATCCGCTGACGTCCAAGGTCGCCGTGGTGAGTTTGTCGCCCCGCGACAACGCGGACGTCGAGTACTTGTTCCTTCAGGTCTGGCCAGATCGGGCGGAGGTTTCAGACAGTCAGAACTGTGGCAACATGCTGGCCGCGGTCGGCCCGTTCGCGATCGAGCAGGGACTCGTGGCCGCGGCCGGCCCGGTGACGCCGGTCCGCATCTGGATGCGCAACACCCAGACCCTCGCCACGGCGTTGGTCCAGACGCCGGGTGGGCGCGTCCGCTACGACGGACCCGCGCGCATCGACGGCGTGCCCGGGAGCCACGCGCCCATCCCCATCGAGTTCGCCGATGTTGCCGGATCCTCGTGCGGCGCGCTGCTGCCGACCGGCAATGCGACCGACGTCATCGAGGGAACGAAGGTGACCTGCATCGACAACGGCATGCCGGTCGTCTGCATCGCGGCCGCCGACCTCGGGCTGACTGGGCAGGAGTCACCCGCGGAGCTGGAGGGCAACGCCGAGCTGACCCGGCGGGTCGAGGCGATCAGGCTCGCCGCCGGGCCGCTGATGAACCTCGGGGATGTCACAGACGCGACGGTGCCGAAGATGAGCCTGCTGTCGCCACCCGCACACGGCGGCGCCGTGTCGACCCGGACGTTCATCCCCCGCCGGGTGCATGAGGCGATCGGGGTGCTGGGCGCGGTGTCCGTCGCCACGGCGTGCGTCCTGCCCGGATCGGTGGCGCACGCCCTCGCGGACGTCCCGGACAAGGCGGAGGGCTCGGTCGAGGTCGAGGTCGAGCACCCCACGGGTTTCTTCACCGTCACCATCGATGTGGAAGCCTCTGACGGCACGGTCGCTGTGACCAGATCGGCGCTGCTGCGCACCGCCCGCCTGCTCATGCGCGGCGAGGTCCTCGTGCCGTCGTCAGTGTGGAACCAGGGAGCTGCGCTGTGATCATCGACTGCCACGGGCACTACACGACCGCTCCCGCGGCTCATAACGAGTGGCGCAAAAGCCAGCTCACGGCGTTCGGGGAAGGCCGCCCGGCACCGCCGTACCCGGCCATCTCCGACGACGAGATCCGCGAGTCGGTCGAGCAGAACCAGCTCCGCCTGCTCCGCGAGCGGGGCGCCGACATGACGATCTTCTCGCCGCGGGCCTCGGCCATGGCCCACCACGAGGGCGACGAGCGGGTGAGCGGCGAGTGGGCGCGGGCCTGCAACGACCTCATCGCGCGCGTCGCCGGGCTGTTCCCGGACACGTTCATCGGCGTCGGCCAGCTCCCGCAGTCACCCGGCGCCGACCTGAAGTCATCCGTCGCGGAGCTTGAGCGCTGCGTCACCGAGCTCGGGTTCGCCGGCTGCAACCTCAACCCGGACCCGAGCGGGGGCAGGTGGACCGCCCCGCCGCTCACCGACCAGTACTGGTACCCCATCTACGAGAAGATGTGCGAACTCGACGTGCCTGCCATGGTGCACGTCTCCAGCAGCTGCAACCCTGTCTTCCACGCCACGGGCGCCCACTACATCAACGCCGACACCACGGCGTTCATGCAGTTCATCCAAGGTGACCTGTTCGCCGACTTCCCGGACCTGCGGCTGGTGATCCCGCACGGCGGCGGTGCCGTCCCTTACCACTGGGGCCGGTACCGGGGGCTCGCCGACATGCTGAAGAAGCCGCCGTTGAGCGAGCACGTCATGCAGAACGTGTTCTTCGACACGTGCGTCTACCACCAGCCCGGCATCGACCTGCTTTTCGAGGTCATCGATGTGGACAACATCCTGTTCGGGTCAGAGATGGTGGGTGCCGTCCGGGGCATCGACCCGGAGACCGGCCACTACTTCGACGACACGAAGCGATACGTCGACGCGCTCGACCTGGCTGAGGCCGACGCGGCGAAGGTGTATTCGGGGAACGCCAGGCGGGTATACCCGCGTCTCGACAACGCCCTGCGCGCACGAGGACTATAGGCGATGCCACGATGACTGCCACCTTCCAGCCCGATGCTGACTGGCTCCCGTTCCACCCGGACCCCAGCAAGCCGTCCTACGCCCCGCCGCCGGGCGCGGTCGACGCCCACTGCCACGTGTTCGGCCCCGGCGACGTCTTCCCATACGCGCCGGAGCGGAAGTACACGCCGGCCGACGCCAGCAAGGAGCAGTTGTTCGCGCTGCGCGACTTCCTCGGCTTCGAGCGCAACGTCATCGTCCAGGCGACCTGCCACGGTGCCGACAACAGCGCGCTGCGGGACGCCCTGCTCGCAGCCGATGGCCGGGCGCGCGGTGTGGCGACCATCCGGCCCGGCGTGTCCCGGGCCGAGCTCGCCGACCTGCATGCGGCCGGCGTCCGCGGCATCCGCTTCAACTTCGTGAAGCGCCTCGTGGACCCCAAGCCGGATGATTACTACCGGCGCCTGACTGACCTCGTGGCCGAGTTCGGCTGGCACATCGTCGTCTACTTCGAAGCCGCCGACCTGGCCGAGCGCTGGCCGCTGTTCACCAGCTTCCCGACGGCCGTCGTCGTCGACCACATGGGCCGGCCCGACGTGTCGCAGCCGGTCGATGGCCCGGGTTTCGCGCTGTTCACCCGGTTCCTGAGCGAGAACGAGAACGTGTGGTCCAAGGTGAGCTGCCCGGAACGGCTGTCGATCTCCGGCCCGCCGGAGTACGCCGACGTGCTCCCGTTCGCCCGCCACCTCGTCGGGACGTTCCCCGGCCGCGTGCTGTGGGGGACCGACTGGCCGCACCCCAACATGAAGAGCCACATGCCGGACGACGGTGTCCTCGTGGACGTCATCCCGCGGATCGCGCCCACCGAGGACCTGCGGCGCCGGCTGCTGGTGGACAACCCCCTGCGCCTGTACTGGGAGGCCTGATGACGACTTACGCCTCAGAGTTCGATGACATCCCCGGCACCCGGGTGTTCACCGCGACGCGTGCGAAGCAGGGCTACCACCTGAACCAGTTCTGCATGAGCCTGATGAAGGCCGAGAACCGGGAGCGGTTCAAGGCCGGTGAACGGGCTTACCTTGACGAGTGGCCGATGACCGGGGCCCAGAAGCAAGCCGTGCTGGACCGCGACTACAACGCCATGCTCGACCTCGGCGGCAACATCTACTTCCTGGCGAAGATCTTCGCCACCGACGGGCTCAGCTATGTCCAGGCGGTGAGCACGATGACCGGCATGTCGGTGCCGGATTACCAGGAGATGATGCGCAGTGGCGGGCGCTCACCGGACGGCTGGCGCTCCGTGAAGGAAGGCACCTGACATGGCCCGCATCACGGCCGGCTTGACCACCAGCCACATCCCGGCCATCGGTGCCGCGATCGATCTCGGCAAGACGCAGGAGCCTTACTGGAAGCCCCTGTTCGCCGGGTACGAGTGGACGAAGGCGTGGGCCGCCGATAACCGCCCCGATGTGGTGATCCTGGTCTATAACGACCACGCGTCCGCCTTCACGCCGGAGATGGTCCCCACCTTCGCACTCGGCTGCGCCGACGAGTTCCAGCCGGCCGACGAGGGATACGGCCCGCGCCCGGTACCGGTCGTCCAGGGACGGCCTGATCTGGCCGCCCACCTGGCGCAATCACTCATCCTCGACGAGTTCGACCTCACCCTGATGTACAAGCTCGACGTGGACCACGGCCTCACCGTCCCGCTGTCCCTGGTCTACGGCCAGCCCGAGCAGTGGCCGGTGCAGGTCATCCCGCTCGCCGTGAACGTCGTGCAGTACCCGCCGCCGACCGGACACCGCTGCCTGCGCCTGGGCCAGGCGATCCGCCGGGCTGTGCAGAGCTTCGGCGAGGACCTCACGGTCCATGTCTGGGGCACCGGCGGCATGAGCCACCAGCTGCAGGGACCCCGCGCGGGCTTCATCAACAAGGAGTTCGACACCGCGTTCCTCAACCGGCTCGTCACGGACCCGGAAGGCCTCGCGAAGGTGCCGCACCTCGAGTATGTGCGCGAGGCAGGTTCCGAAGGGATCGAGCTGGTCATGCAGCTGATCATGCGCGGCGCGCTGGGCCCCGAGGTTGAGGAACTGTACCGCTTCTACCATGTCCCTGGTTCCAACACCGCGGTCGGGCACATCGTGCTGCGGCCCTCCGACGCTGCACACCAGGAGGGGAGCTAGGCATGCGGATCGCAGTGGCCGGCGCCGGCGCCTTCGGCATCAAGCACCTCGACGGCCTGGCGAACATCGACGGCGTCACCGTCACGTCCATCGTCAGCCGCCGGCTGGAACAGGCCGAGGAGGTCGCCCGGAAGTACGGCGCCGGCCACGCCTCCACCGACCTGGACGAGGTCCTCGCCCGCGACGACGTCGACGCGGTCATCCTGTGCACCCCGACCCAGCTCCATGCGCGGCAGGCCATTGCCGCGATGCGCGCGGGCAAGCACGTCCAGGTCGAGATCCCGCTCGCCGACAACTGGGCCGACGCCGGCCAGGTCGATCGCGTTCAGCGGGAGACCGGCCTGGTCTGCATGGTCGGGCACACCCGCCGGTTCAACCCGTCGCACCAGTGGATCCACCGCCGCATCGCCGCGGGTGAGCTGTCCATCCAGCAGATGGATGTGCAGACGTACTTCTTCCGCCGGACGAACATGAACGCGGCCGGCCAGCCCCGGAGCTGGACCGATCACCTGCTCTGGCACCACGCCGCGCACACGGTCGACCTGTTCCAGTACCAGACCGGCGAGGACGTCGAGATCGCCCATGCCGTGCAGGGGCCGCTGCATCCCGACCTGGGCATCGCGATGGACATGTCCATTCAGCTCCGGACGCCTGGCGGCCGTATCTGCACGCTGTCGCTGAGCTTCAACAACGACGGGCCGCTCGGCACCTTCTTCCGCTACATCTGCGACAACGGCACCTACATCGCCCGCTACGACGACCTGGTCACCGGGCGCGAGGAGCCGGTCGACGTGTCGAAGGTCGATGTGTCCACCAACGGCATCGAACTTCAGGACCGCGAGTTCATCGCGGCGATCCGGGAAGCGCGCGAACCGAATTCCAGCGTGGCCGGCGTTCTCAACTGCTACCGGGTGCTCGGCGAACTGGAGACCCAGCTCGCCAGCCAGCGGTAGCCAGGATGCCTGACGTGCCGGGGCCGCCGGCGGCTGGCCGCCCGGTCAGGCTGGCTGCCTCGCTGGACGGGCCGCGCCGCGGGCCGGTGCTGGTGCTCGGCAACTCGCTGGGCACCACCCGCGAGATCTGGGATCCGCAACTGCTCACGCTGGGCGAAGGGTTCCGGCTGCTGCGCTATGAGCACCGCGGGCACGGTGGTTCCCCTGCGCCGCCCGGCCCGTACGCGATCGCCGACCTGGGTGCGGACGTGCTGCGGCTGCTCGATGATTTCGGCGTCGAGCGCGCGTCGTACTGCGGGATCTCGATCGGCGGGATGGTCGGCATGTGGCTGGCGGTCAACGCGCCGGACCGGATTGACCTGCTGGGACTGTGCTGCACCTCCGCGTACCTGCCGCCCGCCCAGGGCTGGCTGGACCGGGCGGCGCGGGTGCGCAGCGGTGGCATGGCATCGATCTCCGGGCAGGTCGTGGCCCGCTGGTTCACCCCGGCGTTCCGGGACCGCGAGCCCGCGGTTGCGGCGGCCTGCACCGCCGCCCTGGAGGGCGTGGACCCGGAGGGGTATGCCGGGTGCTGCGAGGCGATCGCGACCATGGACCTGCGCGGCTCGCTCGCCGCGATCGCTGCGCCAACCCTGGTGATCGCCGGGGCCGAGGACCCGGCGACGCCACCGTGGCATGGCGCGGTGATCGCCCGTGGCATCAGGAACTCCCGGCTGGCCGTCATCCGGGGGGGCGATCACCTGGCCAACGTCTCGGTGCCCGGTCAGGTCACCGCGGCGCTGCGGGCGCACCTGGTTTCCGCCCCGGCCGCCGCGCGGGCCCGGGTGGCCACCAGTTAAGCGCCGTGCTGGCCTGCTGGTCGGCCGGGACCGCCCAGTGAGCCCCGCTCAGCCACCCACTCCGCCGGCTGCCCGGTAACCCCAGCGATCCGGTCGTAGTCAGCGTCGTAGTGCAGCACCGTCGCGCCGCTCGTCTCGGCCGTGGCGGCGATGATCAGGTCAGCCAACCGGAAATGACGGTGCTGGCTCCGGGCCCCAAGCATCCGGTGGACCTGCAGCGCTCGTTCCATCGCCGCGGTCGTGGTGTCGATCCAGCGATGCCCGCGCAGCTACCTGCTGCTGCGCGGCCTCAGCCTTGAGCGCCTGCGCCCGGAGCGCCTCGTTGATCGTCGCCACCTTCGTATCGGTCCCGAGCACCACCTGGGCCGCCTTCAGCCACTTGTCGTTCACGTCCACGGTGATGCGTGTCATGCAGAAAATCATGCACCAAGATCACTATTCCGGGCGCACCAAGAAACGCCTGACGAAGCATCTTGTGGTCAGCCGATCAGCGCGCCTGGCGGTCAGGCCAGATCTCGGATTCATCCGTTAACGCGTGCCGCGGGGGCCGCCGGGGTAGCTCGATCGGCGGGCTTGCCGTGGGCGGCCGGGGTAGCTCGCTCGGCGGGCTTGCCGTGGGCGGCCGGGTCCATACGCTCGGCGGGCTTGCTGTGGGCGGCGGGGCCTGCGCGGCCGGTGGGGCCTGCGCGGCCGGTAGGGTCCGTGCGCCCGGTGGGGCTTGCACGTCCAGTGGGACCCGTGTGGCTGATGAGGCTCGTATGGCTGGCGGGGTCGGCACGGTCAACATCAGCGAGCGGGCCGCGGACTCGATAGTCCGCTCGGAGAGCAGCACCTCACCGGCGGCGTCGCCGAGCGGGATGAAACTGTCCGCGCTGGTCACCCGGGAGACCCGGCCGCGGAATCCGCCGTCGGCCAGTGCGGTGATGATCCCCTCGGACACGCCACCCGTGCGCCGGGTCTCGTCCGCGATCAGCACCCGCCCCGTCGCCCGGGCCTCCCGCAAGATCTCCTCGGTCGGCAACGGCGCGATCCAGCGCAGGTCCACGACCCGGCAGCTGATCCCCTGCCTGCGCAGCCGGCCGGCCGCGCGCAGGCTCATCCGCAGGCCGTTGCCGAAGGTGATGATGGTCAGGTCATTCCCGTCGCCGGACCCCCGGGCCCCATACCTGCGGGTACTGCCGATCGGGATGTGCTGCTCGGCCCACTGGTCCGGCGGGGCATACCTGGCCAGCCATGCGCCGTCGCCTTCTTCGCTCAGGTCCCGTTCGTGGTACAGGGCGATGGGTTCGAGGAACAGGCAGACGCTGCCGTCCTCCTGCGCCGCGGTCAGGCAGGTGCGCAGCATCGCGGCGGCGTCATCCGGCCTGGCCGGCACGGCCACGATCAGGCCGGGGATGTCCCGGAGGGCGGCCACCGCGTTGTCATTGTGGAAGTGCCCGCCGAAGCCCTTCTGGTAGGCCAGGCCCGCGATCCGCACCACCATCGGATTGCGGTACTGGCCCTGGGAGAAGAAGCTGAGCGTGGCCGCCTCACCGCGGATCTGGTCGGCCGCATTGTGCAGGTAGGCGAGGTACTGGATCTCCGGCACCGGGAGCAGGCCCGCCAGGCCGGTGCCGAGCGCCAGCCCGAGGATGGACTGCTCGTCAAGGAGTGTGTCGAAGACCCGGCCCGCGCCGAACTTGCCCAGCAGGCCCCGGGTCACCCCGTAGACGCCGCCCTTGCGGGCCACGTCCTCGCCGAACACGAGCATTCCGGGCCGGGCGGCGAGCGAGTCGGCCAGCGTGGCATTGATGGCCTGGGCCAGGGTGAGCGGGCCTGCTGACTCCGGCAGCCGTCCGCCGAACGCCTTGAGCCTGCGATCCTCCTCGGCCACCAGGCGGACGCCGGCCCGGACGATCTCCGGGCGCCGCGCGGCGATCGGTGCCATCACCCGCATCGCCGTGGCGAGCCGCGGCGCACCCTCCACCTCGGCGGCGAGCTTCAGCACGTCGGCCCGCGACTTCTCATACCTGGCGAGTACCTCGTCGGCGCTGAGCACTCCCGCCCGCACCAGCAGCCGCCCGGTGCCGATGAGCGGGTCGGCGGCCAGGCTGGCGGCTATCTCACCCGCGTCGCGGTAGGCGCTCTCCACGTCCGAGCCGGCGTGGCCGCCCAGCCGGGTCATTGACAGGTGCAAGAACGCGGGCGCGCGCTGCTCCCGGACCCAGGCGGCGGCGGCGAGCGCTGTGTCGTAGGTGCTCGCCAGGTCGGCCCCGTCTGCGTGGTAGTAGGCGATGGACGGGCGCAGTTCCATCGCGGCCCGGATCCAGCCGGGCGGGGTGCGCACGCTGATGCCGATCCCGTTGTCCTCGCAGACGATCAGCAGCGGGACCGGCAGGCGCTGGAAAGCGGAGAACGCGGCCGCGTTGATCGCGCCGGTCGCGGTGGAGTGATTGACTGACGCGTCGCCGATGCTGGCCAGCACGATCGCGTCCCGCGGCCAGGGGGCCGGCCTGCCCAGCTTGGCAGACCGGCCGATCGCGAACGCGAGGCCGACCGCGCGCGGCAGATGGGAGGCGATTGTGGAGGTCTGCGGGATCACGTGCAGCGCGTGGTGGCCGAAAACCTTGTGCCGGCCGCCGGCGATCGGCTCCTCCGCGGCGGCCGCGAGGCCGAGCAGCACATCGTGCACACCGTCCACTGGCGGTGTGGCCTGCCCTGCCCTGACCAGGTAAAAAGCACCAGAACGGTAGTGCAGCAGGGCTGGGTCGTCGAGCCGCAGCGCGGCGGCGACCGCTGCGTTGCCCTCGTGGCCCGACGAGCCGATGGTGTAGAAGCCGCTGCCGCGCGAGTGCAGCCACCTGGCCGCGATGTCCAGGTGCCGGCTGGCCAGCTGGGCATCGAAAAGGTCCAGGCACAGGCTGCTGGTCAGCGCCGAGTTGTCGCGGATTGGCATGGCCGGCCCGTCGGTGCGCGGCGGCTGGCTCGGAGTGGCCGCGCGCAGTGCCAGGATGGCCTCAGCGAAGTGCTGCTCGACCACGTCGCGGTCCCCCTGATCCGAGCTCATGGGGTCAACGGTAAAGCCGCAGGCCGAGAACATCACGCGGCGGGACATGCTGTCGGCCTGCGCGAGCTGCTGGGCGGTTAGCGTTCAGGGTGTCTTGTTGCTCCTGATATCAGCTGAGGAGGTTCCATGTTGCCATGGTCGGCACCCCTGGTGGGGCGTCTCGACGAGCAGGTAGTCACAAGTGAGCTGCTGCGCGGGAATCCGCTGGGCGATCCGCACGAGCGCCCGCTGTGGGTCTACCTGCCGCCTGGGTATGACGACGATCCGGTGCGCCGCTACCCGTCGGTCTACGTGATCCAGGGGTATACCGGCCACCTGGGCATGTGGCGGAACCGGTCGCCGTACCGCCAGCCGTTCCCTGAGACGGCGGATGCGGTGTTCGCCGCGGGGGAGGCACCGGGCGCGATCGTGGTCTACGTGGACGCGTGGACCACGTACGGGGGCAGCCAGTTCGTGGACTCACCCGGCACCGGGCGCTACCACTCGTACCTCTGCGACGAAGTGGTCAGCTACGTGGACGCGCATTACCGGACGCTGCCCGCCGCCGCGCACCGGGCCATCATGGGAAAGTCGAGCGGCGGGTTCGGCGCCATGATCACCCCCATGCTCCGCCCGGACCTGTTCGGGGCCCTGGCCACGCATGCCGGGGACTCGCTCTATGAGCTGAGCTACCTCGCCGGGTTCGGCAAGTCCGTGCGGCACCTGCGCCAGTACGACGGGGACATCCTCCGCTGGTGGGATGACTTCCGGTCGCGCACGTCCTTCACCAAGGAGGCCGATGAGGACCTGCTCATGCTGCTTGGCGTGTCGGCCTGCTTCTCGGCGCGCGAGGATGGCGGGGTGGATCTCCCGGTCGATCCGCGCACGGGGGTGCTCAGGCCGCAGGTGTGGCAGCGATGGCTGGACTGGGACCCCGTCCGGATGGTGCCCCGCTACGCGGCCGAGCTCCGGGCGCTGCGGGCCATCTGGATTGATGCGGGAACGCGTGACGAGTGGTTCCTTGACGTCGGGGCAGAGGCGTTCCGCGGCGCGCTGCGCGAGATCGGCGTCGCCGACGAAGTGATCCACTTCGAGCTGTTCGATGCCACGCACATGGGCATCGACTACCGGTATCCGCTGGCCCTCAGGTGGCTCTGCCAGCGCATTGCTCAATGATTACCGGGCCCTGACGGTGGCTGGCCGGCGCGTCCCCCGCTGAACTGAACCAGCAGGTGGTACGTGTCCTCGGTATGACCTCGTTGCCTCGGGAACGGAGAAATACCATGCGTCATCGAAGGTGGATGCCTGCAGCGTTCGCCGTTTTCGCGGTCCTGCTGGCCGCCTGCGGAAGCAGTTCGGCCGGCTCGGGCAGCGGATCGTCCTCCGCGGCCGCGTCCGGCCAGGCGTCATCCAGCACGGCGATGCTGAAGAGCGCCAAGACGAGCCTCGGGACGGTGCTCACCAACTCCAAGGGGTTCACCGTCTACTGGTTCGCCATTGACACGCCGACCAGTTCGAACTGCTCTGGCAGCTGCCTGACCTACTGGCCGCCGGTCACCGGCACGCCGCAGGCCGCATCCGGCGTCACCCTGCCGGGGAAGCTCGGCACCATCACCCGGTCTGACGGCACGACCCAGGCCACCTGGAACAGCCACCCGCTGTACACGTACGCCGGAGACAAGTCCCCCGGCCAGACCAGCGGGAACAAGGTCAACGGATCCGGTGGCCTCTGGTACGCGGTGACCCTGTCCTCCTCCGCGAGCAGCACGGCGAGCTCGTCGAGCAGCGGCGGGGGTGGCGGCGGGTACTGAGCCTGCCCCGCATGCTCAGCAGATCGCGGTGCTGTCCCGGCCACGCTGGCCGGGACAGCACCGCGATGCGCTGGGCCGGGCGGACCTGACGGATCGTGGCCGGACGCGGCTCAGTGGGTGTCACCGAACAGTCAGTGGGTCACCGAGCAGTCAGCGGGTGTCACCGAAGAGATTGCTGTTCACCCGGCTCAGGTGCGCGCGCATCGCCGCCACGGCCCCGTCACTGTCCCTGGCCCGCAGGGCCGCGACCAGCTCCCGGTGGTCCTGCTGGTACAGCTCCTGCCGCTGGCGGGACGAACTGCGGCGCTTCATGTCTCCCCAGACGTGCCCGTGCCGCGCCGTCTCGATCACGCGGTAAACGCTAGCCAGCAGCGGGCTGTGGCTCGCGGCCATGATGCCGCGGTGCAGGGCCAGGTCCCAGGTCTCGAATTCCTCGAAACTGGAAGCGCGCTCCCCGCCCGCCAGGCAGCGGTCCATCTCCTTGAAGTCGCTGGCCGTGGCCCAGGCCACCACCAGCGGCATGGCGAGGGGTTCCAGCA
>CAYPQM010000143.1:0-1869 GCA_964412845.1 uncultured Streptosporangiaceae bacterium
TCCAGCCCGGCGAGCAGCCGCAGCGTAGTGGTCTTGCCGCAGCCCGAGGGGCCGAGCAGGGCGATCAGCTCGCCCGGCGCTATGGTCAGGTCAAGCCCGTCCAGCGCGACGACCGAGCCGTACTGCCGGCGCAGGCCCTCCATCCGCACCTCGACCGCGGTCCTGGCCGCGACGCCCTGTGGTCTGGTCATTGGTGAACTCACGTGCGCTACCTCATCCCCGGCCGCGGCGGCGGCGGCCGACGTAGGACAGGATCAGAAGCAGTCCGAAGGCGAATATCAGCGAGGCGGACGACGCGGAGAAGATCACCCCGGCGTTGGGCGTGTTCCGGCTGATGGAGTACAGCGTCACCTGCAAGGTGTTCGTGTAGAGCAACAGGTAGGCAATGGTGAACTCGCCGAGCACCAGGGCCGAGGACAGCAGCAGCGCGTTCAGGATCGCCTGCCACATGTTCGGCGCGATCACCCGGAACATCACGGTGAACCAGCTCGCCCCGAGACTGCGGGCCGCCTCGGACAGCGTCTTCACGTCGATGGCGTTCAGTCCGGAAGAGAGCGCCCGGTAGGCGTAGGGCAGCGCCAAGACCACGTAGGCCCAGAACAACTGGATCGCGGACAGGTTGTAGTGCCTGATCCGGTTATAAACAGTGGCGAGGCCGACCACCAGGACGATCGCGGGGATGGTGAGCGGCAGCAGGCACAGGAACTCAAAGGCCCGGCTGATCCACTGCACCCGCAGCCGGATCCAGATCATGGTCGGGACCAGCAGGACCAGCATGACCGCGCTGGTGAGGAGGGCCAGTTCCAGGGTGATCTCGACGGCGCCGAGCAGGCCTGGGTAGGACGCGATCTGCTGCCAGGCCTTCCCCGACCACGTGCCGAGTTTGCTCCCCTCCAGGGAGAACCGCACCATCGCCAGCAGCGGCAGGATGATGAAGATCCCGAACAGGGTGAACACCACGTAGCGGAACGCGTTCAGCCGCCTGCGCCGGCCGGCCTGCATGCCGCGTGGGGCCCGGCTCGGCGCGACGAGCGGGGCGTCGCCGAGCGACGCTAGCGGAGCCATCGTGCCGCCCGGCGCTGGAGCAAGACGTATCCCGTCATGATGATGGCCACCATGATGATCATGCCCAGGGCGAGCACATCGGCCTCGTTGATGCTGTTCAGCCCGACCTCGCTGGACAGGGCGGTGCTGATCTGCTGCGGCACGATGTACGCGATCTGGTTCTCCCAGGCCTGGATCGTCGCGAAGGCCGACAGGGCGTTGGCGAACAGCAGCAGCGCCGCGCCGAGGAAGGCCGGGGCCAGCAGCGGGCCGCCAACGTGCCGCCAGTACTGCCAGGCCGAGGCGCCCAGGCTCTCCGACGCCTCCCGCCACTGGACCTTCAGTCCGTCGATCGCGGGCAGGAAGACCAGAACCATCAGCGGGATCTGGAAGTACGTGTAGATCAGCCCGATGCCCCAGGGGAAGTTGTAGTACCAGCCCGCGTGCAGCAGCAGGCCGGCCGGGCCAATCAGCGCGCTGAACGCGAACGCCAGGGTGACCCCGCCGAACTGGGCCAGGACACCCGAACCAGCCAGGTAGAGCCGACGCACCGCGCCGTCCGGATTTCCGGACGCCACGGCATAGGCCAGGATCGCGCCGAACACGGCGCCGAGCAGCGACGAGATCAGGCAGAGCTTGAACGAGCCGATGAAGAAGCCGCGTACCGCGGGGTTGCCGAGCGCCGAGAGGCTGGACAGATTCAGGCCGCCGGCCGGGTTCTTGAACGCGTCAACAACCACGATCCCGGTCGGCCATATCAGGAAGACGCCCACGTAGCCCAGGAACGGCACCGTGCCGAGCCAGGCCGGAAGCCGAGGTCGGCGC
>CAYPQM010000143.1:1969-18656 GCA_964412845.1 uncultured Streptosporangiaceae bacterium
CACGTAGCCCAGGAACGGCACCGTGCCGAGCCAGGCCGGAAGCCGAGGTCGGCGCAGCGACGGTCACATTCCCTCGCTAGCTGACGGCCTTGGCCCAGTTCGCCGCCAGGTAATTAGCAGCGTTGGTGGCCTGGCCCTGGCTCAGGAACACCGGTGTTCCGGTGACTGTCGGCAGCTTCCCGGCCGCCGTCTTGTCGATGCTGCCGTTGCTGGCCATCGCGGTCTGCTCAACCGGCCGGGCACCACCTTGCAGCCACAGGTTCTGGCCGCCGCCGGCCGCCTGGGAGTAGAGGAACTCCTCCCACAGCCGGGCCGCCGCCGGGTGTGGCGCGCCCTTGTTGATGGCCTGCGCGTAGTACCCGCCCAGGACGGCGTTCGGCGGAACGAACACCTTCCAGTTCGACACCCCCACGTAGGCGGGGAGGTTGAGGTAGTCCCAGTTGAACACGACCGGCGTCGAGCCCGACTTGATCGTGGCGCCGGTGGCCGACACGGGCGAGAAGTTGCCTGCCGCCTTGAGCTTGTGGAAGAAGTTCACCCCGTCGGCGATGCTGCCTGCCGATCCGCCGGTGGCCAGGCTCGCCATCATCACGCCGTTCAGCGCCGCGTTGGCCGCCGTCGGGTTCCCGTTCAGCGCGACCGCGTTCTTGAACTTCGGGCTGAGCAGCTGGCTCAGCGAAGTGATCGTGCCGAACTTGCTGGAGTAGCCGACAGCCATGTAGCCGCCGTAGTCGTTGTACCAGAGACCGCCCGGGTCCTTCTGCGCGGCCGGGATGTCAGCCCACGTGCTGACCTTGTACGGCGCGAACAGGGTGGTGTTGGCCAGGGCGACGGCCTCGCCGACGTCGAGGACATCAGGAGCGGCCGCGGTGCCGTTGTCCTGTTTCACCGCGTTGACCTCCTGCTGGCTGGTGCCATCGGGAAGCGCGGAGCTGACCTTGATGCCGTATTTGGCGGTGAATGCCTTGAGGATGGTGCCGTAATTCGCCCAGGTCGGCGGGAGGGCGATGACGTTGAGCGTGCCCTCCTTCTTGGCGGCGGCGACAAGCTTGCTCATTCCGCCCCCGGCCGAGACGGAGCTGACGGTGGCCCAGTTGGTCCCGCCGCTGGAACTCGGCGACCCACTCGACGAGCACCCGGCCGCCAGCAAACCCAGCGCGGTAAGCCCTATAAGCGTAAATCGATGTGCCGATCTCACGTGAATGCCTCCTGTTACCTTCCCCGCCCTGAGTGGACCCGCAGCCCTCCGAAAGCCTGTTGCACGGTAACACCTGCGGGGCCGGCGGACCCCCAAGCATCGGCATCAGACGAAATATCTAAAGCTCTTTGACATTCGGTCGGTATGTTGACGTATCCGGCGGGCAAGTGTCAAGAGCTGTTACCGAGTTGACGCCCGGTGACCACCGGACGGTGATCAAGCTGGTGGAACGGGTGTTACCACGGGATTTCCGGCGCCTGAGGAAGGCGGTCGGAGCCAGCCCGGCGGGAACGGCTCAGCCACGCTGCGGATCCGTGCCCGGCAGGCGCAGCGGCAAGCCTGCGGGTTATTCCGGCTGGCTCGGATTAATGGTTTCCGACAATAGGATATATCCGATTGCCGCCATGAACAGGCTATTGCATTTGCGCGGGAATGCGCTTACTGGATAGCGTGCGATCACAGATATGTCCGGTCCCGGGCTGTCCCCGGCGCTAACTGCGGCAGCCGCCCAGCCGTGCAGCATTCCAATACGGCTAGCGATAGCCCGGAATTGGGCTATCCCCGTGCGCCGGGGCGCAGCCCGCTGCCGCCGGTACCTCGCGGCGCGACGTCCGCCCAGTTCAGGGGCACTGATCCCGACCAGGCCGGTAGCCAAATATTCCTCCGTGATCAGGCTATATGTCGCACTACGGCCACCTGCCGGCCAGCTGGCCCCGCGACGATGCCCCCGTCCATGCCACGCGGCCCGGTCCAGGGCCCCAGTGGTTTCGCAGGTCAGAGGGGGCGCACGTGCGCAAGGGAAAGACAATCGCGACCGCGACCGCAGCCGCGGTCAGTGGCCTGATGGTCCTGGCTGGGTGCGGGAGCAGCGGCTCCAGTGGGTCCAGCAGCTCAAGCTCCGGCTCGGTGAATGCGGCGACGGCCAGCTCGCTGTCGGCGTTCGGCGGGATGAGCGGCCTGGTCGCCGCGGCCAAGAAGGAGGGCACGCTGAACGTCATCACCCTCCCGGCGAACTGGGCCAACTACGGCACGATCATGAAGGACTTCACGGCCAAGTACGGCATCAAGATCAACGACGCCAACCCCGATGGCTCAAGCCAGGACGAGATCAATGCCATGCAGCAGCTCAAGGGCCAGAGCCGGGCGCCCGACGTGCTGGACATGGGTACCGCCTTCGCGATCAAGGCGGATCAGGCAGGCCTGCTCGCGCCGTACAAGGTGACGTCCTGGAGCAACATCCCGGCGGATTCCAAGGGGTCCGATGCCACCTACTACGCCGACTATGGCGGCTACGTCGCCATCGGCTACAACCCCGCGAAGGTGGCGGTCGCGCCGACCTCGTTCAAGGATCTGCTGAAGCCGGTCTACAAGAACGAGGTCGCCATCAACGGCAACCCGACACAGGCCAGCGCGGCGTTCTCCGCCGTCTATGCCGCGGCGCTGGCGAACGGAGGCTCGCTCGCCAACATCGCCCCCGGTATCCAGTACTTCAAGAAGCTGCACCAGGCCGGCAACTTCGTGCCGGTCACGGCGGGCCCGACGACCGTGCAGAGCGGCCAGACCCCCATCGTGATCTGGTGGGACTACCTGCTGGCCTCGGAAGTGCAGTCGGTCATGCCCGGATTCAAGATCGTGATCCCGACCGACGGGCACTACGCGGCGTACTACGACCAGGCGATCAGCAAGACCGCTCCGCACCCGGCAGCGGCCAGGCTCTGGGAGGAGTACCTGTACTCGGTCAGCGGCCAGAACCTGTGGCTCCAGGGCAAGGCCCGCCCGATCGAACTGCCGACACTGGTCAGTAACGGCACCGTGGACAAGGCGGCCAACGCGGCCCTCCCCGCGGCGCCTGCCGGCGGGCTCAGCTTCCCGAGCCAGGCCCAGCAGTCGGCGGCCGAGAACGTGGTCGCGCAGCAGTGGTCCAGCGTGACCGGCTAGCTGATGACATCCCGCCCGGCTCTGGCCGTGGCCCCGGACCCCCCTGGTGGGGCCGGGGCCCGGCCGGGGCGGTTCCTCGTGGCTGCTGTGCGCGGCGCGCGCGCACTGGCCGGCCTGCTGCCTTTCGCCGTCTACGTGCTGCTGGGACTGGCCCTGCCTGCCATCGCGATAGCGATCGGCGCCTTCCAGAACTCCAGCACCGGCCGCTTCACGCTGTCCAACATCAACACCGCCACGCACGGCATCTACCTCCATGGCTTCGAGACCACCCTCGGGGTGTCCGTGATCACCGCGATCGTCCCGGGCATCATCGGGTTCCTGGTCGCCTACGCGATCTACACGGCGAAACGCGGGGCGATCCTGCGGCGGGCCGTGATCACGGCGTCCGGTGTCTTCGCCAATTTCGGCGGCGTCCCGCTCGCGTTCCTCTTCATCGCCACGCTCGGCTCGACCGGCCTGGTCACCGGATGGCTCACCGGAATCGGCCTGAACCCGTATACGCACGGCTTCAACCTCTACACGTTCAGCGGGATCGTGGTCGTCTACATGTACTTCCAGATCCCGCTGATGGTGCTGGTCATCCTGCCCGCCCTGGAGGGATTGCGGCCGGCCTGGCGTGAGGCGGCCCACAACCTGGGCGCGGGCGCCTGGCAGTACTGGCGCTATGTCGGCGGCCCGGTCCTGATGCCGTCGTTCCTGGGCTGCGTGCTGCTGCTGTTCGGCAGCGCATTCTCGGCCTACGCCACGGCCGAGGCGCTGACCAGCGGGAGCGTCCCGCTGACGGCCATCCAGATCGGGTCGTTCCTGAACGGCAACGTGCTGGCCGGCCAGCAGAACGTCGGCAAGGCCCTGGGCCTCGGCATGATCGTCATCATCGCGATCGTCATGACGATATACGCGATGCTGCAGCGGAGGGCGGCACGATGGCTGCGGTAACCGGCGACGAGATCGTGCCGGATGTGGCGGCCGGGCCGGGCGGCCGGTCAGCCGCCGCCTGGCCGCGCCTGCCCGTGTGGCGGTGGGTCATCCTGCTCGTCGTCGGCGGCTACTTCGTCATCCCGCTCATCGCGGCACTGCGCTTCACCGGCGTCTCGTCCTTCCCCTCCGTCATCCACCAGGAAGGCTTCTCCGCAGCCTTCGAGCTGTCCATCAAGCTGGCCGTGATCACCACGGCAGCGACCCTGGTCCTCATGCTGCCGACCGCGGTCTACGTCCACCTGCGGCTGCCGCGGCTGCGCCGGCTGATGGAAGGGATCACCATCCTGCCGATCGTGATCCCGCCGGTCGTGCTGATCGTCGGCGTCCTCGAGATAGCGCCGGGATTCCTCAAGAGCACGCCCTACCTGCTCGCGCTGGAGTACGTGATCCTGGCGATGCCGTTTGCCTACCGCTCGTTCGACGCCGGGCTGCGGGCGCTCGACCTGCAAACGCTGGTCGAAGCCGCACATTCGCTGGGGGCAGGCTGGCGGTCCACCCTGTGGCGGGTGCTGCTGCCGAACCTGCGGGCCTCGCTGTTGTCGGCCACGGTCCTCACGGTGGCCCTGGTGCTCGGCGAGTTCACCATGGCCAGCCTCGACCTGTACCAGACGTTCCCGGTATGGATCGTCGCTTTCGATCAGACCAGCGGGCCGATCTCCGTCGCGGCCTCGCTGCTGGCGCTGTTCGTGACGTGGATCTTCCTGCTGGCGATCTCGATGATCGGGGGCAGGCGGTCGCGCCGGGCAGGCGGGGCCGAGGTGTCGCTGTTCTCTGTCAGCCGGCGAAGCACGGGAGGATCCTGATGACGACGAAAGCGGCCCGGGGCACCAGCGCGGCGATCCCCGCCGGGGACGCACGGAACGCCTCGGGCGCCACTGTTCACCTCCAGGACCTGTCCCGGTCCTTCGGCCCGGTCCGCGCCCTCGCCGGGCTGAACCTGGATCTTGCGCCGGGTGAGCTGGTGGCCCTGCTCGGCCCGTCCGGGTGCGGCAAGACGACGGCCCTGCGCATCGTGGCCGGCTTCGAGACCGCTGACTCGGGCGTGGTCGAGGTGGACGGCAAGGATGTGTCGCCGATCCCGGCGGCCAAGCGGGACATGGGCATGGTGTTCCAGAGCTACAGCCTGTTCCCCAACATGTCGGCGCAGGACAACGTGGCTTTCGGGCTGCGGATGCGCAAGCTGGCCGGTGCCGGGCGGCAGCGCCGGGCCGCCGAGCTGCTGGAGATGGTCGGCCTGTCCGCTCAGGCCAGGCAGTACCCCCATCAGCTGTCCGGGGGCCAGCAGCAGCGAGTCGCCCTGGCCCGCGCCCTGGCGATCGAGCCGCGGGTGCTGCTGCTGGACGAACCACTGTCCGCCCTCGACGCGAAGGTGCGCCTTCAGTTGCGGGAGCAGATCCGCGCGCTGCAGCAGCGGCTGGGCACCACCACCCTGTTCGTCACGCACGACCAGGAGGAGGCACTGTCCATGGCTGACCGGGTGGGCGTCATGAAAGACGGCACCCTGGAGCAGATCGCGACCCCGAGCGAGCTGTACGCGCACCCGGCCACCGCGTTCGTGGCCGAGTTCGTCGGGATCATGAACCGGATTCCCAGCGAGATGCTGAGCCTGATCAGCCGGTCCGGGGCCGCGGCGGACGGCAGGGACGACGGTCTGCCGGGCGAAACGGATGCTCTCGTCCGGCCGGAGGGCCTGCGCATCGCGGCGAGCCCGCACGGCAACGGCATCGTGACCAGCCGGACGTTCCTGGGCCAGCTGACCCGGGTCAGCGTCCGCCTTTCCGGCGACGTGGTCGTCCAGGTCGACCAGCAGAGCACGGACACCGGGGGGATCACCCCCGGCGCCTCCGTGGAGGTAAGCCTGGTGGATCCGCCGGTGCTGGTCACCGACCGGACCTGAGCACGGCGGCCGGCCGTCCAGCCGCCCCCGGCCCCGGCGTCCGGGGCCGGCTCGATGTGGCCTACCTGGGTCACATCGAGCCGGCGGCAGCCCGGGTATCCAGCAGGGCCGGCAGGTCCGTCACAGAGTCGAGCACCAGGGGCGCCTGCGCCGCCTCCAGGTCACGCCTGCTGCCCCGGCCGGTTAGCACCCCGGCGACGAGGCCCGCACCGGCCCGGCGGCCGGATTCGATGTCGCTCGGCGTGTCGCCGACGACGGCGAGTTCGCTGACCGCGCCGCCGCCGAGCCGCAGCAAGGCGGTGAGCGGCAAGTCCGGCCAGGGCCGGCCGCGCCCGGCGTCGGCCGGGGACAGCGCGAGATCGATCAGCGGCTGCCAGCCGAGCGTGTCGATGATCGAGTCCCTGGTCGCCGGGGAGAACCCGGTGAGCAGGCAGACCTGGATGCCCGCGGCACGCAGCCGGGCGATGGTGTCCGCCGCCCCGGGCAGCGGCTCGACCTGACCGGCCGCGATCTCGGCCGCGTACCGTTCCTCGAACGCGCCGTTCGCGCGCTGCGCGGTGGTCTCGTGGCCGAGGATCTCCCGGAACACGTCGATCTTCGACTGGCCCATGGTCACGTCCACGACCCGCATCGCCTCGTCATAGGCGGCCGTGCCGGCGGCCGGACCGAACTGCTCCAGGGCCTCGGTGAATGCCGCCATGACGCTGCCGTCATCGCTCACGGTGGTGCCTGCCATGTCCAGGCAGGCGATGGTGATGCTGATCATGGGCGTCCTTCCCCGGCGGGCCCTGGTGGCAGCGGCCCGGTCACCGGAACGTCTCCTCGGCGATCGCGGGCGCGCATGTCATGCCCCGGCCGCCAGCGCCGGTGACGAGCACGACTCCGGGCGCCACCTCGGACCTGTGGTAGAGATCATCCCCGGTGACCTGGCTGTACACCCCGGCCCAGCGGCGCTGGACGCGGGGCACCCGCGCGCCGAGCAGCCGCTGGGCCCGCGAGCGCAAGTGATCGTAGGCGTTCTCGTCCACGTCGAACGCGAACGGCTCCTCGTATTCATGCGTGTCACCGATGGTCAGGCCGCCATCCGGGCGCTGCACGAGCAGTAGCTGGGCTCGGGCCCGGGCCGCCTCCAGAGCCTGCGCGGGCAACTGCTGGCGGCCGGGCAGATCATAGCCGGGGTAATAGCGCAGTGAGTCCCCATCGGCCACCGATGTGGTCAGCCGCTCCGGGTAGGGCAGGGTCTGCATCATCTGCAGCCGCACCCGGCGCACCGCCGGCCCCGGGCCAGCGGAGTGCTGCGGGCCGACGCCGGCCTGCGGGCGGCCGGCCAGATGCGGGCCGACCAGCCCGGTGTGCGCCGCCCCAGTGCACAACACCACGAGGTCGCCGCGATGCCAGGCGCCAGTCTGGTCCGCGACCGCGTGCCCGGCCACCATGACCGCCTCCCGCCCCGGCAGCCAGTGATAACTGCCCGCCGGGGCGGCGGTCGCCTGCAGGTGATCGCGCAGTGCCGCGGGCACCAGCCGCGGCTCGACAAGCGCATCCATCCGGCCCAGCAGGCCCCCGGTGAACTCGCCGCCCAGCGCCGGGTTGATGCCGCGGGCGGCCGCCTGGTCGAGCAGCTCGAACCCGCGCAGGTCCGCGTCGGCCCGCGACGCGGCCTCCTTGAGCAGCTGAAGCTCCGCGGCGTCCGTGGCGAGCGTGAGCGATCCGTTCGGCCGGAAGCCGATACCGGGAACCTCGCCGGCGATCTCCGCCCACCGGGCACGAGCCCGCCGCGCGAGGTCAAGCTCGGCCCCGGGGGCACGGCCGCTGACCCAGATGAGGCCGAAGTTCCGCACGCTCGCTCCCCGCGCCGCTGGCTCGCGCTCGAGGTGGATCACGTGATGGCCGAGCCGCCTGGCTTCCAGCGCGTGCATCATGCCGAGGACCCCGCCGCCCACCACCACGACCGTCATCCGTGCCGCCCTCCGCTGCTGACCTGCCCGTCCCCGCCCGGGCTGGGTCGTCCGCCCAGTCAATCGCCGCGGGGTGACGTGGACCTGAACAGCCCGCATGCGACCGGCGAACGCGATCGGGATATATAGCCCGAACCGGTCTAACTCGGGCAGCTCACGATGACCGGTAGGGTGCGAGAGGAGCACGATGGAGCGGATCGCTGACGCGGTCCGGCCGCAGCAGCGCCACGACATGCCCGAATGGAGGCTGCGAAGTTGCAGGTACTCGGCATCGATATCGGGGGCACCGGGATCAAGGCCGCGCCCGTTGACCTGACGACCGGGACGCTGGTGGCCGAACGCGTCAAGATCCTCACACCCCAGCCAGCGCTGCCGGACGCGATCGCGGCCGTTGTGCGCGACCTGGTCAAGGGGTTCGGCTGGACCGGCCCGGCTGGAATCACGTTCCCGGGTGTTGTCATCAACGGGACCACGACGACCGCGCACAATCTCGACCCCGCGTGGGTCGGCCTGGACGCCCGCGCCCTGTTCGCCAAGGCGACCGGGCTCGACGTCAGGGTGCTCAACGACGCCGACGCCGCCGGGGTGGCCGAGATGAAGTTCGGCGCGGGCGCCGGCCAAGCGGGGACAGTGGTGATGCTCACCTTCGGCACGGGAATCGGCAGCGCACTGTTCTACGACGGGAAGCTGGTCCCGAACACGGAATTCGGTCACATCGAGATCCACGGCCACGACGCGGAGAGCCGGGCCTCGCAGCGGGCCAAGGAACTGCAGGACCTCAGCTGGGGGAAGTGGGCCGGGCGGGTTGATGAGTACATGGATCACCTGGAGGCGCTGCTCGCACCCGACCTGTTCATCGTGGGCGGCGGGATCAGCAGGAAGGCGGACAAGTTCCTGCCGCTGCTGACCCTGCGGGCCCGGGTGGTCGCCGCAGCCATGCACAACGACGCGGGCATCGTGGGCGCCGCCATGGCCGCAACCTGAACACGGCGACCCGAACACGCGGCCTGAGCCCGGCGGCCTGAGCCCGGCGGCCTGAGCCCGGTCAGCGGACCGGGAAACCCGCGGCGCGCAATACGGCCTTCACTTCGGCGATCCGCAGCTGGCCGAAGTGGAACACGCTCGCGGCGAGCACGGCGTCGGCCCCGGCCGCGACCGCCGGCGCGAAGTGCGCGAGTTCTCCGGCGCCACCGCTGGCGATGACGGGCACATCCACGACCGCGCGGACCGCCGTGATCAGCTCCAGGTCGAAGCCCGCCTTGGTGCCGTCCGCATCCATCGAGTTGAGCAGGATCTCACCGACGCCGAGGCTGACACCCCGCGCGGCCCACTCGATCGCGTCGATTCCGGTCCCCCGGCGGCCACCATGCGTGGTCACCTCAAAGCCGCTCGCGGGCATCGCAGCCTCCGCAGCCGTCCCGGCCGCGTCCGCGGCGGGATCCGCGGGCGCTATCACCCGCCGGGCGTCCACCGAGAGCACCACGCACTGCGAGCCGAACCGCTGGGCCGCCTCGCCCAGCAGGTCCGGCCGGGCGATCGCGGCGGTGTTCAGCGATACCTTGTCCGCCCCGGCCCGCAGCAACCGGTCCACGTCGTCCACGCTGCGCACCCCGCCGCCCACGGTCAGCGGGATGAACACCTGGTCGGCGGTCCGGCGGACCACGTCCAGCATGGTTTCCCGGCCGCCGCTGGACGCGGTGATGTCGAGGAACACGATCTCGTCGGCGCCCTCGGCGTCGTAGGCGGCCGCCAGTTCGACCGGGTCCCCCGCGTCGCGCAGATCACGGAAGTTCACTCCCTTGACAACCCGTCCCGCGTCCACGTCCAGGCACGGGATCACCCTGACGGCGACCGTCATGGCGGCGCGGCTCCCACTCCTGCGCGGTAGGCGACCGCCTCGACCTCGATCAGCATCCGCGGGTCGATCAGGGAAGATACCTCGACCATGGTCGCGGCCGGCCTGACCTCGCGGAACGCGGCGCCGTGCGCGCGCCCGTACTCCTCCCAGCGCGAGATGTCGGTGACGAACATCCGCGTCCGGACCACGTCAGACAGCGTGAGGCCGAGTTGATCCAGCGCGTCCCGCACATTGCTGATGGCGCGGGCCGCCTGCGCGTAGGCGTCCCCCTCGTGCACGAACTCCGCGCCGACCACCGAGGTGCAGCCGGAGACGAATACGTAGTCGCCCGCGGCCACCGCCCGGCTGTACCCGACGGCCGGTTCCCAGGCCGTGCCAGACGAGACCCGCCGGGTCACCCGGACACCGCCCGCGAGAGCCGCCGGACCGGCCGGCCACCGCCTGAGCAGACCCGCCGGATCATGGTGCCATCGCCTTCAGGGCGTCCTCCAGGGTGAAGGCTCCCGCGTACAGCGCCTTGCCGATGATGGCGCCCTCGACGCCGTCCGGTACCAGAGCCGCGATCGCGTGCAGGTCATCGAGGCTGGACACACCGCCGCTGGCCACTACCGGGCGGGCGGTGCGGGCGCAGACCGCGCGCAGCAGGTCCAGGTTGGGGCCGGCCAGCGTGCCGTCCTTGGTCACGTCGGTGACCACGTACCGGGCGCAGCCATCGGCCTCCAGCCGGGCCAGGGTCTCATCCAGGTCGCCGCCGTCCTGGGTCCAGCCACGGGCGGCCAGCCGGCTCCCCCGCACGTCCAGGCCCACGGCGATCTTGTCGCCGTGCTCGGCGATGGCCGCGCGGACCCAGTCCGGATTCTCCATCGCGGCGGTACCCACGTTCACCCGCGCGCATCCAGTCGCCAGCGCCGCGGTCAGCGACTTCGCATCGCGGATGCCGCCGGACAGTTCCACGGCGACGTCCAGCTGCCGCACCACTGAGGCGAGCAGCGCCGCGTTGGACCCGCGGCCGAACGCGGCGTCCAGGTCGACCAGGTGGATCCATTCCGCGCCGGCCGCCTGCCAGGCCAGCGCGGCGGCCAGCGGGTCCCCGTAGCCGGTCTCCGTGCCGGCCGCGCCCTGGACCAGGCGGACCGCCTGGCCATCGGCCACGTCCACCGCGGGCAGCAGGGTCAGCGAGGTCATGTCACCATCTCCAGCCAGCTGGCCAGCAGCGCGGCGCCCGCGTCACCGGACTTCTCGGGGTGGAACTGGGTCGCGGTCAGCGGGCCGTTCTCCACCACCGCGACGAACGGCTTCCCATGGGTGGCCCAGCTGACCAGCGGGGGCGCCAGCCGGGGGTCAGGTTCGAGCGGAAGCGCCCGCGCCGCATAGGAATGCACGAAGTAGAACCTGGTATCGGGGTCGATGCCGGCCAGCAGCCGCGACCCCGCCGCCGCCCGGACCGTGTTCCAGCCCATGTGCGGCAGCACCGGCGCGGTCAGCCGCTCGACGGTGCCCGGCCACTGCCCGCAGCCCTCGGTCCGCACGCCATGCTCGACCCCCTCCGCGAACAGCACCTGCATGCCCACGCAGATGCCGAGCACCGGCCGCGACCCGGCCAGCCGCCGGTCGATCACCACGTCACCGCGGACTGCGCGCAGCCCGGCCATGCACGCCGCGAACGCCCCGACCCCGGGCACCACCAGCCCGTCAGCGTTGAGCGCCGTCGCCATGTCGGCAGTCACCGTGGTGTCGGCACCGACCCGCGTCAGGGCCTTTTCAGCCGAACGGATGTTCCCGGAACCATAGTCGAGTACCGCAACCCGCGGCCGTCTCACGACTCGGCCCAGCTCCATGATTGCGGTGGATCACTGGTCGTATAAGACCACCTGTCAACCGCGATCATGGAAACGAGTTGGGCCCGGGGGCCCGGGGGGTGTCCCCCGGGCTGGCCGGGCACCGCGATCATGGAAACGGATGGGGGTTTGGTCACAGGACGCCTTTGGTGCTGGGCACGCCGGGGTTGCGGGGGTCAGCGGCGACGGCGGCACGCAGCGCCCGGGCGACGGCCTTGAACTGGGCCTCGATCAGGTGGTGCGGGTTGCGGCCGGTGACCTCCAGGTGCAGGCAGATCCCGGCCGACGATGTCACTGATTCGAAGAAGTGCCTGGTCAGCGTGGTGTCATAGCTGCCGATCAGCGGGGCCATGCCAGCCGGCTCGGCGTGCACCAGGTACGGGCGGCCGGACAGGTCGATCGCGGCGCGGGCGAGCGTTTCGTCCAGCGGGATGGCAGCGTCGCCGAACCGGCAGATGCCCGTCTTGTCGCCGAGCGCCTCACGCAGCGCCTGGCCCAGGGTCAGCGCGGTGTCCTCGACAGTGTGGTGCGCGTCGATCTCGATGTCGCCGGTCGCCTGCACGCTCAGGTCGAGCAGCCCGTGCTTGGCCAGCTGGGCGAGCATGTGGTCGAAGAACGGGACACCGGTGTGCACGTTGGCCAGGCCGGTGCCGTCGAGATCCAGTTCGACCAGGACACTGGTCTCCTTGGTGATCCGCTCCACCCGCGCTGTGCGGCTCATCTGCGTACGCCCTCTCCCGCTGGTTGCTGGGCGCCGCCGGGCCCGGTGCCCGGAGCCTCGTCCAGCATCACCTCCAGTACGGCGTCCGGCGCTTTGTCCAGTACCGCGCCTGGGTCTGCATCCAGTACCGCGGCCAGCGCCGCGCGGAACGCGGTCATCTCCGCGGGCGTGCCGACGGTGACCCGCAGCCAGCCCGCCGGGCCGGTCTCGCGGATCAGCACACCCCGGTCCAGCAGTGCCTGCCAGACCACATGCCGGTCGGCGAACTCGCCGAACAGGACGAAGTTGGCGTCCGAGTCCGCGACGGCGAGCCCGCGGGCGCGCAGATAGATGACCAGGTCGTCGCGTTGCGCGCGAATGGCCTTGACCGTCGCGAGCGGCTCAGCCTGGTGCGCGAGCGCGGCCCGCGCCACGGCCTGGGTGACCGCGGACAGGTGGTAGGGCAGCCGGACCAGCAGCAGCGCGCGGAGTACCGCAGGATCGGCGGCCAGGTAGCCAACCCGGGCGCCGGCCAGCGCGAACGCCTTGGACATGGTGCGGGTGACCACGAGCCGCGGGTGGCGCGGCAGCAGGGCGAGCGCGCTTGGCGTGCCGTCGCGGGCGAACTCGGCGTACGCCTCGTCGACCACCACGATGCCCGGCGCGGCCGCGCAGACCGCCTCGATGACCTCGATCGGCAGGGAGGTGCCGGTCGGGTTGTTGGGCGAGGTGAGGAAGGTCACGGTCGGCTGCTCCGCGCGGATCACCTCGACCGCGCGGCCCGGGTCAATGCCGAAATCGGCGTCCCTGGCCCCGCGGACCCACCGGGTGCAGGTGGCGAGGGCGATCAGCGGGTGCATCGAGTAGGACGGCTCGAAGCCGAGCGCGACGGCGCCCGGACCGCCGAACGCCTGCAGCAGTTGCTGGATGATCTCGTTGGAACCGTTGGCGGCCCAGACCTGGCTCGCGGTGAGCCCGTGGCCGAGGTAACTGGCGAGGTCCTCGCGCAACGCGACCGCGTCCCGGTCCGGGTAGCGATTGAGCGTCCCGGCGACCTGCCCGACCGCGTCAGCGATGGCCCGGACCAGGTCTGGCGACGGCGGGTAGGGGTTCTCGTTGGTGTTCAGCTGGACGGGGACATCCAGTTGCGGCGCCCCGTAGGCGGTCTGGCCGACCAGGTCCGCTCGCAGGGGCAGGCCGGTCATCGTGGCGTTCCGGTGGCAGGCACCCGGACCCGGACCGCGGCTACGTGCGCGGCCAGGTCCTCCGCGCCACCGAGCGCGTCGATGTGCGGAGCTACTGCGGCGAGCGCCGCCTCATCGCATTCGACCAGGTGGATGCCGCGCAGGAAGGACAGCACCGACAGGCCGCCGCTGTGCCGGGCGGTGCCGCCGGTGGGCAGCACGTGGTTGGAGCCCGCGAGGTAGTCGCCGAGTGAGACCGGGGCGTACGGGCCGACGAAGATGGCACCTGCGTTGCGGACCCGGCGGGCGACCCCGGCGGCATCCTCGGTCTGGATCTCCAGGTGCTCCGGTGCCCAGGCGTCGGCGACGGCCAGGGCGGCGTCCAGGGTGTCCACCAGCACGCAGGCGGACTGGCCGTCGAGGGCTTGCTGTACCCGGTCGCGGTGCCGGGCCGCGGGGACCTGGCGGCCCAGCGCCTCGTCGGTCCGGTCAGCGAGGCCGGTGTCGGTGGTGATCAGCAGGCAGGCGGCCAGCGGGTCGTGTTCCGCCTGGGCGATCAGGTCGGCGGCGACGAACTCCGGGTCCGCGGTGTGGTCCGCGATGATCGCGACCTCGGTCGGCCCCGCTTCAGCGTCCGTGCCGATCGTGCCGAGCAGCAGCCGCTTGGCCGCGGCCACGTAGACATTGCCGGGCCCGGTGACGGTATCCGCGGCGGCGCAGTCGGCCGTGCCGTAGGCGAACATGGCGATGGCCTGGGCACCGCCGGCCGCGTGCACCTCGTCTATGCCGAGCAGCGCGCACGCAGCGAGTACCGCTTGATCAGGCAGCCCGTCACTGCTCGGCCGCCCGCCTCGGCCGGGCTGGTCCGAGTTGGCGTCCCCCGGTCCGTCGTGGCGGGGCCGCGGCGGGGAGGCGACCGCGATCTTGGCCACCCCTGCCACCTGCGCCGGGACCACGTTCATGATCACTGATGAGGGGTAGGCGACCAGCCCGCCCGGCACGTAGACACCAGCGCGATCAACTGGAACATAACGTTCGGTAACAAAGGAGCCCGGGGCGATGGTGGTCGTGGTGTCCGGTGGCCGTTGCGCCTCGTGCACCAGGCGGACCCGGCGGATGGTTTCCTCCAGCGCGGCCCGCAGGGCCGGGGCGAGCGCGTCCAGCGCCTCAGCCAGCGCGCGGGCCGGGACCCTGGTGCTGGGCAGGTCCACCCCATCGAACCGGGCGGTGTACTCGCGGACCGCGGCGGCGCCGCGCTGGCGCACGTCCTCGCAGATGGGCTGGACCGCGGCCACCGCCGCCTGGACGTCAAGTTCCGCCCGCGGCAGCACCCCGGCGAGCTTTTCCCTGCTCAGGCTGGCTGCCGATGGTCCGCGTAGATCAATCCTGGAAAGCACCTGCACAGTCTACGGAGCGCGCCAGCGCGCCCGCCGGATCCGTCCACATCGCGGACAGCCCGGCGCTGCCCGGCGCGGTGCTCAGTTCTGCTGCCGGGCCTGCTCGGCCATGGTGACGACGCCGACGGCCTGCGCCTGGGTCATGCCGAGGTCCACTGCGATCGCCTGGGCGGTCTGCCGCTCCTGCTCGGTCAGCGGCCCATCGGCCATGCCGACCCGCACCGTCTCGGCCAGGAACCACTCCTTGGCGTCGGGGGTGAGCTGCCGGGCGACCTGGTTCAGCGCACTGCGGGTGACCTCGGCGGGCTGGGCGGCGTCAGATTCCAGGTCGGCGTCCGTATAGGGCTGGGCGCCTGCGCCCTGGACGGTTAGCACGGCGCGCTGCCGGGCGTCGGGACTGCCCGGATCGCCGGCCCGCAGCATCGCCGCCACGGCAGCACGCAGGCCGGCCGGCAGCGCGGTCTGCATCTGGGCGGCGGTCGGCAAGCTGAGCACGTCCATGACGTAACGCGTCTTGCACGTCGTGCACTGCACGTGCTCGCCGACCTGGTTCAGCGGAATGAGGGGGATGAAAAACAAGGTGAAGAACCGGCGCCCAGAGCGGTGGGCATACTGCCGGTCCCCGCCGCACTTGCGGCAGTGGAAGACGCCCTGGCCAATGGTGCGGTAAAAGACCCGGAGACCCCAGATGATCAACAACAGTGGTTCCCTCTCGGTGCTGCCTGCAGCTCGGTCAGGGCCCCCCCGCGCAGCAGGCCAGTCGATGATTCCATAGCCCGCAGCCGGCCGCTACATTCGGCTTAAGTCGTTATCTGCGGCGAATCGGGAGGCCGGCATGACCAGCTCGCATGTCATGATCGGGGGCGGGGACCACCATGTCCTCGCGCTGCACGGCTGGTTCGGCTCGGCGCGGGGCTGGGGATCGCTGCCCGATTTCCTGGACGGGTCGGCCTACACCTATGCCTTCATGGACCTGCGCGGGTATGGCGACCGCAGGCAGGTCGCGGGTGACTGGACGATGCGGGAAGCGGCCGCTGACGCCATCGCGCTGGCCGACGAACTGGGCTGGGACCGCTTCTCGCTCATCGGGCACTCGATGAGCGGTGTCGCGATCCAGCATGTGCTGCTGCAAGTTCCCGATCGGGTGCGGCGGCTCATCGGCATCAACCCGGTGCCGGCGTCAGGGGTGCCGCTGGACGCTGAGGGCTGGGCCCTGTTCTCCGGCGCGGCCGCCAACCCCGGCCACCGGGCCGCCATCATCAGTTTCTCCACCGGCGCCCAGCCGGCCAGCGCTTTCGTCACCGGGGTGGTGCGGCATTCGCTGGACAATTCGACTGCCGAGGCGTTCGGCGGCTACCTCGAATCGTGGGCGAGGGCGGACTTCGCCAGCCAGGTGAAGGGCAACGAGGCGGCGGTGAAGGTCATCATCGGGGCGAACGACCCCGCGCTGCCCGCACCGCTGATGGAGCAGACCTGGCTGACGTGCTACCCGCGCGCCGAATTGGAGGTGCTGGCCAACGCCGGGCACTATCCGATGATCGAGACACCGGTGGCGCTCGCGGCGTCCATCGAGGAGTTCCTGGGACGGGATTGACTCGGGAAAGCGGCTGGCCGGGCCAGCCAGTCACGATAGGCGCGGGCACAGCCGGCGCGTATGCAGTCGGCGCGGATTTCAATTGATTTCATGGTGCTGCGAGTAGCCGGGCAGGCAGTGGCAGCCTGCCGATGTGAGCGCTATCAG
>CAYPQM010000144.1:0-5685 GCA_964412845.1 uncultured Streptosporangiaceae bacterium
TGATGACGCCTTCCTTGCCGACCTTGTCCATCGCCTCGGCGATCATCTCGCCGATGGCGGGGTCCGCAGCGGAGATGGATGCCGTCGAAGCGATCTGCTCCTTGGTGTCCACATCCTTGGCGAGCTTGGACAGTTCCTCGCTCACCCGCTCGACCGCTGCCTCGATGCCCCGCTTGAGGGACATCGGGTTAGCGCCCGCGGCCACGTTGCGCAGGCCCTCACGGACCAGCGCCTGCGCCAGCACGGTAGCCGTGGTGGTGCCGTCGCCTGCGACATCGTCGGTCTTCTTAGCAACTTCCTTGACCAGCTCGGCGCCGATCTTCTCCCACGGGTCCTCGAGTTCGATCTCCTTGGCGATGGACACGCCATCGTTGGTGATCGTGGGGGCTCCCCACTTCTTCTCGAGCACCACGTTCCGGCCCTTAGGACCGAGGGTGACTTTCACGGCGTCAGCCAGCTGATTCATGCCGCGCTCGAGGCCGCGCCTGGCTTCCTCGTCGAACGCGATCATCTTGGCTGCCATAGGCTCCAGATCCTCCCGGAACTTTGTGGCTTCGTGTGGATCGAGTCGACGCCCGCGACGGCTGGCCCCTCCGGCGGACAGTCCCATCCTGCCGCCGATGACGCCTCAATCGCCCCGATCTTGCCCTGACGTTGTCACTCTCATGCCGAGAGTGCCAACGACCTGTTTAGCACTCTCGGCATGAGAGTGCAAACTGGGCCGGACGGCTATTGGTAGCCCCAGGTCATTGCCTGGTTACGCAGAGCGCGAGCGCGCCGAATTACCGATGCCTCATCAGCGAGACACCGGCAGGACCCCCGAGGTTATTGAGCAGAGTTACAACGGCACCGGATCCGATGGCCCGGCACCCCCGTGGCGGGCGCCGGGCCATCGGCCGGTCATGCCATCAGAGATTTAGACGGTGCGGACCGCGACTGCCTGCGGTCCGCGGTCACTCTGCTCGACGTCGAATTCCACCCGCTGCCCCTCTTCGAGGCTGCGGTAGCCGTCCGCCTGGATAGCGGAGAAGTGCACAAACACGTCCCTGCCACCGTCGACCGCGATGAAGCCGTAGCCCTTGTCCGCGTTGAACCACTTGACGGTGCCTTGAGCCATTACCCAACAACTCCCTAACTGCGCCGAGCCTCGGGTCCCACCCTGGCCACCGCGGAACCCGTCGATCGCGGAGCGGTTAGGCGTGGGCAAGCCAGGCTTGCCGTTCGTACTGACCGACAGCGACCGGTCACGACCTTACCTCCTGGCTTGAGCGTTCGGGACCCGTAACTTAGCGAATCCGGCTACTCTACTTTCTCTACCGGGTAACTTCGTTGGACAGTCGGGCTGATCCACGGACGAAAGGTCCCAGATCAACCGCAGGAAGTGGTCAGCCGCCGGCGACGGCCGGGATCACCGAGACGTGCGCGCCCGCTGGGACAGGTGTGTCCAGTCCCTCGGCGAACCGCACGTCCTCCTCCCCCACGTAGACGTTGACGAAGCGGCGTAGCTTGCCGGTGTCGTCCACGATCCGGCCGGCGATTCCCGGGTACGAGGCATCCAGGCCGGCGATGACCTCGCGCAGCGTTCCCTCCGCCGCGGTGACCTCGGCGGCCCCGCCCGTGAAGGTGCGCAGGATGGTGGGGATACGGACGGACACGGTCATGCCAGGCCTGCCTCTCCGGGGGAACGACCTTCTGATCGACGTGCAACTCTCAACATCCGGCTCAAGCGGCTCAGGCGGTTCACGCGACCCTCACGATGCCGCGTTGCCCGGCAGGGATGCCTCGAACGCCTCGAACGCCGCCAGTGACGGGCGGATCACGGACAGGCTGCCCGGCGGGCCCGCCACGGCGTCCAGCGTCTTCAGGCCGTCACCTGAGTTGATGATGACCGTCTCCGCCGCCGGGTCGATCTGGCCGGTCGCGAGCAGGCTGCGCAGCACACCGAGGGTGACACCCACCGCGGTCTCGCCGAAGATGCCCTCCGTGGTGGCCAGCAGCCGCATCGCGGAGATCACCGCGTCATCGTCCACGTCGGCCACCACCCCGCCGGTGCGGCGGACCACGTCGAGCACGTAGGGACCGTCGGCGGGATTCCCGATCGCCAGCGACTTGGCAATGGTGGCGGGCTTGACCGGCTGGACCACGTCGTGCCCCTGCCGGAAGGCGGCCGCCACCGGGGAGCACCCGGTGGCCTGCGCACCAAAGACCCGGAACGGGGTGTCCTCGACCAGCCCAAGGGCGATGAACTCACGGAATGCCTTGTCGATCTTGACGAGCTGGGCGCCGGAGGCGACCGGGACGACGATCTGGGACGGCAGCCGCCAGCCGAGCTGCTCGGCGATCTCGTAGCCGATGGTCTTGGAGCCCTCGGCGTAGTAAGGCCGCACGTTGACGTTGACGAAAGCCCAGTCCTCGCGGTCGTCGGCCAGCTCGGACGCAAGCCGGTTCACGTCGTCGTAGCTGCCGTCGACCGCGACCAGGGTGCCGCCGTACACCTCGGAGGCGATGATCTTCTGCGGTTCCAGGTTGGCCGGGATGAAGACCACCGAGCGGATGCCGGCCCGGGCCGCCGCCGCGGCCACCGCGTTGGCCAGGTTGCCGGTGGACGGGCAGGCCAGCACCTTGAAGCCCATCTCCACCGCGGCCGCCAGGGCGACCGCGACGACGCGGTCCTTGAACGAGTGGGTCGGGTTGCCCCGCTCGTCCTTCACCCACAGGGTCCGCATGCCGAGCTCGCGGGCCAGGTGATCGGCCCGGACCAGCCGGGTCCACCCCGGCTCGGTGTTCGGCGTGGCCGCCACATCAGGGGGAACCGGCAGCAGGCTGGCGTACCGCCAGATGCTGGCCGGGCCCGCCTCGATGTCGGCTCTGGTCAGCCGCGGGAGGTCATATGTCACCTCCAGCGGCCCGAAACACTCGGTGCAGGCGTGATGTGCGCCGAGTTCAGTGGTGTGCCCGCATTCACGGCAGGCGAGACCGCTGGCGTAGCCGAAGCGGGAAGGGGTGGTGGTGGTCGAGGTTGTGCTCACGAGGCGAGGCCTTTCTCCCTCATCTGTCCCAACGGCTGGAACCAGCCGCGGGCCGGACTTGGCACCTGTCACGGGAGACCTCGCGCGGACGCATGTCACCGTGATGGTTGCCGGGGCTTCGCAGGGCCGATCCCTCCACCCCTCTGGATGAGCGTTATTCAGTTGTGTCATCCACTCTAACTGATCCGGATCTGCACCCTTCCCCGTGCTGCAGCTAGCCTCGACGATATGAGCGCGCAGCCGGCTGCCGGCCGGATCCTCATTGCCTCGAACCGGGGGCCGGTATCGTTCTCGCTCGGCGATGACGGGAACCTGACCCGGCACCGAGGGGCCGGTGGCCTGGTCTCAGGACTATCCATCGTCGCAGGTCAGGCCGATGTGCTCTGGGTCTGCGCCGCCCTCAGCGATGCCGACCGGGCAGCTGCGCGGGCCGCCGAGGACGGCCTGATCGACAGCGAAGGCGACTGGGACAGATCGGCCGTCCGGATGCTGGACATCCCGGCCACCACGTTTCACCGCGCATACAACAGCGTGGCGAATTCCACCCTCTGGTTCATCCACCACATGCTCTACGACACGCCGAACCGGCCGAACTTCGGCCTGGGGTTCCGCCGGGAATGGGAGTCGTTCCGCGGCTACAACGCCACCTTCGCGGCAGCGCTGGCCGACGGCGCGGGCCGCCCGGGCGATGGCGTGCGGGCGATGGTGCAGGACTACCACCTCACGCTGGTCCCGCGGATGCTCGCCGATCTGCGTCCCGACATCAGGATCGCGCACTTCTCGCACACCCCGTGGGCTCCCCCTGACTACTTCAAGCTGCTGCCCGACAGCGTGGGGCGCGAGGTGCTCGAAGGGATCCTGGGCGCCAACCATGCCGGGTTCCTCTGCCAGCGCTGGGCCGACGCGTTCCTCGACTGCTGCCGGGAGTTCCTCGGCGCGGACGTCGACCCGGAGGCCGGCACGGTCACCCACCGCGGCCGGGTCACCAGCGTCGGCGTGCACGCGCTCGGCGTGGACGCCGACGGCCTGCGCCAGCGCGGAGCCGCGGCCGATGTGCAGGCCCACGTCGCGGCCCTGTCCGCGGTCTGCGGGGACCGCAAGCTGATCGTCCGGGTGGACCGCACCGAGCTGTCCAAGAACATCGTGCGCGGCCTGCTTGCCTACCGTGAGCTGCTGGTCACCCACCCTGAGTGGCAGGGCCGGGTGACGCACATCGCGCTCGCCTACCCGTCCCGGCACGACCTGCCCGAATACCGCGAGTACACGGCCAGCGTGCAGCGGCTGGCCAACGAGATCGAGGACGAGTTCGGCACCGACGACTGGGATCCGCTGCTGCTGGCCGTCAACGACGACTACCCGCGCTCGCTCGCCGCGTACCGGCTGGCCGATGTGCTGCTGGTCAACCCGATCCGGGACGGCATGAACCTCGTCGCCAAGGAAGGCCCCATTCTTTCCGAACGCGACTGTGCGCTGGTCCTGTCCACCGAGGCGGGGGCCGCGGCCGAACTCGGCGCGCACGCGCTGCTGGTCAACCCATTCGACGTGACGGCCACCGCGCAAGCCCTGCACGAAGCCCTGACCATGCCAGATACCGCACGGATAGCCCGCAGCACTGCCCTCGCCACGGCCGGCGGCGCTTTGCCGCCCACCGCATGGTTCCAGGCCCAGCTCGACGGCCTGGACATTACGCCGCCGCCGGCCCGCTACTCGGTGCCGCTCCGCCGCGGACCCCGCCGCCTGGCCGCTATCCGCTGGCGGGCTGGCCGGTAACGGCGCCGGCCAGCTGCTCAAGCAGGGCGATGATGCCGTCCGGGCCGTCCACCACGAGATCCGCCGCGTCCACCAGTTCCCCGGCCGTTTCCGCCGAGCCACTGCACACCGTCAGGCCGGGGAGACCGGAAGCGCGCAGCGCGCGGACGGCGCCGAAGGCGGCCGCGTCCCCGAGGTCGTCACCGGCGAACGTGACTGACATTGGGTGGCGTTCGGTAACAAGGGTTTTCAGGGCGGCGCCCTTGTCGGTGCCCGGCGGCCGCAGCTCGATCACCAGCCGGCCTGGTTCCACGGTGAGGCCGGTGCGCGCGGCCAGCGCGGTGAGCGGGCCCCGCAGCGCCTCCAGCGCGGCCTGCGGGTCCGCGGCGCGGCGGGTGTGCACGGCGACCGCGATCCCCTTCTCCTCGGTCCAGGTGCCCTGAGGGGCGCCCGCGGCGGCCAGCACGCGGGGCAGCTGGGCGCGGGCCGCCGCGACCCCGGGGGGGGCCGGGGGGGAGGACAGGGTGCCGTCGTGCCACCGCTCCCAGCCGTAATGGCCGAGCACGATCAGACCGGGGACATCAGCGAAGCCGCCGAGTTCGACCGCGACCGCCGCCGGCCTGCCGGTGATGACCGCCAGGGTGCCGATGACCGCCGACAGCCTGCGCAGCACCGCGGCCGCGGCCGGGTGCGCCCGCGCCGCGGCGGGATCGGCGACGATCGGGGACAGCGTGCCGTCGAAATCCAGCGCGATCAGTGCGCTGGCAGGCTCATGGAGCAGCGCGGCCAGGCCGGCCCGGCCCTCCGGGGTGCGCGGCCGCGGCAGCATGCCGGTGCTGGTCATCGAGGGCCGGTCGTCCCGGCTGGTCGTCCCGGGCCGGTCACCGGGCTGCGCCGTCGCCCCGGT
>CAYPQM010000144.1:5785-18531 GCA_964412845.1 uncultured Streptosporangiaceae bacterium
GGTCGTCCCGGCTGGTCGTCCCGGGCCGGTCACCGGGCTGCGCCGTCGCCCCGGTCGGGGCGCGCCGACCGCAGCCGGTGCCGCTTGGCCCGCTGCCTGCGCAGCCGGGTGACCAGCGCGGGATCAAACACGAGCGCCTCCTGGCGGTCAATGAGCTCGTTCAGCAGTTGGTAGTACCGCGTCGCGGTCATCCCGAACGTGTCCAGGATCGACTGTTCCTTGGCGCCGGGCGAGCGCCACCAGCCCCGCTCGAAGGCGAGGATGCGCATTTCCTGCTCGGACATCGTCGCCATCGGCCCTCCCTCCGCCCCGAACGAGCCCCGCTGAGACCACCGCCTGGGCCCCGCAACGCGGTGCGGTGAAAACCCATCGTAGGCACGGTCTATACGGAACGCCTCCGACGTCGTACGCTCGCCCTTCGTGGTTACTTATGACTGCCTGACGTTTCTAACCGACTACGGCGTCGAGGACGGGTTCGTGGCGGCCTGCCACGGAGTGGCCGCCCGCATCTCGCCCGGGCTCCGGCTCATCGACATCACGCATCTCGTGCCGCCCGGCGACGTCCGGCGCGGCGCGGCGGTGCTGGCTCAGACTCTGCCCTATATGCCGCCGGCGGTGCACGTCGCAGTCGTGGATCCAGGCGTCGGGACCGCCCGCCGCGGCGTCGCCGTGGCGACCGGGGAGTGCATCCTGGTCGGCCCGGACAACGGCCTGCTGTCCTGGGCGGTCGCCGCTCAGGGCGGGGCGACCGGCGCCTACCAGCTCACCAACGGCGAGCTGTGGCTGCATCCGGTGTCGCCCACCTTCCACGGCCGGGACATCTTCACGCCGGTCGCCGCGCACCTGGCGGCGGGCGCCGACCTCGACTCGGTGGGAACCGAGATCGATGTCGCGGACCTGGTGACGCTGCCCGCGCCGACCAGCAGGGTGCATGACGGCGAGGCTGAGGGCGAGGTGATGTCGGTGGACCGGTTCGGCAACGTGCAACTGTCCATCGCCGCCTCGGACGCCGACCACCTGGGCATCGGATTCGGGTCGCCGCTGGTGGTCCGCTGCGGGCGCCGCCAGCTCACCGTCCCCTACCTGGAGACGTTCGCGGCCGTGGCTCCCGGTGAGATCGTCGCCTTCACCGACAGTGCCGGGCTCATCTCCCTGGCCGTCAACGCCGGCGACGCGGCGCAGCAGCTCGGGCTGCCCCCCGGAGCGCACGTGAGGCTGTCGGTCGCGCCGCCATCCTGAGACCCACACACCCGTCCTGAACGCTAGGTCCCAGTCTTCCTGAACGCTGGGTCCAAGTAGTGGTCACTCCAGCCACATAGCTGCGCTCACACCCCATACGTCACGCTACCGACTCCCAAACCAGTCGAACGTGGCACAATGCCGTGGGTACTCGACCACGGGAAGGGTGGATGCCGTGGCGCGGAGGTTCCCCCGGCGCGCAACGGCGGCGGTGGCTGCCGGGTGTGCCGTGGCGTGTGTCGCGCTCGCGGCCACGCCAGCCTTTGCTGACCAGGTCCGGAATCAGGAATGGTGGCTCGCCGCACTGCACGTGACGACGGCCTGGGAATCCAGCAAGGGTTCCGGGGTCACCGTCGCGGTGCTCGACACCGGCGTTGACCCCGCGCAGGCCGACCTGACCGGCTCAGTGACCACCGGGCCCGACTACACCGCGTCGGGACGGAAATCCGGCGGGACTTTCTGGGGGATCCACGGCACCGCCATCGCCAGCCTGATCGCCGGCCACGGGCATGGGGCCAAGGGCGCTGACGGCATCATCGGAGTGGCTCCAGCGGCCAAGATCCTTTCCGTCCGGGTCACCCTGGAGGGCAACGACCCGCTGCTGGCCACCCCGCGCGTGGCCGCGGCCCTGCCGGGGGCCATCGCCAAGGGCATCCGTTACGCGGTCAGCCAGGGCGTCGGCGTCATCGACCTGCCGCTGGACCCAGCGGCGCTGGCCGGCCGGGGATCCGGCAGCAGCACCGCGGAACGCGATGCGGTGGCGTACGCCCTCAGCAAGCACGTCGTCCTGGTCGCGCCCGGGGGTGACGGCGGAGCCGGGACCGACCCGGTCAACTACCCCGCCGCGTACCCCGGCGTCATCTCGGTGGGCGCCTTCAGCCAGGCCTTCAACAAGGCCGCGTTCACCAGCCGCCACTCGTACGTCACGCTCACCGCCGCCGGGGACGGCGTCGCGGCGGCGACGCTGCCGACCGGGTACGCCATGCTGCACAGCACCAGCGCGGCCAGCGCGGTGGTGGCCGGCATGGCCGCGCTGATCAAGGCGCAGTTCCCCAACCTGACCCCGGCCCAGGTGACCACGGCGCTCACCTCGAGCACGGTCTTCCGGCCCAAGGGCGGCAGGCTGGACGGATCCGGCTACGGAACCGCGGACGCCGAGGCCGCCCTGCTCGCCGCGGCCAAGATCAACGCGGCCGTCCCGGCCAAGTCGGGCACGGGGGCTGCCGTCGCGGCCCCATCGTCCCCGGTGGTCCATCCACGGACCGCGCACCTCGCCCGGACGCTGCGCTACGCCGCCCTCGGGGTGGCCGCCGTCCTGCTGCTCGCCCTGCTGATCTTTGCGCTGACCCGCCGGGCCCGGCGGCGGCGGGCCCGGGCCAGCCGGCTCGCGCCGCTGCGCGACGTCGCCCGGGTCGCCGTGCGCGCGCAACCGGAATTCTCGGCGGTGCCCCCCTCCGCCGGAAGCCAGTTCGCCGGGGCGGCTGAGTACGCGAGTGCCCAGTTCGCGCTGGAGCCGTTCCCCGGGGACCTGGATGAGACTCCGTTCCCGGGAGACGAGCGGACGCGGAATCCGTTCCCGGGGGACGAGGAAGCCACGACGCAGTTCTCCATCAGCCAGTTCCCCAGCGCCGAGATGCCTGGGGTCGCCTCGTTCCCGGCCGGCGAGATGCCTGGAGCCGCCCCGTTCCCCGCCGCCGAGATGCCCCCCGGGGTCGCGCCGTTCCCGGCCGTGCCGCCCGCGAACGGGGCCGCGGGCGGCACGCACCGGGCCCTCTCGCCGACGCCGAGGCCGAGCGCGGCCCGGCCGCCCCGGATATCGGGTACGCCTCCGTGGGAGGCCGCGGAAAAGCCAGAGGGTGAAGTTCCCTGGGCCTCCAGCCCGCCCGCCAAGTCGGCCCACAACCGGCCGGGCCCGCCGCGCCGGGTGGTGCCGAGCGGGGTTCAGCCCTGGGGGCCGGCCGCCCCTAGCGGCGCGCCCCAGGACGGCTCAGCACACGGCGGCGCGCCGGGCGGCTCAGCCCAGGGCGGCTCAGCCCAGGGCGGCTCAGCACGGGCCGGCCGGTCGCAGAGTGACTTGCCACAGCGCCGTGGGGTGCTTGGTGGCCGGGGCGTGGCCGATCCGTTCTCCGACGATCCGGGATCGGACGGCCTGGAACTGGGCAGCAGGGTTCCTGGCAGCATGCCATTGCCGGCTGCCACGCAAGGCGGCCGGCACGCGACGGACGCCAACGGCACCGCCGACGATGAGAGCAGCAAGCTCTACGTGTGGAATCCGGCCGAGGTGACCGAGGCCTTCCCCAAGGTGCCGCCCAGCGAGTCCGGCCGGACCCAGTCAGACCGCAGCTAGCCGTGGGCCGCGTCCGGCCGGTATTTGTGGACTGAAACGGCGCTAGGCTGCAGCGCCAGGAGTCCACGAACCCAGGCAGGCCGGCGATTCACCGGCTGCTGCGCACCGCCGGGCGCGGACACGCTCTAGCTGGGTCGGCCGCCGTTCAGCTCTTCTTTCCGCGCTGAGGCATACATGGGCACGAACTCCTGACCGGACAGCGCCTGAATCGCCTTCATGACCTCATCAGCCACGACGCGACGCGCCTTGGCGCCGGCCGGCTGCCCGCGGAGCTCCTCGAAGGTCAGTGGTGCGCCGATCCTGATCCGGATCCGGTGCAGCCGCGGCACCGAGTGGCCCGGCGGGAGCACCCGGTCCGTGCCGAGCATGGCGACCGGGATCACCGGCAGGCCCGAGTTGAGGGCCAGCCAGCCGACTCCCGTCCTGCCCCGGTACAGCCGCCCGTCCGGCGACCTGGTGCCCTCGGGGTACAGGCCGAACAGCTCACCCGAGCGCAGCAGACCCAGCGCCGCTTCGAGCATGTCCTGCGCCGCGCGCGCTTCGCCCCGGTCCACCCTGAGTTGCTTGGTCGCGCGCAGGTACGCCCCGGCGAACCGCTGGGCTGGCCGGGTGCCGGTGAAGTACTCCGACTTGGCCGCGAAGGTGAGCGGGCGGTCGAGGACCAGCGGAAGGAAGATCGAGTCGACGATTGACAGATGATTCGAGGCGATGATGGCGCCACCGGTGGGCGGGATGTGCTCGCCACCCTCGACCTCCGGCCGCCACAGCAGATGCAGTAATGGCCCGGCCAGGACGCGTGAGATCGTGTACTTCACCCGATCCCTCCCCGTGGTGCGAACCTCGACGGCAGGTCAAAGATAGCCTTGGCCGCCGCCCCAGGATGCACCGCGGGCGGGCGAGCCGACAAGATCGCGATGACCAGCGGCAGTATCAGCGGCAGTTCGGCGGCCGGCACGGTCACCCCGGAGTCGTCGGCGAACCAGCCGAGCACGGCCACCAGCCAGATCGCGCCGAAAACCGTCCTCAGCAGCGGGATCTCCTGGTACGCGCGGACCAGCAGCCCGGCCCGGAACCTGGCCGGCCAGGCGAGCGCCAGGCCGAGCACCACGACGACCACCGGGACCACCAGCGCCCCCAGGTTGACCGTCAGGGAGCCCACGTTGGAGTTGATTTTCCGCTGCAGGATGCCGCCCGCCCCGCCGTGCAGGGCCTGCCCGACGAAACCGCCGATGTCAGAGTGCCCGGTGATCGGGACGAAGTAGTTGACCAGCGCGAACACCGTCACCAGGGCCAGCCCGCTGACCGCGGCGATGACCGCCCGCCGGGCGGTGATGCTGATGCCGGCCAGCGCGGCCAGCAGCAGCAGGAAGCCGGGGACCATGGCGATCGTCCCGCCCACCTTGGCGCCGAAGCCCGGCCAGCCCGCCGCGATCACGGCGACCAGGGCCACGGCCGCCGCCGCGAGCACGCCGCCGCTGCGCGAGCCGCGGCGCCACGCGGCGATCCCGAGCCAGGCCGCGCAGAGAATGCCCGACGTGCCGTAGATGCCCAGGGCGTTGTTGCCGAGGCCGTAGAAGCGGCCGGCCGCCAGCGCGGACAGGCCGAACGGGGTGCCCATCTGCAGCCGCGAGCCGGTCATCACGTCCAGCGCGATCACGCCGACCGTCACGGCGGCTACCACCCCGGGCGGCCCGAGGGGGTCGCGCCGCCACGGCCCGGTCAGCGCGATCGCCGCGATGACCGCGGCCCAGATGACGGCCATGGCGTACAGCAGCACCGCCGGGTGGCCGTGCGTCCACCACGGCACCAGGCTGGCCAGGAAGGTACCCGCGGGGATCGAGGCGGCGCAGATGCCTGCCACCCTGGCCACGGCCCGTCGTCGGCGGCCGCGGTTCTCGCCCCGGCCCCACGGCAGCACCGCGACCAGGCCGAAGAATGCCGCGTAGCCGAACCCGACGATAATGAAGAACCAGGTGACGGTGGCCTTGTAGACCTGGGCGGCGGTGTCCTGGCCGATCAGCCCGCGGATCGCGGAGCCCAGGCTGGCCCGGCTGGCCCGGGTCAGCTGCGAGCCCACCACGTCAGAGGGCACCGGCCGGCCGCGCCAGCCCAGCACGCTGCGCGTCAGGTCGGTGATCAGCGTCATGCCCGGCTGCCGGGTCGATGCCGCGTGCAGCAGGCCGGAGTGGTAGCCCGGGCCGCTGACGATGATCAGGCGCAGGTGCGGCGCCGAGTCGTCGCCCGGGGCGGCAACGACCAGGATCGTGCCGGGCGCAAGCTCCGCGCTGATCCGGCCGATCTCCTGGTCATCGGCGCGGACCTGGGCGGCGCGGGTTGCGGTAGATCTGATCTCCGTAATCCCGGGCTGGCTCGCCGACGCCGCGTGGCCAGCGCCAGGACCTGCCGCGGAAGGGAGCGCGCCCAGGTCGACCACCGTCAGCGGGCACCGCGCGAGGTCCTGGCGGCTCAGCGCGGACGCCGCCGGGAGGAAGGAACTCACCTGGCCCGCCCGGCTGGCCAGGGCCAGCGCGGCACCCGGCCCGACCGCGGTAGCGCACTGCCTGGGACCTGCCGCGGAGGCCAGCAGGCCCCATCGCGGGTTGTAATGAAACTGCTTGTTGTAGGAGACCTGCGCGGGCATCGACGGCACCTGGGCCGGCGTCGGTTTCCCCGCGCTTCCTGCCGTGGCCAGGTACGTCACGTCGGGGAGCGCGGCGCACTGGCCCGAGGCGGGGCGCTGGGCGGCCGCGCGGGCACCAGCGTTCAGCGTCAGCCAGCCGTCGGCCGGGCAACTGCGGGTAGTCACCCCGCTGACCACGAGGGAACCCACCGAACCTGCGGTGGCCAGCCGCCAGAGCGCGGGCGTGGCCGTCGCGGAGACATCACTCCAGCGCAAGCCCGGGACCCCGACCAGAACGACACGGTGCGCGGAGGTGGCCACGCCGGCGCGGCGCGGCGTAACGGCGGCGCCGGCCTGGTCCGGCGCGCTGACGGTGACGGCCTCCGCGCGCTGCGGTACGGTGCCGGCTGCGCCGGACGCGGAGTGTCCGGCAGCAGCCGGGTGAGCCGTCGCTGCGCTGGCCGCAGTGGCCGGGCTGGCCGCAGCGAACAGCCCGGCTCCGCCCGCCGCGGCTGCTGCCAGCACGGCGGACCCGAGAACCAGGGCGACGGTCCTGCGCACGTGGATAACCGTATCCGGCTCACGGAGCCGGCCGAGTTCACGCCGAGACGGTCTGCGGCGCTGTCGTGTCCTGGGCCAGGACCGGCTGCGGTTCCCCGCCTCGCCGCCGGGCCTGCCGCCGGTCGAGCAAACGCGAGCCGCCGAAGTAGACCGCCGCGGCGAAGGCCCATCCGACGATCTCGTCGATCACGAAATGCTCGCCGGTATAGGCCAGGGTGAAGGCCATGGCCAGGACGTAGCCGGCCAGCAGCCCGCGGGCCCACCAGCGGGCGCCGGCCCAGAAGAACAGCAGCAGGAGCATCGGGTAGGCGGCGTGCAGCGACGGCATCGCCGCGACGTCGTTGGCGAACGCGCTGCCCCGGGTGAACAGGGCCGCCGCCGCGTGCACCCCGAGGTGCTCCCAGACGACCGGGATGACCCTGATCACGTACCCGATGTTGCCGTTCCGGCTGGCCAGCCAGGGCGGCATGGCCGGGTACAGGGCGTACCCGGCGTAGCCCAGGAAGGTGACGCCCACGTACAAGGCGATGTAACGCTTGAACCGCTCGTGGTTGCGCTTCCAGAGCACGGCGGCCACCGTGTAGCTGCTGAAGAAGTAGCTCATGTAGACGGCCCAGGCCGCGTAGTCCCACACCTGCAGGTGGCTGGGGTCAAACAGCCATCGCTGCAGCCGGACGGTGGGCACCGTGCCGAAACCGATGAACCGGTCGAAGGCGACTTGAGGCCGGATGAAGGGCCCCCACAGCACGTGGCTGGCGTACCCGCGCAGCAGGGCGTAGAGGACGAGCACCAGATAGAGCGGGAGCCAGTCACGCACGACTCCGCGGCGCCACTGGCGGAGGTCATCCAGGCTCGCCACGAACAGGGCGGCGGCCATCCAGATCAGCACGGTGTCCTCGGACAGCGAGATGCCCCGCAGCACCGTGTACCCGGCGAACACGGCCACCAGGACGGACCACCCGATGATCAACCGGCGGCGCCGCACCAGCCAGCTCCGGGTACGACTATGCGCGGAACCAGGTGCGGTATCTTCGAGATCTTCGAGCGGCCCGGTGCGGGTCGGGCTGGTCAGCAGCTGCCGACCAGGTTCCATGTTCATCGGCTGCCTGCCTGTCATCTGCCTTATAGTCACGTAAGCCGACCGAAATTATCGATTTCGCCTTCTCCTAGCCGCTTCTTTGACTTCTCCCGGCAGATTTCTTGACCAATTCAGGAAACGTTCGTGTCGTAACCGTGACAAACGACTCGCCCGGCCGCAGGCGCCCACGGGCCGGTCGCCGCTGGCTGGGGTGGCTGCCACTGGCCGTTCTGGCGGTCGCTGCCGCCAGCTTCCTGACATTGGGCTTGGCCGAGGCATGGTCCGACTCGCCCACGTTCGACGAGCCGGTATATGTAGCCGCTGGCGTCGCGGCCGCGGTGCACCACGACCTCACGCTGAACGACGAACACCCACCGCTGCCGAAAGTGCTGGCCGCGCTGCCGGTACTGCTGGCCCATCCTGTCATTCCGGACAATGGCCGATGGACCGCAAATGACGAACGTAAGTACAGCGCAAGATTTGTCCGTGCCCAGCTCGCGGCGGGCACGCTGCGCCGGGTCACGTTCGCCTCGCGCTTGGTGCCGCTGGCCGAGAGCGTCGGCGTGGCCTTCGCGGTCTTCGCGCTGGGCGGTGAACTGCTGGGCGGCGAACGGCTGGGATCGGCGGCTGGCGCGTTCGGCGGACTGGTCTGGCTGGCGTCGCCCTTCGTCCTGGGCATCGGCCATCTGGACGGCACCGACATCCCGTTCGCGCTGGCCGTGGTGCTGGCCGCATGGGCGCTGGCGCGGTGGCTGCGGCTGCGCAGCACCCGGGCGCTCGGCTGGCTCGGGCTCGCCCTGGCGGGCGCCGCCCTCACCGAGATCTCCGGGCTCCTGATCGTGGCGGCCGGCCTGACTGTCGTTGCCGGCATGAGCCTGCGCGACACCGCGAGCCCCCCGGGAACCGGGAACCTCCGGGATACCGGTAGCTGGCGGGCGGGAGTCCGCCGGGCCGTGGCCCGCACCGGGCTGGCGGCCCTGATCGCCCTGGTCGCGCTCTGGATCCCGTACGCCGTGCTTGATCCCGCAGTCCTGGCGCACCCGGCGGCGGTGCTGCCCCAGCCCTACCTCGACGGCATCGGCTACCTGTGGAGGCACGACCGGATCCCCGGGCCTGGCTACCTGGCGGGCGTGTCCTATACCGGCGGACGCTGGTGGTTCTGGCCGGTGAGCCTCGTGATCAAACTGCCAGCCGCCGCCCTGCTGCTGCTCGTCGCCGGGGTCGTCGCTTGGTGGCGGGCTGACCAAGGCGCCCGGCGGCGGGCGCTGCTGGCGGTGGCCTTCCCGGCGATCCTGCTCACCGGCTTCACCGTCACCATGCCCAGGGACATCGGGCTGCGGTACCTGCTCCCGGTCCTCGCCCTGTGCGCCGCCGCTTCCGGTGCCCTGGTCCCCGCGGTCGCGGCGGCGCGGCCCGCGGCGCGCCGGGCCGCCGGGGTTGCGGTGGCCGGGGTGCTGGCGGTGGCGGCCGCCATGACTGCCGCCTCGTTCCCAGTCTCCCTGGCCTGGACCGCCGCACCGCTGCGGCCCGGCTATGCGGTGGCGACGAATTCCGACGTCGACTGGGGACAGGGCCTGTACGCCCTGCGGGCATGGAGTGCAGGCCGGCACCCCTGGGTCAGCTACTTCGGGCCGCGCGGCGTCATGGCGAATCCGGTCCCTGGGGGCCGCCCGCTGCTGGGCACGCCACCAAGCCAGGTCTCCGGCTGGGTCGCTGTGTCGGCGACCAACCTGACCAGCGCGGAGGCGTCCCGGCTGGCCTGGATCCGCGGGTACTGCCCGGTGCGGGTCCTGAACGGGTCGATTCTCATCTACCGGTTCCGCCGGCCGCCTGCCCCCGATCCGGTCGCCGGCCGGCCGCCGCCGCCGTGCGCGGGCCAGTGGAGTTCGGCTACCGGCCATGCCGAACCCGGTTTGCCGGGCTAGGTGCAGATGTTCTGGTTCGCGGTCCGCGGCGTGAAACTGGCCGAAGGCTGCGGGGTTGGCGCTGGTGCGGATGGCGAGGTGGCGTAGACGGTGCTGCCGTAGTCACCGCCGAGGAGGAGGGTGAGCGCCGTATTGGTACCCGGGACTTGCTGGAGAGCCGCACCGGGGACCTTGGATTCGAGCAACTGAGCGGCCGGCTCCATCCCGGCGGGATACTGGATGACCGTCTGGGTTACGTTCTGCTGGCTTTGGCTTGCGGTGGCTGTGGGCGTGGCCTTAAAACCATCCTGCTGCAGCACGGAAGCGACAGTGTCCTCCAGTCCGCCCGCCAGGGTCCCGTTCACGACATCGACCGACACCGTTTTCGGGGAGAGTGTCACTGGCGGCGGCGTGAACAATGCCTTGCTGACCGGAACGTCATCCTGGAATGCCTGGAAGATCTGGCTGGCCGCAGGCTGCGCCCACATCACATTGGCAGTGTCGGTGGGGTCCACGAGGGAACGGGGATATGTGGGCACCGTGAAGAATGTCACCTGGCTGCGCTGCATGTTTTTCAGGCTGCTGGCGAATTTGTAGAGTCCGGTGATGCCGCCGAGCCCGGTGTCGATGGTGACCGACTTGGTGGCCGCGTTCAGGAAATTGTAGATCGCCACGGGGTTGAGCAGCTTGCTCTGGACCCTCTTGACCAGCGACGACATGAACGCCTGCTGCCTGCCGATCCGCTCCAGGTCGCTGCCGTTGCCCAGGGTGTAGCGCGCGCGGACGTAACCGAGTGCCTGCGTGCCGTTGAGCAGATGATGGCCGGCGGCCAGGTAGAGGTGCGAATTCGGGTCGTCGATCAGGGTGGTGTTGCACTCCTCGACGCCGCCGAGGGCGCTCACCATGTCGCGAAAGCCCGCGAAATTGATAACGACAAAGTGATCGATGTGGATGCCGGTGTCCTGCTCCACGGTCTGGATGGTGCAGGCGACGCCAAGGTCGGTGTGATTCCCGTCCAGATTGCCGAGCGCGAATGCCTCGTTAATCTTGAACGTGGTCGGCGCGGATTTCTGCCCGTTACCCATTGTGCAGGCCGGGATGTTTACCCAGGAGTCCCGCGGAATTGACATGATGTCGGCCCATTTCCGGCTGGCGGAGATATGCACGATCATCAGGGTGTCTGACTGGTCGGTGCTCAGCCCGCTGCCGTAGCCGCTGCCCTGCCCGTTGCGGGTGTCCGAGCCGATCACCGCGATGTTCTCGGCCTGGGGGTGCAGGACCGGCGGCTGGTGCTTGAGGATGTGGGAGATGTTGACCTGGTGGATGTTGCCGTTCAGGTGCCGGTAGACCAGGTACCCGCCGGTGGCGGCGATCAGCACGACACCCGCGGTGATGCCGCCGGTCCAGGCCGCGATCCGCTTCCCCCGGCCAGGCCGGTGCCGGTGGTCGCGCCGTGCGCGGCGCCGGGCATGAGGGGCGCCGGCGGCCGTCGGGGGCTCGCCGTCAGGCGGCGCGGGCGTGCCACCGGCCGTCGGGGACTCGCCGTCAGGCGGCGCGGGCGTGCCACCGGCCGTCGGGGACTCGCCGTCAGGCGGCGCAGGCGTGCCACCGGCCGCTGCGGCGGTGCCGCTGGCTGGCGCCGGATCGTCGTTGGGCGGCGCGGACTCGTCGGACGGAGCGGGCGTGTCCGTGTGCGCTCACCCCCTTCCAGGTCAGGTGGGGGTTTCCTGCACGTCGCTGCCGCGAAGCGCAGGAAGGGCGAAAGGACACGCACATCTCGCGAGCCCGTTTCATTAGGTAATAACGTAGTAGCGGCCCCGCAAGTTGCGCGGTCGGCCACGAGACCAGGCTGGCCTGGCACTACGCCCTCGACCCGTTTGGTTCCCCCGTTGTGGCCACAGTACTTGACCGGGTCATGTAGCGGTCTGTGACCATACCCATGGGGCGATTGTCAATCTAAAGGCTATTTAGCATGATTTGGGCGCTGACGAGCCGATGCCGGGTGGCCGGGGTCTGACCCCGGCCACCCGGCATCGGCGTGGTCCTCACTGACTTACCGCACCGGCTTGGTCCGCACCGGCTTAGAAGTGAGTCGGCCCAGCCGACGCAACCGGCGCGGTCGTCGTTGCCGCTGTCGGCGTCACGGACGGCGTGGCCGACGGAGCCGTGATCGCCTTGGCCGACATGGTCGGGGTCGGGGTCACCGTCACGGTCACGGCCGGCGACAGGGGCGGGGCGAACGCCGCCGCGTGGTGGCTGGCCGCCAGCAGGAAACCGTCAGTGTTTCCCGCAGCATCGGTGTAGAAGCCGACGATGTCACCGGCATTGTTCACGCCGTTGATGGTGGTGGCGCCTGGGCCCAGCGGATCGTTCACGGCCGCGAACCCGGCGTGGCTGGTCCAGGTGAACCCGAATGACTTGGCGTTATCGCCGCTTCCGGTCATGTAGGTGCCGACGACCTCACGCGAATCGTTGACGCCGAAGCCCATGGTCGACGAGGCGTGCGGGAAAGCCAGCGTGACGAGCTTGCCATTCGAGCGGAGCAGGAAGGCCTTGGTAACGCCGCCGGCCCCGGTGAAGAAACCGGTGATGTCACCGTTGTTGTTGATGCCCGACGGGGTCACGCTGGTCGCGCCATGGATCTTGATGGAGTGGAACCTGTGGCTGGCGATGTTGTAGGTGTACCCGTGGGCATTGCCCTTGTTGCCGGTGTAGAAGCCCACCGCGACATTCGAGTCGTTCACCCCGAGGAGCTGGTTGACCGGCGGGGTGGAGTTGTTGGTGGTGGGGAAACTGACGCTGTGGGAGTGACCGTGCCAGGCGTAGAAGCCGAAGTTGTTGTTCGTCTGGCTGGCCGTGTTCTGGGCCGACCAGAAGCCGACGCTCACGCCGAAGTCGTTGATCCCGATGACCTGGGTCTGGGCCGAACCAGGGACGTTCTGGTTCTGGTAGAAGGAGAACCTGTGCGACAGGGTCAGCTGGTACCCCTTGTTCGGG
>CAYPQM010000145.1:0-18488 GCA_964412845.1 uncultured Streptosporangiaceae bacterium
CGGGACCGTCAAGGACGTGGATGGCCTGCGAAGCTATGTCAGCGTGGACGGCGGCATGAGTGACAACATCCGCACCGCCCTGTACGACGCCGAGTACACCTGTGTCCTCGCCTCGCGCGAGTCGGCCGCGCCGCCGATGCTGTCGCGGATTGTCGGCCGGCACTGCGAGAGTGGGGACATCGTGGTCCGCGACACCTACCTGCCTGCCGATCTGGTCCCCGGGGACCTGATCGCGGTGGCGGCCACCGGCGCATACTGCCGGTCGATGGCGAGCAACTACAACCATGTGCCGCGCCCGGCCGTGGTCGCGGTCCGTGACGGCGCGGCCCGGGTGCTGCTCCGCCGGGAGACCGCCGAAGATCTGCTCCGGCTGGACGCCGGGTGACGCGGGACGCTTAGGTAGCCAAGACGGCTTGGTGACACAGACTTGGTGACACAGAGGGGAGCGGCCGGGGTGCGGACGTTGCGGGTGGCGCTGCTGGGCTGCGGCGGAGTGGGCTCGGAAGTGTTCCGGCTGCTCGGCCGGCAGGCAGATGACCTCGCGGCGCGGATCGGCGCGCCGCTGGAGGTGATCGGCGTCGCGGTGCGGCGGCCGGGCCGCGCTCGTTCCGTGCCGGTTCCGCCTGCGCTGATCACGACCGATGCCATGGAGCTGGTGACCCGCCCGGAGACCGACATCGTGGTCGAGGTGATCGGCGGCATCGAGCCGGTCCGCTCGCTGCTCCTGGCCGCGATGAAGAACGGCAAGTCGGTGGTCTCCGCCAACAAGGCGCTGCTCGCCGAGGACGGCGCGACGCTGCACCAGTCGGCCCGCGAGAACGGCGCCGACCTGTATTACGAGGCGGCCGTGGCGGGCGCGATCCCGCTGCTGCGCCCGCTGCGCGAATCGCTGGCCGGCGACGCGGTGCGCCGGGTGCTCGGCATCGTCAACGGCACCACCAACTACATCCTCGACCGGATGGACACCTCCGGGGCGGGATTCTCCGACGCCTTGGAGGAGGCCCAGGCGCTGGGCTACGCCGAGCCTGACCCGACCGCGGACATCGAGGGCTTCGACGCCGCCGCGAAGGCGGCGATCCTGGCCGGGCTGGCCTTCCATACCGGGGTGACCGCTGCCGACGTGCACCGGGAGGGCATCACCGGGGTGACCGCCGCGGACATCGCCAGCGCGCGTGCCCTGGGCCACGTGGTCAAGTTGCTCGCCATCTGCGAGCGGAGCGACGCCGGCGTGTCGGTCCGCGTGCACCCCGCGATGATCCCGCGCGAGCACCCGCTGGCGGGTGTGCGTGAGGCCTACAACGCGGTGTTCGTGGAGGCGGAGTCGGCAGGCAGGCTGATGTTCTACGGCGCGGGCGCCGGGGGCGTGCCCACGGCCAGCGCGGTCCTCGGCGACATCGTGGCCGTGGCCCGCAACCGGCTCGCCGGGACTCGCGGCCCGGACGCCTCCACCTATGCTGAACTGCCGGTTCTTCCGATGGGCGAGGCGCTCACCCGTTATCACGTCGCCCTTGACGTCGCGGACCGGTCCGGGGTGCTCGCCCGGGTGGCGGAGACCTTCGCCCAGCGTGACGTGTCGATCAGGGCGGTCCGCCAGGAAGGCCGGGGCGACGACGCGCAACTGGTGATCGTCACGCACGCCGCCCGTGACGCCGCGCTGGCGGGCTGCGTGGAAGACCTCGCCGGGATGGACGTGGTCCGCGCGGTCGCGAGCGTCATGCGCGTCGAGGGGGAGGCTGAGGAGTGAACGCGGGTGTGAAGCCGGCTGCGGATGCCGCCGCCTCGTTTGTGCCGTGGCGGGGCGTGCTCGCCCAGTACCCGGACCGGCTGCCGGTGCCCGACGAGGCATCGGTGGTCACCTTGGCGGAGGGTGCGACACCGTTGCTGCCCGCGCCCGTGCTGTCCGCGCGCACCGGGTGTGAGGTGTACCTGAAGGTTGAGGGGGCGAATCCGACCGGCTCGTTCAAGGACCGCGGCATGACCGTCGCGGTGAGCATGGCGGCCAGCCGTGGCGCCACCGCGGTGATCTGCGCCTCTACCGGCAACACCAGCGCCAGCGCGGCCGCGTACGCGGCCCGGGCGGGCATGACCTGCGCGGTGCTCGTGCCGCGCGGCAAGATCGCGCTCGGCAAGCTGGCCCAGGCCCTGGTGCACGGCGCCCGGCTGCTTCAGGTGGACGGTAACTTCGACGACTGCCTGGAACTTGCCCGCAAGCTGGCCAACGACTACCCGGTCGCCCTGGTCAATTCCGTGAACGCGGACCGGCTCGAAGGGCAGAAGACGGCCGCCTTCGAGATCGTTGAGGCGCTCGGCGACGCGCCTGACGTGCACTGCCTGCCCGTCGGCAACGCCGGCAACATCGCCGCGTACTGGATGGGATACACGGAGTACGCGCGCGACGGCCGGTCGACCCGGCGGCCCCGGATGCTCGGCTTCCAGGCCAGCGGGGCGGCGCCCATCGTCCGCGGCGAGCCGGTGCTGGCCCCGCAGACCATCGCGACCGCCATCCGGATCGGCAATCCGGCCTCCTGGCACCTCGCTGAGCAGGCGCGGGACGAGTCCGGCGGCCTGATCGAGTCGGTCACTGACCGGCAGATCCTGATCGCATACCGGCTGCTCGCCCAGCGGGAAGCGGTCTTCGGCGAGCTCGCCTCGGCGGCCTGCGTGGCCGGGCTGCTCCAGGCCTGCCAGAACGGGAAGGTGGCCGCGGGCTCCCGGGTCGTCTGCACCATCACCGGCAACGGGCTCAAAGACCCGGACTGGGCGGTGTCAGCCGCGCCAGCGCCGGTGACGATCGCCGCGGACCCATCCGCCGCCGCGGCGGCACTGGGACTCGGGTGAGCACACCATCTCGCTGGTCGGGTGGACCGGTGCTGGTGCGCGCCCCGGCCACCAGCGCGAACCTCGGCCCTGGCTTCGACGCGCTGGGCCTGGCCCTGACGTTGCACGACGCGGTGGAGGCGCGGGTCACCGGCGGCGGGCTGGCCATCGACGTCTCCGGCGAGGGCTCCGGGACCGCGAGTGCGGGGGAGCGTCACCTTGTTGTCCGCGCCATGCGCGCCGCGTTCGGCCTGCTGGGCGGGCAGCCGCCGGGAATCGCGCTGCGCTGCGTGAACGCGATCCCGCACAGCCGGGGGCTCGGCTCATCGGCCGCGGCGATCGTCGCGGGCGTGCTGGCGGCCCGCGGCCTGGTCACCGACGGCGACGCTGCGCTGCCGGACGAGGCTGTCTTCCGGCTCGCCGTTGACCTGGAGGGACACCCTGACAACGTGGCGGCCTGCCTGGTCGGCGGGCTCACCATCGCCTGGATGGACCGGCGGCCGGCCGGGTCCCCGGCAGTTCCCAGGCTGGCCAAGCTCGCGGTGCTGAACGGGATCAAGCCGGTAGTTTGCGTGCCGCGGGATGTTCTTTCCACCGAAACGGCCCGGCGCGTCCTGCCTGAGACCGTCCCGCACGGCGATGCCGCGGCGAACGCGGGACGCAGCGCCCTGCTGATCGCCGGGCTGACCAGCGATCCGGATGTGCTTTTCGATGCCACGGAGGATTTCCTGCACCAGCGGTACCGCGCGGCGGTCATGCCAGAGACCGCGGATCTGCTGGGCCGGCTGCGCGAGGCGGGCTTGGCGGCGGTGGTGTCCGGTGCCGGGCCGTCGGTGCTCGTGCTGATCACCCCCGGCCCTAATTCCGCATCTGACCTGGTGGATTCAATCGCTCAGGAAACGGGTATCACGTGGCGTATAAGCCCCCTGGACGTCGACAAGCACGGCGCTACCCTCCAGACCGCCGTGCCGGGCGAACGTTCATGAGTGCACCGCGCGGAGAACCGTTCCAGAAAGAAGCACATCCGCCGCGCGTGGTCCTGCGGGTTGGGTACCCGCAGGACTGGCCAGCATCTTCCGTGACACACGGGCCACTCTGAGGGAATGCCATGAGCTCTCTTAGTGTTAAGGTGGGTGCTGCACCAGATACCCCATCATGGGGCCAGGTGCTCGCCCGTCACTTGCCGCGAGGCCGGCCTTACCGCCGGGCGCGGTCGGTGGGGCTCGGTCAACTCTCAGATCGCTACCTCTTCCGCGTACACGCAACACGCGGGGGGAGTGGTGAGCCGGGAGCGGGCCGGGGACCAGGGCGGGCCTCCCCAGCCGTCTGGTCTCGTCCCGGCACTTACCCGTTGGCCGCCGAACCCGCCTTTGACCTGCGGTGGCGAGCCGCGGAGCAGGCCCCGGGTCGGGGGATGCGCACTGGCGCGTGCCACGGCGATGGGGGAATTGCGCAGCACGTAGTACCTGGCCCGGCCGATTCGCCGGGTCGTGACACCGGGTCGACCGGCCGCTACCGCGGCCGCCGCCCGCTCCCTGGGAAGGACCCCTCGTGAGCGACACCACCGAACTCTTCACTGGCTCCTCGGGCGTTTCCGAGGCATCCCCCGGCCAGTCTGGCGCGCCTGAGCAGCGCCCCGCCGGGGGCGCGAGCGACGGGGCCCCGGCCACCGGGGCGCCTCCCACGCGTGGCACGTCAGCCAGTGAGACGGTGACAGACCGGGCTGCCCGACGCGGCGGCTCGGGGCTTTCCGGAATGCTGCTGCCCGAACTGCAGCGGCTCGCCCAGTCATTGGGCATCACCGGCACGGGCCGGATGCGCAAGGGCCAGTTGGTCGAGGTGATCCAGGAGAAGCAGGGCGGCAGGAGCGGCGGAGCGCCCTCCGGCGATGCAGGCCCGGCATTCGATAACTCAGTCCAGCGGGGCACGTCCGCGGGAGCAGGCGCACTCCGCCACCGTGAGCAGGACGCCATGGAATCAGACATATCACCGCAGCCCGGCCTGGGTGGCGCGCACGCAGCCAGTGGCCAGGAGGCACAGCGCAGCGAATCCCGCGTCGCATCGCAGGCGGGCGGGCCCGGCCCGGGCACCAGTGACAGTGGCCAGGGCGGCCAGCTCAGCTTCGAGCGGCCCGCGGCCGGCAGCCCCGTGGCCGGCGGCACTGAGATCGGCTCGAACGGGACCGCTGCGGGCGACGGCGTCAGCCGCGCGAACGTGCCCGCTGGCGAGGGCCAGCCGGGCGGCGACGGCCAGCGCCGCGAGCAGCGGAGCCGCAATGGCAGGCGGGACAATCAGCCGCGCGGTGGCGACGCGGGCGAGCAGCGCCACGACCAGCGTGACGGCGGCCAGCGTGACGGCGGCCAGCGGGATGGCGGCGGCCGTGATGCCGGCCAGCGTGACGGTGGCGGGCAGCGCGACTCATCCGGCCAGCGGGACGGTGGCCAGCGGGATGGCGGCCAGCGCGGCCAGCGTGACGGCGGCGGGCCGGGCCCTGACCGGGGCGATGACGACGACCCGAACCGCCGCAGGAACCGGGACAGGTTCCGCAACCGCAACCGGGGCCGCCGCGAGCGGGGCACCCAGGGGGAGCCCGAGCCCGTGATCGCCGAGGACGACGTGCTCGTCCCGGTGGCCGGCATCCTGGATGTCCTGGACAACTACGGCTTCATCCGCACGACCGGGTACCTGCCCGGATCCAACGACGTGTACGTGTCGCTCTCCCAGGTCCGCAGGCACGGCCTGCGCAAGGGGGACGTCATCGAGGGCGCGGTGCGCCAGCCGCGGGACGGCGAGCGCCGGGAGAAGTTCAACGCGCTGGTCCGCCTGGACAAGATCAACGGCCTGGATCCCGAGCAGTCCCGCGGCCGGCCTGACTTCTCCAAGCTGGTGCCGCTCTACCCGCAGGACCGGCTCCGCCTGGAGACCGACCCGACCGTGATGACCACCCGGATCATGGATCTGGTCAGCCCGATCGGCAAGGGGCAGCGCGGTCTGATCGTGTCGCCGCCCAAGGCGGGCAAGACGATGATCCTGCAGGCCATCGCGAACGCGATCACCAAGAACAACCCGGAGTGCCACCTCATGGTCGTCCTCGTGGACGAGCGCCCTGAGGAGGTCACCGACATGCAGCGCACGGTCAAGGGCGAGGTGATCCACTCGACCTTCGACCACCCGGCCGACGACCACACGACCGTGGCCGAGCTGGCCATCGAGCGGGCCAAGCGCCTGGTCGAAATGGGGCACGACGTGGTCGTGCTGCTTGACTCGATCACCCGGCTCGGCCGCGCCTACAACCAGGCGGCGCCGGCCAGCGGCCGGATCCTGTCCGGTGGTGTCGACTCCACCGCGCTCTACCCGCCCAAGCGGTTCTTCGGCGCGGCGCGCAACATCGAGAACGGCGGCTCGCTGACGATCCTGGCGACCGCCCTGATCGAGACCGGGTCCCGGATGGACGAGGTCATCTTCGAGGAGTTCAAGGGCACCGGCAACATGGAGCTCAGGCTCCGCCGCGAGCTCGCCGACAAGCGGATCTTCCCCGCCATCGACGTGGATGCCTCCGGCACCCGCAAGGAGGAGATCCTGATGACCCCGGAGGAGCTGAAGATCGTCTGGCAGCTCCGCCGCGTGCTGCACGCCCTGGAGCCCCAGCAGGCCCTCGAGGTGCTGATGGAGCGGATGCGGGAGACCAAGAGCAACGCCGAGTTCCTGCTCCATGTGCAGAAGACCACCATCAGTTCGTAACCCGTTGCGCAGGGGAATGGCCAGGCCCCTGCGCATGTTCCAGCATCTGGCACACTGGTAAGCCGAGACAGCGCGGTACCGGTTCACGCCCTGGTGGGGCAGTTCGTCCCGCCTGCGGCGACCCGGCGACCGTCATAGGCAGGAGTATTCACGTGAAGCCTGGTATCCACCCGGACTATGTGGTGACCACGGTGACCTGCACCTGCGGGAGCACCTTCACCACGCGCAGCACTGCGAAGAACGGCGTCATCCACGCCGATGTTTGTTCCGATTGCCACCCGTTCTACACCGGCAAGCAGAAGATCCTCGACACCGGTGGCCGCGTCGCCAGGTTCGAGCGCCGGTTTGGCAAGAAGGCAGTTGGCAGCAGCGACCAGGCTGCCGGTAGCGAGAAGGCAGCCAGCAGCAAGTAGTTCCTCAAGATCACCGTGTCAGGGTGGCGTGGTACAGCCATGCGGCCAGGGCGCGGTGATCTTGGACGTCGACGGGGCCGAATCGGCCGGGCGAGGCAGCAGACGGAGGACAACGGTGTTCGAGCGGCTCGGTGAGCTGTCGCGGGAACACGCTGAGCTTGAGCGTGTCCTCGCCGACTCTGCCGTGCACTCCGACCCGGACCGGGCCAGGTCGCTATCGCGCCGCTACGGCGAGCTCAGCCACGTCGTGGACGTGTATCACGAGTGGCAGCAGACGGTCGCCGATGAGGACACCGCCCGTGAGTTCTCCGCCGAGGATCCGTCGTTCGCCGCGGAGGCCGAGCAACTCGGCCGCCGCCGGGCGGAACTCGAGAGCCAGATCGAGGCGCTGCTGGTGCCGCGTGACCGGATGGACGGCAAGGATGTCATCCTCCAGGTGAAGGCCGGGGAGGGCGGCGAGGAGTCCGCGCTGTTCGCCGGTGACCTGCTGCGCATGTACCTGCGGTACGCGGAGCGGCAGGGCTGGAAGACCGAGATCCTCGACGCGACCACGACCGGCCTCGGCGGGTACAAGGACGTGACGGTCGCGGTCAAGTCCGGCGGGCGGGCCGCGGCGTCGCCCGGCGGCGTATGGTCGCGGCTGAAGTACGAAGGCGGCGTGCACCGGGTGCAGCGGGTGCCCGTCACCGAGTCGCAGGGCCGGATCCATACCTCGGCCGCCGGCGTGCTGGTCATGCCGGAGGCCGACCCCATCGAGGTGCACATAGATCCCAGCGACCTGCGGGTGGACGTGTTCCGCTCGTCAGGTCCCGGTGGGCAGAGCGTGAACACCACCGACTCGGCCGTGCGGATCACCCACCTGCCGACCGGGATCGTGGTCTCCTGCCAGAACGAGAAGAGCCAGCTGCAGAACAAGGAACAGGCGCTGCGCATCCTGCGGGCCAGGCTGCTGGCCCAGGCGCAGGCCGACGCGGACGCCCAGGCCGCGGCCGACCGGCGCAGTCAGGTCGCCACCGTGGACCGCTCGCAGCGGGTCCGGACGTACAACTTCCCCGAGAACCGCATCTCCGATCACCGGGTCGGCTTCAAGGCCTACAACCTGGATCAGGTGATCGACGGGGATCTGGACGCCGTGATTACCGCCCTGGTGGACGCGGACCGGTCGGACAGGGCGGCGGCGGCCGATGAGCCTGCTGCTCGATGAGATCGCCGTCGCGGCGGCCCGGCTCGCCGAGGTGGGCGTGGACTCGCCGAGGGCTGACGCGGAACTGATCGCCGCGCACGTGCACGGCGTGGGCCGCGGTGAACTGCACCGGGTCCCCGACGCCGAATTCGATCCCCGGTTCTGGGATGAGGTCGCCCGCCGCGAGGCCCGCGAGCCACTCCAGCACATCACCGGGTATGCCTACTTCCGGTACCTGGACCTGGAAGTGGGCCCTGGCGTTTTCGTGCCCCGGCCGGAAACCGAAGTGATGACCGGCTGGGCGATCACCAAGCTCACCGAGATGGACGTCGCCGAGCCGGTGGTGGCCGACCTGGGCACCGGCTCCGCCGCGATCGCACTGGCTATCGCCCAGGAAGTGCCCCGGGCCCGGGTGCACGCGGTCGAAGTGGACCCGCTCGCCCGAACATGGGCAGCACGGAACATCGCCCGCTGGTCAGCCTCCGCCCCGCACATGTCGGGCCGGGTGACTCTGCACGACGACGATTTCGCCGGTGCCCTGGACGCCTTGGCCGGGTCCGTGGACCTGGTGATCAGCAACCCTCCGTACATCCCGTCTGGGGCATCAGTGCCGCCCGAGGTGGGTGAGTACGACCCGGCGACGGCGCTGTGGGGCGGCCAGGACGGCCTGGACGCGATCAGGGTGGTGGAGCAGGCGGCCCAGCGACTGCTCCGCCCCGGCGGCCTGGTGGCGGTGGAACATGGCGCACCCCAGGGCGCGTCCGTGTACTGGGTGTTCGCGGAGGAGCGCGGCTGGGCCGATACCCGCAACCACCGGGACCTGGCCGGCCGGGACCGCTTTGTTACTGCGACCTGGCCGGGCCGACCACTGGACTAATGGAAAGATGAACGCCCATGAGCGCACGGTTTGACTGTTCTGACCCGGCCGAGCGGGCACTCGGCATCGAAGAGGCGGCAGCGGCCCTGCGCCGGGGCGAGCTTGTCGTGCTGCCGACCGACACGGTGTACGGGGTGGCCGCGGACGCCTTCGACCCGGCCGGCGTGGCCGGCCTGCTGGCGGCCAAGGGACGGGGCAGGCAGGCGCCGCCCCCGGTGCTCGTCGGGACCGTCCGGGCCGCATCCGCGCTCGTGCAGGATTTCGGGTCAGTGGGCGAGGACCTGATCGACCAGTTCTGGCCGGGCGGACTGACCCTGGTCTGCCGGGCTGCCCCGTCCCTGGTCTGGGACCTCGGCGACACCAAGGGCACGGTCGCGGTCCGGATGCCCTTGCACCCGGTCGCCCTCGACCTGCTCAAGCGGACCGGCCCGCTGGCGGTGAGCAGCGCGAACCGCACCGGCGAGCGGTCGGCCAGCACGGCCCAGGAGGCGGAGGAACAACTCGGCGGGTCAGTCGCGGTCTATCTGGACGACGGAGCGGTTCCGGGCAGCACGGCGTCCACGATCGTCGACTTGACCGGGACCGTGCCGCGGCTGCTCCGGGCCGGAGTGGTATCCATCGAACGGCTGCGTGAGGTGATCGCGCTGGCCGTCGCGGGCGAAGAGGATGAGGATGAGCCGGCTGCGGACCCGATGGTGGACGCGGATCCGGATGAGCCGGCTGCGGACCCGATAATGGTCGCGGATGAAGAAGAGCCCGCTGCGGATGTGCCGGTGCCGGCCGCGGATGAGGAAGCGTCCCGGGGGTGACGGCAACCGGCAAAAGCGGACTGGGGCCCTCCATCGGGCAGGTGTTCTAGAGTGATTGGTAATGCACGTGTCGCGCGCGGTGCCCACCTGGGCCCGGTGAACTGGTATGCGTGAGTATGGCCTCACGCTGCTGGTGGCTGCCGCCGTCACGTACCTGCTGACACCTCTGGTGCGCCGCTTCGCCATCGCGGTGGGCGCCTCGCATGCCGCCCGCGACCGGGACGTTCATGTCGAACCAGTGCCGCTGCTCGGCGGGCTCGCCATGTACGGCGGCCTGGCTGCCGGGCTCCTGGTCGCCTATCAGCTCACCCACCTGAGTTCGGTGTTCACCGGGACCAGGGTGGCCAGCGGGCTGCTGCTGGCCGGCGGCCTGATCGTGATCATCGGATTCGTGGACGACCGGTGGGGGATGAGCGCGGTCAGCAAGCTGGCCGCCCAGGCGGCCGCCGGGGTGATTCTCGTCTGGAGCGGCGCCGTGGTCGCCTGGCTGCCGCTTCCGGGGGGCGTCACCCTGTCCCTCACCGCCGACGAGCAGACCGCCCTTACGGTCCTGGTCGTCGTGGTGACCATCAACGCGGTCAACTTCATCGACGGCCTGGACGGCCTGGCGACGGGGGTCGTCGGAATCGGCGCGGCCGCCTTTTTCCTCTATTACTACACGCTGACCAGGCGGTTGGGCCTGAACGAGCAGACCGGCCCGGCGCTGGCATCCGCCGTGCTGACCGGTGTGTGCATCGGGTTCCTGCCACACAACTTCCATCCGGCCCGGATCTTCATGGGTGACACCGGGTCGATGCTGCTGGGACTGCTGCTCGCCTACGCGCCCATCTCCAGCCTGGCCTCGCTCGACCCGAGCAGCCTGACCAACTACGCCGGGGGCACCGTCAACCGGTTTCCCGAGGTCCTGCCGCTGCTGCTGATCCTGCTGATCCCCTACGCGGACCTGCTGCTGGCCGTGGTCCGCCGGATGCGAGCGGGTCAGTCCCCGTTTGCGGCGGACATGAAGCACCTGCATCACCGGCTGCTGGACATCGGGCACTCACACCGTGCCAGCGTGTTGATCATGTACCTGTGGGCGGCGCTGTTCTCCGGCACCGTGGTGCTGCTGTCGATCGTGCGGACCCGGTTGCTGGTGCTGGCCGCTGTCACCGTGATCGCTGTCCTGGTCCTGGTGCTCGCATCGATGCCTAACCTCCGGCCGTGGGCCAGGCGCGCCAATTCCCGGGCCGCGCGCTCCCGGGCGATGACCCAGGTTGCGCACGGTCAGGTTGCGCACGGTCAGGTTGCGCACGGTCAGGTTGCGCACGGTCAGGCGCAGGTAGTTAATGGGCAAGCGGACCACGGGCGGGCGGCTCAGACGACGCAGGAGCAGGTTGCCCGTGGGCAGGTAGTGCAGGAGCGGGGGGCGCAGGCGCCTTCCGCATCGGCACCGTTCCCCCCGGCCCCGTTTCCCCCGGAGCCGTTTCCCCCGGTCGAATCCGAGTGGCAACCCCACTGGCCCCACCGGGCACCGGACCCCGCTGACCCTCCCGCCGCCCAGCCACGCTGACCCCGACCCCCCGACCCCGGCGATCTTTGCAACCGCATAAGTGCTCTGTCATGATCTAGTCAATTAGATACCTTTATGCCCTTTAGATCATCTTCATCACACTAGGTGACCTGGTAAAGCGGGGGCCAAGGAGCTTGTGATATCTTTCACGAGCAGCCACTCGAGGACGAGTGAGGGGTACGTGATAGGTTTCGCTCACCCGGCGGCGCGCAGGCGCCGCTCCTGCGGCATCGTGGTCCTCCGAGGCTCGTGCCGCAAGGGGGGCGGTCCGGCGCATCCGCCCGTGACTTGTCCTCCCGCCGAGCCGTCCGGAGCCCTGTAAATGCTGGCGAGTTATGGTCCAATCGTCCGGCGTTCTGCCGTGCTCGCAGGAGCTGCGGGGGCGATCATGATCGCGTTGAGCGGCATACTGGGCGGTGCCAAAGGGCTGCTGGGAGCCGTCCTCGGGGTAGCGCTGGTGGCGCTTTTCTTCGCGATCAGCGTACTCGCCGTCGCCCGGGCCGCGCGGGTAAGTCCGCAGGCCATGATGATCACGGCGCTCGGCACGTACGTTGTCAAGATCCTCGTCCTGCTGATCCTGGTGGCCAGGTTCGGTGAGACGACCGCGTTCAACGGGCGGCTTTTCGGCCTGACCGCGATCGTGTGCATCCTCGCCTGGACCGGTGCTCAGGTCCTGTGGGCGCTACGGCTCAAGGTGCCGTATGTAGAGCCGGACGGGGAGCTACGGCTCAAGGTGCCGCATGCAGAGCCGGACGGGGAACGGTGACGTGTGGCGGTGACCCTGCTCCCGGACGGCGGATCGCGGCCCGCGAACCAGGTCATCTCCGATGGCCCACGCGATGACCTGGGGCGGTATGGGCGGGAATGGTGCCAGGCCGACCCGGCGCGACGGCGATCAGGGCAGCGACGGGCGCAGCGGCAACGGGCGGGGCGGCAACGGCTCCCCCGGCGGGGGGAACGCGGGCTGGACCATTTTCAGCTACCTGATCTCGGGCATGTTCGTCTACGGAGGCATCGGCTGGCTCGTTGCGCGCTGGACCGGGCATCCACTGATTTTCCCGCTCGGCATGCTCATTGGCCTGGCCTTGGGCGTCGTCCTGATCGTGTACCGCTACGGCAGGTCCTGATCGAGGCGGCGGATGACCGTCATCCAGCGATGGCAGGCGAGGCGATGAGTACCTGCGTTACGAGACTGGCCTGCGCGGCCATGAGCAAGGCTGAAGGAGTACATGGTGGCTAGTGAGGCGCACGTCATCGCGAGCGGGGGGTGTCACCTCTTCTCCGGCTGCGGCTTCCCCGCGCCCGGCTACCCGCACGACTTCACCTTCACGCCGCTCTTCTCCATCGGTGCGTTCCACTTCACCAAGCCGATGCTGCTCGCGATCATCTGCGCCGGGCTGGTGATCTGGTTCTTCTGGGCCGGGTTCGCGAAGCCGAAGCTCGTCCCCCGGGGCGTGCAGAACGTCGCCGAACTCGCCATTCTCTTCGTGCGCGACCAGATCCTGCGGCCGATGATGGGCAAGCAAGGCGACGGTTTCCTGCCATTCCTGGTGTCGCTCTTCTTCTTCATCTGGCTCATGAACCTGATGGAGATCATCCCGATCGCGCAGTTCCCGGTGGCATCCCGGATCGCCTTCCCAGTCGCGCTGATGCTCATGGTCTACATCACCTACACGGTGCTGGGGATAAAGACCATGGGCCTGCGCGGGTACTTCAAGAACATGATCCCGACCGGCGTGCCGGCTGGGATCCTGGTCATCCTCGCGCCAGTCGAGATCCTCCAGTACATCCTGATCCGGCCGTTCACCCTGGCGATCCGGCTGTTCGCCAACATGTTCGCTGGGCATCTCCTCATCGCCGTGTTCACCCTGGCGAGCTGGTACCTGTTCAGCGCGGGAATCGGCCTGCTGTTCAGCGCGACCTCGTTCTTGCTGGTCATCGCGCTGACCGCCTTCGAGATGCTGATCCAGGGATTGCAGGCCTACATCTTCACCATCCTGACCGCGCAGTACATCGGGGGATCACTGGAAGCGGGGCATTGAGGTGCGCCGGGTACCGCCCGCCCGCCCGCTGCCGAACACAACACAGACCGGTAAGAAAACTGTGCCAGCGGCGACAACCGCGGGCCCAAAACGAAAAGGAACAAATTAGATGCTTGACGTCGTACACCTTGTGGCCGCCGCCGCAGCAACCCCGAAGCTCGATATCAACTTCGGCGCGGTGGCCTACGGCCTCGCGGCCATCGGCCCTGGTATTGGCATTGGCCTGATCTTCGGCCACGGCGTGGAGGCCATGGCCCGCCAGCCGGAGGCGGCCGGGCTGATCCGCTCCAACATGTACATCGGCTTCGCGCTGACCGAGGCGCTCGCCCTGATCGGCATCATCGTCCCGTACATCTTCCACGCGACAGGCTGAGCCCGGCGTGCGCGGGAAGATGACGGCTAACAGAGAGGAAGCCAGACCGTTATGTACCTGGCCGCGGGCGAGCAGAGCCCGCTGATTCCCTCACTGACCGAACTGATCATCGGCACGATCGCGTTCCTGGCCGTCTTTGGCTTGCTCGCCAAGGTGCTGATGCCACGGATCCAGAAGACCCTCGCCGAGCGGACCGACGCGATCGAGGGTGGCCTGCACCGCGCCGAGGAGGCGCAAGCCGAGGCCGAACAGGCGCTCGCCCAGTACCGGGAGCAACTCGCGGAGGCCAGGCACGAGGCGGCCCGGCTGCGCGAGGAGGCCAAGGAGCAGGGCGCCCAGATCATCGCCGAGATGCGGGAGCAGGCCCAGGCTGAGGCCCGGCGCCTGGTCGACGCGGCGCACGGCCAGATCGAGGCCGATCGCCAGCAGGCCATCCAGTCGCTCCGGACCGAGGTGGGCACCATGGCGGTGGACCTGGCGGGCCGGGTCGTGGGCGAGTCGCTGGAGGACGAGGCCCGGCAGCGCCGGGTGGTGGAGCGGTTCCTGGCGGATCTCGAAAGCCAGTCCAACGGCACCGGCGCCAGGACGTCCCGATGAACGAGGCCGGCCCGATGAGCACGTCCCAGGGGCGTATGCCGCACGGGGACCCGCAGAGCGCACTGGCATGAGGGGCGCCAGCAGGGCCTCGCTGGCCGAGGCCAGGCAGCAGCTCTCCGCTGCCGTCACGTCGGCGCCCGCCGCCCGGACGCTGGGCGATGAGCTTTTCGCTGTCGTCACGCTGCTGGACACCGAGCACGCGGTGCGCCGCGCGCTGACCGACGGCAGCCGCCCCGCGGAGGCCAGGACCGGGCTGGTCCGCGACCTGCTCGGCGGGCGGGTCGGCGACGCCACCGTTGACCTGGTCGCGGGCCTGGCCGCCGGGCAGTGGTCGCGCCCGGCTGACCTGTCCGAGGCGGTCGAGCAGCTTGCGGTGCTCGCCGTCGTGGCCGCGGCCGAGCGCGGCCGTCACCTCGATGACCTGGAGGACCAGCTATTCAGGTTCGGCCGTGTGGTCGCGGGCGCGCCGGAGCTGCGGACCATCCTGTCCAATCCCGATGTTCCGGCGGAGGCCAAGGGCGCGCTGCTTGACACGCTGCTGGACGGCAAGGCGACCGCGGACACCAGGCGCCTGATCGGCGAAGCGGCCGCGCACCCCCGGGGACGGAGCCTGGATGACAGCCTGACCGAGTACGCGCGGCTGGCGGCGCAGTGGCGGGAGCGGCTGATCGCGGTGGTCCGGGTGGCCATCGCGCTGAGCGCGGACCAGCGTGAGCGGCTGGCCGCCGCCCTCGCGGCCACCTACGGGCATGAGATTCACCTCAACGTCATCATCGATCCGCACATGGTGGGTGGTATGTCCGTCCGGATCGGGGATGAGTTCATCGACGGCAGCGTGGCGAGCCGGCTGGCCACGCTGCGCCGCCGGATGGCCGCATGATGCCGCGCCGTGGCGCCGGCCCGCAGACCAGCAGACCAGCAGTACCGATAACGAGAGAGACGCGAGGACCATGGCGGAGCTGACAATCCGGCCCGATGAGATCCGGGACGCGCTGGCGAGCTTCGTCCAGGCGTACCAGCCGGACGCGGCCTCCAGGGAAGAGGTCGGCACCGTCGCCGAGTGCGGCGACGGCATTGCGCGGGTCGAGGGGCTGCCCTCGGCCATGGCGAACGAGCTGCTGGAATTCCCCGGCGGCATCCGCGGCCTGGCGCTCAACCTGGATGTGCGTGAGATCGGCGTGGTCATCCTCGGCGACTTCAGCAAGATCGACGAGGGCCAGCAGGTCCGGCGCACCGGCGAGGTGCTGTCCGTCCCCGTCGGCGACGGCTTCCTGGGCCGGGTGGTCGACCCGCTCGGTAACCCGATGGACGGCAAGGGCGAGATCGAGGGAACGGAACTGCGGGCGCTGGAGATTCAGGCGCCCTCAGTGGTGCAGCGGCAGAAGGTGAACGAGCCGCTGCAGACCGGGATCAAGGCGATCGACGCGATCACCCCGATCGGGCGTGGCCAGCGCGAGCTGATCATCGGCGACCGGCAGACCGGCAAGACGGCCATCGCGATCGACACGATCATCAACCAGAAGGCGAACTGGGACTCCGGGGACCCGGCCCGTCAGGTCAAGTGCGTCTACGTCGCGATCGGCCAGAAGGGCTCCACCACCGCCCAGGTGAAGGCGGCTCTGGAGGACGCGGGTGCGATGGAGTACACCGCGATCGTGGCCGCGCCTGCCTCCGACCCGGCCGGATTCAAGTACATCGCGCCCTATACCGGATCCGCCATCGGGCAGCACTGGATGTACCAGGGCCAGCACGTGCTGATCATCTTCGACGACCTGTCCAAGCAGGCCGAGGCGTACCGGACCGTTTCCCTGCTGCTGCGCCGGCCACCGGGCCGTGAGGCGTACCCCGGCGACGTGTTCTACCTGCACTCCCGGCTGCTGGAGCGGTGCGCGAAGCTGTCCGACGAGCTGGGCGGCGGGTCACTGACCGGGCTGCCGATCGTCGAGACCAAGGCCAACGACATCTCCGCGTATATCCCCACCAACGTCATCTCCATCACCGACGGGCAGATCTTCCTGGAGACCGACCTGTTCAACTCCGGCGTCCGCCCGGCCATCAACGTGGGCCGGTCGGTATCCCGGGTCGGTGGTGACGCGCAGATCAAGGCGATGAAGAAGGTGGCCGGCGGGCTGAAGCTGGCCCTGTCGCAGTACCGCGACCTGGAGGCGTTCGCGTCCTTCGCCTCCGACCTGGACCCGGCCTCCCGGGCCCAGCTGGACCGGGGGGCGCGTCTCGTCGAACTGCTGAAGCAGGCCCAGTACAGCCCGCTCGCCGTGGAACGGCAGGTGGTGGCGGTGTGGGCCGGCACATCAGGCTTCCTTGACGACGTGCCCGTCGATGACATCGGCCGGTTCGAGGAGGAATTCCTCGACTCCCTGCAGCGCAAGAACTCGGGCATCTACGACGCGATCCGGGAGACCGGCGCGCTGTCGGACGACACTTCGACCGCGCTCAAGGACGCGATCGAGGCATTCCGCGCCGGGTTCGAGGTCAGTGGCGGCCAGATGCTGATCCAGGAGGAGAAGGTCGAGCCGCTCGACGAGGACGAGGTAGGCCACGAGAAGGTCAAGAAGTACGTGGCATCGTCGGCTGACGAGCAGTAGGGGCGGGAGCACGCAGGATGGGAGCACAGCTTCGCGCGGTCAGGCAGCGGATCAGGGGAATCCAGTCCATTGCCAAGATCACGCGTGCTCAGGAGCTGATCGCGGCATCGCGGATCATCAAGGCTCAGCAGCGGGTCCGTGACGCGGGGCCGTACGCGCGCGAGATCATCGCGGCTCTGGAGGCCGTGGTCAGCCGCTCGGCGCAGATCGATCACCCGCTGATCCGCGAGCCACAGACCGTGCAGCGGGCCGCGGTGCTCATTCTCACCAGCGATCGCGGGTTCTGCGGCGGCTACAACGCCAACGTCCTGCGTGAGGCCCAAGGGCTGCGGGCGCTGCTCGACGAACGGGGTGTCGAGCCGGTGACCTACGTGGTCGGCCAGCGGGGCATCGCCTGGCACCGGTTCCGCGGCCGGGAGATAGCCGAGCAGTGGCACGGGTTCTCGGAGGCTCCGCGGCACGCCAACGCCCGCGAGGTCGCCGCCGCGCTGATCGAGGCGTTCGGCCGCCCGGCGGCCGAGGGCGGTGTAGATGAGATCCATCTCGTCTACACCGAGTTCGTGTCCATGCTCACCCAGAACGCTGTCGCGCGCCGGATCCTCCCGCTGGAGGTCGTGGAGACGATGGCCGAGCCGGGCACCGGACCGGTGCCGCTGTACGAGTTCGAGCCTAGCCCGCAGGCCGTGCTGGATGCGATGTTGCCCTGGTACATGGAGAGCGCGGTGTATCACGCGCTGCTGGAGAGCGCGGCATCGGAGATCGCGGCGCGGCGCCGGGCGATGAAATCAGCCACTGACAACGCCAACGACCTGCTGGAGCAGTTCACCCGCGAAGCGAACAAGGCGCGGCAGGCCGAGATCACCCAGGAAATCAGCGAGATCGTCGGGGGCGCCAACGCGCTGGCCGAGACGCTCGCCGGGAAAGAGTGAGCATCGTCATGACCGAAACCGCAGAGAAGCCCGCCGCCGACGGCGAGACCACCGCTGGCACCGGCCGCGTCGTACGGGTGATCGGTCCCGTCGTCGACGTGGAATTCCCCGCGGAGGAACTGCCGGGCATCTACAACGCCCTGCATGTGGACATCACGCTGGATGATGAGTCCCGGACGCTGACGCTGGAGGTGGCCCAGGACATCGGCGACAACGTCGTCCGCGCCATCTCCATGCAGGCGACCGACGGCCTGGTGCGGGGCGCGGAGGTGGCCGATACTGGCGGGCCGATTTCGGTTCCGGTGGGGGACGTCACCAAGGGTCACGTGTTCAACGTGCTGGGCGACACGCTGGACGTGCCGATCGCCTCGCTGGAGGTGACCGAGCGATGGGGAATCCACCGGGATCCGCCGCCGTTCGACCAGCTTGAGCCGAGAACCGAGATCCTGGAGACCGGCATCAAGGTGCTCGACCTGCTCACCCCCTATGTCCAGGGCGGGAAGATCGGCCTGTTCGGCGGGGCCGGCGTGGGCAAGACGGTGCTCATCCAGGAGA
>CAYPQM010000146.1:0-18376 GCA_964412845.1 uncultured Streptosporangiaceae bacterium
CGGAGGCCGGACTTGAACCGGCGACACAGCGATTATGAGCCGCTTGCTCTGCCTGACTGAGCTACTCCGCCGCATAGCCAGAAGCGCACATAGCTTACAGGTCCCACCACCCGCCCGGGCCCTCGGCTGACGTCAGGGCGGAAGCTGCTGGCCGGTGGTGTCCCAGATGTTGCCCGACCAGACGTTGCCGGGCGCGGCGGGGTCGTAGGCCGCCACGTAGCCGTAGTAGCCGGACTGCGGGAAGTAAATGGTGCTGAACCGGTTGTCAGTGATCTTGATGTTGTGGGCCTGCGGCCCGCCCGCGTTCTGCCCGCCGTAGATGGTGTATCCGCCGCCGGCCACCAGGTTGTCGTCGATGTGCACGTTGGCCTCGACACCGAAATCCTCGAACAGGCTGATCGCGTCGGTCTGCCCGTTGGGGTTGAAGACCGTGTTGTGCCTGATCGCCAGCGGCACGACCGAGCCGTTGGACGTGGTCCCGTTCAGGTGGCTGTCGCGGGAAGCCGGGCTCACATCGTGGATGTAGTTGCCCTCGATCAGCCCGATGTAAATCTGTACCCCGGTGGACGCGTCCGCGATGTTGTTATACAGCACCCGGGTGCCCATGGCCTCGCCGTTGATGTCCTTGATCCCGGCGTAGATTCCCATGAAACCCTTGGTCCCGTGCGGGCTTGAGATGTCATTGTTCCGGATCGTGACATTGCTCGGGCTGCCGACCAGGTTGATCCCGTCCCCGGTGGCGTCGTTGCCGAAGTTGCTGACCGCGTCATCCATGATGACCGCGTTGTCGCCGGTCACCTCGATGTAGCCATGGACGGAGTACCCGGCGAATACCGTGCCCTTGCCGTACACCGTGACATTGCCCTGCGCGTCGGACGACCAGCCGTGATCCCGGTGGACCCGGCTGGGCACCGGGCGCAAGGCCACGCCTTTCGGCACTCCTGTGTTGGTCGCGTCCGGGTACCCGCAGGTGTGCGGGCTTCCGGCGCAATTGCGCATCGTGGGGTCATACGCCGGCACCGACGAAGGCTGCGAAGCCGGCGGCACGAACGGCCGGGAGGACGCGGAGGCGGCCGGGCCGGCGACGTGATGGTGCCGGCTCCCGAGCCTGATCGCCACCGTGCTGCCCAGCGCCAGGACCAGCAGCGAAACGCCCGCGATGACCAGCACGAGCACACGGCGCGGCATCCGGGCCGGGCGGCCGTCCGCACGGCCCTGGATCCCGCCGCCGCCGTCGCCGGGCCCGGGAGGACGCCCCGGCGGAGGCCCGGGAGAGCCAACCGCTGGGCCCGCCCCCGGCGGCCGGCCAGATCCCGGCGGCCGGCCAGATCCCGGCGGCCGGCTTGTCTCCGGCGGCCGGCTTGTCTCCTGGGATCTGCCCGCAGCGGGCCCCGTCATGGTGTCAGGGGCCTCACCTGGCACCGGGCCCGCCACCGTGTCCAGCAAGTCCATCGCCCGCGCAGCGGTCAGCCGATGGGTGACGTCCCGCCGCATCAGCCCGTCCAGAATGGGGGCCAGCGGCCCGGCCCGGCTGGGGAGTGCAGGCTCACTGGTCAGCATGGCGGACAGCACGGCCTGGGCGTCCCGGCCTTGGTACGGAGGGCGGCCTTCTACTGCCGCGTACAAAGTGGCGCCCAGGGACCACAGGTCGGACTCCGGGCCGGCGTAGCTCCGCCGGGCCAGTTCGGGAGCCAGGTAGGCGGGCGCCCCGGTGATGGTGCCGGAGCTGATCAGTGTCGGGGCGTCGTAGATCGCCGCGGTGCCGAAGTCGGTCAGCATCACCCGGCGGCCACTGATCAGCACGTTGGCGGGCTTGACGACCCGGTGCGTGATCCCGGCCGCATGCACGGCCGACAGCGTGTCCAGCACGCACCAGCCGATATCGGCTACCCGCTGCGGCTGCATCGGGCCGTTCGCGTCGATGAGGTCCGCCAGCGAGGCGCCGCGGAACAACTCCATCACGATCCACGGGCGACCGTCGTGCTCGACGATCTCGTGCACGGTGATGACGCCGGGGTGGTCGAGCTGGGCCGCCGCACGAGCCTCCCGCACACTCCGCGCGCACACCAGCCGCTGTTCATCCGCGGGGATCTCGACCGGGAAGACGATCTCTTTCACGGCCACATCGCTGCCCAGCTCTTCGTCGCGGGCCCGCCAGACCACGCTCATCGGGCCCGCGCCGATCGACTCGGCCAGCCGGTAACGCCCTACGAGCAGCTGACCCACGTCCCCCGACATGACTGGACCATAAGCCAGGACCAGTCACGAACGGAGCATAATCGGCCATCGCGCAGCAGGTGGCCGCGGTGAAAGCGGCCTTCTCACCGGCCGGCGGCGGCCGGCCCGGCGCGGCTGAACTGATCGGCGGCGGCGACGGCCAGCACTACGACGGCCGCGCAGGCGCCGAGCGCCAGCGCGGACACGTGCGGTGCCAGCAGTCCCAGCAGTCCCAGCAGCACGACCGCGGCGGCCCTCGGCCAGGAGACGCGCCGCCAGAGGGCCACCTTGAACGCGGCATGCCCCGCGATGAACAGCGCGGTGCCGCCGAGGACCAGCCAGCCGACCGGCGCCTCGCCGACGGCATCCGGGTGCGACAGCACCACCTCGTCGCCCGCCGCGACGGCGATGATGCCGCCCACCATGATCGGGTGGATCAGGTGGTAGGCCGAGCGGCCCAGCCGGCCAGGGTCGGACGACTCGGCGAGAACCCGCGCCCCTTCGTCGGCGCTGCGGTCGAAATACAGCCACCACAGGCCGGCGCTGCCGATGAAGGCGGCCACGAACGCCCCTATCTGCGCCCCCTTGACCGACGGCAGACCGGACAGGGTAGCGCCGATCACCACGATCGACTCCCCCAGCGCGATCAGGATGAACGCCTGGCAGCGTTCGGCGAAATGTCCGCCTTCGATGGTCCAATCGCTGGTGGCGGAGCGGCCGATGCCCGGCGTGAAGAAGCCGGCCAGCCCGCCGAGCAGGTCCACCCCGACCGCGGCCGCCCAGCACAGCTCCCTGGCGTGACCGGCAGTGATCCCACCCACTACGGCCAGCGCGCCACTGATCACGCACCAGGCCAGGATGCGCTGGTAGTTCCGCTGCAGCGGCTGGCCATTGAGGGCCACCACGGCAAACGCGCTGCGGCCGATCTGCATGGCGGCGTAGGCGCAGCCGACCGCGAGCCCGCGGCTGCCGAACGCGTCCGGCAGGGCGGCGGACATCACCAGGCTGCCCGGGACCAGGGCAAGCAGCAGCAACCGGACGGCGATCCGCTCCGGGTCGAGCCAGTTGGTGACCCAGGTCGTGTACGCCCAGACCAGCCAGACCATGACCAGCAGCAGCCCGGTCCGGATGGCCCCGGCCAGGGTGGCGTGGGTCAGCAGGTAGTGCGACAACTGGGTCACCGCGAACACGTAGACCAGGTCGAAGAACAACTCCACGTTGGTGACACGCTCGGACCCGGTCCGCGGGCGCATCAGGTTCCACCGGGTGCCCTTCGTCATCTGGCCTGCCCCGAACCTGACGGCCGATCAGATGATCCCTCCGGGAGATGCCCTGCGGTCCCCAGGCCGCTGGCGACCGCCAGGTGATCGAGCATCGCCGCGTGATGCCGGAGCACGGCGGCGCGGGCCGCATCCGCGTCACGCCGGATCACCGCCTGGTAGATCGCCCGGTGAAGATCCAGCTGGGCCGGAGCCGGGCCCGGGCTCAGCCAGGATGGCTCCGTCTCGGTCCGCACCCAGTGGTCGTACTCGTAGCCGAGCACCGTGGTGTGCACGCTTTCGTAGACCGCCGCCAGGTAGGAGTTCGACGCGGCCGCCACCACCCGGGCATGGAACACGGTGTCCGCCGCGATCCACTCAGACGAGCTGGCCGTGGCGGCGGACAGCCGGGCCAGTGCCGACTCGATCCCGGCCGCCTCCGCCGGCGGGATGGCCGGCTGCCGCTCGGCCGCGCGGGTGGCTCCCAGTGTTTCCAGCCACAGCCGCAGCTCGGCGAGGTCGCCCACGGAGCCGTGGTCGAGGTCGAGCATGAGGGTGACCGAGGCGGTGACCATCGCCTGCGGGCGGCGCAGCACGTATGCGCCAGATCCGCGCCGGATCTCGACCAGGCCCATCAGGGACAGCATGCGCAGGGCCTGGCTCACCATGGGCCGGCTGGCCCCGAAGCGCTCCGCGAGATCCCGTTCCGAGGGCAGCCGCGCGCCCTCGGCCAGGTGCTCAGCCGCGATCAGCCGGCGGATCTGCTCGGCCACCTCATCGGAGACCCGGGTGACTGGCACCTGCTGCCCTTCCCTGGCTGGCCCTACGCTGGGTAGATTGGCATAGCCAATTTACCAGAAGGGGTGATCATCCTGACTGCTGCAGCCTCCCCACCCGGGGTCTCGCCACCCGGAGCGGACCTGCACCGCCTGGCCACGGCGATCCGGCTGCGGGCGGTCCGGATGGTGGCCCGCCAGGGCTTCGGCTACCTGGGGCAGGCACTGTCCGCGGCGGAGCAGTTCGCCGCCTTGTACGGCGCCGTGCTGCGGGCCGGCACCGACCGGGTGGTCTGCTCGCCCGGCCACTACGTAATCGCCGCCTTCGCCGCCGCCGCCGAACTGGGCCTGATGGACGAGGCGGACCTCGCGACCTACGGGCAGGACGGGTCGCCGGTCGAGGCCATCGGGACGGAGCGAACCCCCGTGCTCGACTACACCTGCGGATCACTGGGGCAGGGCCTGTCCGCGGCGGCCGGCTTCGCGCTGGCCGACCGCCTCACGGGCCGGCCTGACGTCAGGACCTTCGCCTTCATCAGCGACGGCGAACTGGAGGAAGGGCAGGTGTGGGAAGCGGCGATGTTCGCCGGCCACCACCGGCTGGCCCGGCTGACCGTCCTCCTGGACGCCAACAACTCCCAGGTCGACGGCCCGGTCGACAGCATCACCACGGTGGAGCCGATCACTGGCAAATGGCGCGCGTTCGGCTGGGAAGCCACCGATCTCGACGGCCACGACGTCGCCGCGGTGGCCGCCGCCCTGGCCGCGGCCGCCGCCGCCACCCGCCCGCAGATCCTGGTGTGCCGGACCTCAACCGGCCATGGACTGCGCTGCCTGCCCCCGGACGGCGACGGTCATTTCCGCAAGCTGCCCGCTGCCCTCGCCGCACAGGCGATCGACGAGCTCACCGGGGAACTGGCCCGCCATGGTGGCTGACCCCGCGCCCGCCACGGTACTGGCCCCCCCGTACGGCACAGTTCTCAAGCCTTACGGTCACGCGCTGGTCAGCCTCGCCCGCCAGCGGCCGGAGATCGTCTGCCTGACCGGCGACCTGACCCGCCAATGCGAGATCGACCTGTTCCAGGCGGAGTTTCCGGACCGGTTCATCCACGCCGGCATGGCCGAGGCGAACATGATGGGCGTGGCCGGCGCGCTCGCCCGCAGCGGCCGCATCCCGTTCGTGCACACGTTCGGGGTCTTCGCGACCAGGCGGCCGCTGGACCAGATCATCAACGCCATCGCCTATCCCCGGCTCCCGGTGCGCATCGTTGGCTTCATGCCCGGCGTGTCCAGCCCGGGCGGCCCCAGCCACCAGGCGATCGAGGACGTCGCCCTGATGCGCGCGGTGCCCGGCATGACCGTGATCGACGTGGCCGACGCGACCGAGACCAGCCAGGTGGTCACCGCCATCGCCGACCTCCCCGGCCCCGTCTACCTGCGGCTCAAGCGCGGCGAGATCCCGGTGATCTTCCCGGACAGCCACCGGCTGTCCCTCGGCCAGGCGCAACTGCTGGCTACCGGCACCGACGTCGCCCTGCTGGCCAGCGGCATGATGCTCGCCCCGGCTCTCGCGGCCGCCACCATGCTGACCAACCACGGGGTCAGCACCGCAGTCGTCAACATCCCCGTCATCAAACCCCTGGACACGGCGACCGTGCTGGCCGCCGCCAGCGCCGCCCGGGCCGTGATCACCGCCGAGAACCACACCATCATCGGCGGCCTGGGCTCCGCCGTCGCAGAAGTGCTGGCCGAGGCCGGCCTGGGCCGGCCCCTCCGCCGGGTCGGCCTCCAAGACACCTTCGCCGAAGGTGCCCAGACCGCCCCCTACCTCTTCCACAAGTACGGCCTCACCACCCAGCACCTCATAAACACCGCCTGGTCCACCCTGGCCCGCCCCGGCCCACCCCCCAGTGCCCCCACCCTCCTCACCGAGCCAGGCGAGTACGCCCCCGTCTAGCCGCGCGGGCCGGGGCGGGCGCCCCTTCGCTTCGCCTTCGGCTCTTTACGCTCCGGGTCCCCCACCCCGACCCACGCTCCCCCCACCCGGCCCCACGCCCTCGGCCCACAACACCCCGCGCCACAAACCCTGCTTTCCCTCCCCCGCGAGCGCAAGCGGATCCGCCCGCGCCCCCACAACCCAGAAAAAGGAGACACCCCATGACCCAGAACTACTCAGCCGCCATCCAGCCGACCCCGATTGCCAGCCCCGGGGCCACCGCCGGCACGGACTGGGAACAGCGAGTGGACTTCTCCCGGCTGCGCACCGAGCGCGCCGCCAAGGTCCGGGCCGCCCTGGAGCAGTCGGACCTGGCCGCGCTGATCCTGTTCGACATGAACAACATCCGCTACACCACCGCGACCCACATCGGGAACTGGGCGAGGGACAAGCTGTTCCGCTGTGTCCTGGTCATGCGCGGCCAGGACCCGATCCTGTGGGACATCGGATCAGCCGCCCGCACCCACCAGAAGTTCGCGCCCTGGAATGCCCCGGAGAACTGGCGGGCCGGCATCTCCAGCTGGCGCGGCTCGATCCCCGAGGACGTCGGGGTCGAGCGCGGCAACGCCAGGCGGATCGCCGGCATTCTCCGCGACCACGGCCTGGCCGGCGAGCCGGTCGGGGTCGACGTGGTGGAGCTGCCCGTGCTGCGGGCCCTGGAGCGGGAGGGCCTGCAGATCACCGACGGCCACGGCTTCATGCAGGACATCCGGGCCATCAAGACCGCGGACGAGGTGGCGCTGCTCGACCACGCGGCAGCCCTGGTCGACGGTGCCTACGACGAGCTGTACCGGTACCTGCGGGCGGGCATCCGGGAGAACAGCTGCGTCGCCCTGGTCAGCCGCTACCTCTATGAGAACGGGTCCGAGGAGGTCGAGGCGATCAACTCGATCTCCGGCGAGCGGTGCAGTCCGCACCCGCACGTGTTCTCCGACCGGCTGATCCGGCCCGGGGACACCGCCTACTTCGACATCATCCATTCTTTCAACGGCTACCGGACCTGCTACTACCGGACACTCAACGTCGGCAGCGCGAGCCAGCAGCAGCGGGAGGCCTACCGCCGGGCCCGGGAATTCATGGACAACGCGATCGCCGAGATCCGTCCCGGGGCAACGTCCGCTGATGTGGTCAGGCACTTCCCGGCCGCGCACGAATTCGGCTTCGCCGACGAGGAGGAGGCCTTCGGCCTCCAGTACTGCCATGGCCTGGGCCTGTCCAACTGGGAACGGCCGCTGATGAGCCGCTACCACTCCTTCGAGCACCCGGTGGAACTCAGGGAGGGCATGGTGTTCGCGATCGAGACGTACTGGCCGACCGCGGACGGCTCCGCCGCAGCCCGGATCGAGGAGGAGGTGGTCGTCACCCCCGGCGGCTGTGAGCTGCTCACCCGGTTCCCCGCCGACCAGCTCTACGTGGCCGGCACCCGCCTGTACACCGGCGTAGATCTCCGCTGACGGCTCGGCGAATGGGCGTCGGCGGGCACACCCGGCCCCTGCGCTGCGCCTGCGGCGCTTTTACGCGCCGGGCCCGGGCGCACCCGCCGGCGCTGGCCAGCCCAGACCGGCGTGGGTGGGGGTGGGTGGCCCAGCGCGTAAAGCGCCGAAGGCGCAGCGCAGGGCCACCCGCGGCCGCCCACGCCCCAGCTCAGGTCTCGGCGGGCTGGGTGTAGTCGGCGTTGCGGTCGACCGAGAGGTAGACGTCCATGGCGATGGGCTGGCGCTGTTCTTCGGCGATGTGGCCGAGCAGGCCGGCGGCCCGGGCGAGCAGGGCGAAGCCGCGCAGCAGGTCCACGGGGAGGCCGAGGTCAGCCAGGGCGGCGCCGCAGGTGCCCGCGCCGTTCAGCGGCAGGGTACGGCCCAGGACCTGGGGGTGGACCCGGCCGATCGCCTCGAACAGCCGCAGGTGCGGGCCGCGCAGCCCCTCCTCGTCGGCGATCCGGATGAGCACCGGGGTCCGCGGGTCGGTGACCTTGTGCACCGGGTGGCCCAGGCCAGGGACGAACCGGCCGGCGGCCCGGGCCTGCTGGACCGCAGCCAGCGCGATCGCGTCCCAGCCCGCGTGGTCCTGCGGCAGCGGCTCACCGGCAGACACCAGCGCGCCGGCCAGGAAGCGGCCGGCATCCTCGGTGACGCCGAGGAAGCGGGAACCGCCGCCGAGCAGGCCCGCCGCCAGCGCTCCCTGCACCGACTCGGGGGCGCTCAGGTAGGTCAGCCGGGCCGCGATCGCGGTCGGCGTGAAGCCATGGTCGGCCAGCGCCACCAGCACGGCCTCGAAGACCCTGACCTGTGACGTCGTCGGCCTGCGCTGGGTGACCAGCCACAGGGCGAGTTCACCGAAGGAGACCTGGCCCATCAGGTCGGCCGCGAGGTCCTGGCCGAGCAGGGTGATCGAGTCCAGGTCAGACGCGCCGATGGACGTCGGGAATCGCGGCGGGGTGTTGCGTTCGGTCATGGCGTGTTTTTCCTGTCGGGTGGCGGCGCGGCGAGCCAGGCGCGGATCTGCGCACCGTGCTCATCGAGCGCGGGCGGGGGGAGCCGGTAGCTCGGCGGGGTCGCGGAGAACGTGATCGGGTTGCGGATTGAGGGCACGCCAGCCTCGCCTTCCCCGGAGATGATCACCGGGTTCAGGCCCAGTTCGGTGGCGGCGGCGATGCCGCCGTCCACCGTGTTGATGGGACCGCACGGCACGCCGACGGCGCTCAGCGCCCTGAACCACTCGCTCGACGGGCGCCGGGTGAACTGCTCGGCCAGCAGCGGCCGCAACTGCTCGCGGTGGGCCGTCCGCCCCTGGTTCGTGGCAAAACGGGGATCCTCAGCCAGGTCCGGCACCCCGAGGACCTCGCACAGCCTGCGGAACTGGCCGTCGTTGCCCGCGGCCACCACAAGGTCGCCGTCGGCGGTGGGCAGCGGTTCGTAGGGGAAAAGGCTGGGGTGCGAGTTGCCCATCCGGAACGGGACCACCCCGCCGGCCGCGTAGGCACTGGTCTGGTTCACCATGCCGGACATGGCCGAGGCCAGCAGGCTGATCTCGATGTGCTGGCCCTGGCCGGTGGCGGCGCGGTGATTCAGCGCGGCCAGGATGCCCACGGCCGCGTGCAGGCCAGAGATCACGTCGAACAGGGCGATGCCGGCCCGCTGCGGCGGGCCGTCCGCCTCGCCGGTGAGGCTCATCAGGCCGGACATGGCCTGGACGATCATGTCGTAGCCGGGCAGCGCCGCCCCCGCGCCGGCGCCGAAGCCGCTGATGGAGGCGTAGATGACGGCCGGGTGGCCGGCGCTGACCGTCTCGTAGTCCAGGCCGAACCGGCGCAGGCCGCCCGGCTTGAAGTTCTCCACCAGGATGTCGGCGCGGCGGGCGAGTTCCCGCGCGGCGGCGTTGTCGTCCGCATCGCTGAAATCCAATGCCACCGAACGCTTGTTCCGGTTGATCGCCAGGTAATACGTGGACACGCCAGCTCGTGTCGGGGGAACCCAGGTGCGGGTGTCGTCACCCGTGGGGCTCTCTACCTTGATCACGTCCGCGCCCAGGTCGGCCAGCAGCATCGTGCAGTAGGGACCGGCGAGAACCCTGGAGAAGTCAGCTACCACCAGCCCGGCCAGCGGTCCGGGCGCTTCGGCCGGGGTGTTTTCCATGATCACGGTATTTTCTCAGTCACCACGACTGAGAAAATACCGTGATCATGGGTACGGCGGGCCGCGGGGGAGCCCAGGGCGCCCGATATGCCCCGGGCAGCCGCCCGGACCGCCGCCGCCAGGGTGCGCGGCTGGGCCCCCTCGGCGCGCACCACGAGGGACAAGGCGGCGACCACCTCATCGGCTGCGCCCCTGATCGGCGCGGCTACCGACACGGAGTCCATCGTGACCTGGCGGTCACTGACCGCGAAGCCGTTACTGCGCACGTCGGCGAGGACCCGCCGGAGCTGCCCCGGGTTGGTGATGGTCTTCGGGGTCCACCGCTCCAGCAAGCCGCAGAGCACCTGTTCCTGCACGTCGGCGGGAGCGAAAGCGAGCAGCACCAAGCCCACGCCGGTGGCGTGCAGGGCGAACCGGCCACCGACCCTGGTCAGCACGGGGACAGCGCCCCGGCCCGCCAGGCGTTCGACGAACACCAGCTCAAGGCCCTCGCGGACGGCGAGTTGCACGTTCTCGTGGGTGGCCTCGTACAGGTCCTCCAGGTACGGCAGGGCGATCTCGCGGAGCCGCAGCCCGCGCGGCGCCAGCGAGGCGACCTCCCACAGCCGCAGGCCGATGTGGTACGAGCCGGCGGCAGTGCGCTCCAGCGCCCCCCACGCGGTCAGTTCCCTGACCAGGCGGTGGGTTGTGGTCAGCGGAAGCCCGCTGCGGCGGCTGATGTCGGACAGCGTCAGTTCGGGCCGGTCGGCGCGGAACACGGCGAGGATGTCGAGCAGCTTGGCCGCCAGTGGCCGTGGCCGGTCGCCGCCGGTATCACTCATCTGACTGGCTCCTTCCTGCCTGCGCTCGCTGGCCGACGCTCTCCGATCTGCTGTTGCTGCCCGGACCGGGCTACTTCATTATGTTCAGAGGTCGAGGACAAGCCTCGGCGTCACCGAGCGGGACACGCAGATCATCATGGTGTCCCCGGCCGCCCGCTCGGCCGGGGTGAGCAGGGAATCCCGGTGGTCCGGCACCCCGTCGAGGACCGCGGTCTCGCAGGTCCCGCAGATGCCCTCGGTGCAGGACGAGAGCACCTGGACGCCGGCCGCCTCGACCGCACGCAGGATGGACGTTTCCGCGGAAACGTCAACCAGCATCCTGGACTGCGCCAGTTCGACCTCGAAAGCCCCTGCCGCGGCGGGGCGGGCTGACTCCCCCGCTGCCGCAGCGCCGGCTGACTCCCCCGGCACCGGCGAAGCCTGCGCTGCCCGGGGGGCGAAGCGCTCCACGTGCAGTGCGCCGTCGGGCCAGGCGGCGCAGCGCGACTCCACCGCCGCCAGCAGCGGCTCGGGTCCGCAACAGTAGACGAGCCGGCCGGCCGGCGGTCCGCCGAGCAGCGCGTCGAGGTCAAGCAGCCCCATCTCGTCTTGCGGCTGGAGGCGGACCTGTTCTGGGTACCTGGACCGCAGTTCATCGCGGAACGCCATCGAGGCGCGGGTCCGGCCGCCGTAGGTCAGGGTCCACGGGGTGCCCGCCGCCTCGGCGGCGGCGATCATCGGCAGGATCGGCGTGATGCCGATGCCGCCCGCGATGAACAGGTAGCCCCCGGCGGGCTCCAGCGGGAAGTGGTTGCGCGGTCCGCGGGCACGTACCCGGGAGCCTTCCGCGAGCGAGTCGTGCACGCAGCGTGACCCACCCCGGCCCGAGGCCTCGCGCAGCACGGCGATACGCCAGGTCGTGGCCTCCGCCGGGTCCCCGCACAGCGAGTACTGGCGGACCAGGCCGGGGCCGGGCAGGATCAGGTCGATGTGTGCGCCGGGCTGCCAGCCGGGCAGCGGCGCCGCGGAGGGATCGCGCAGGTCGAGCACAGTCACGCCCTCGGCAGCACGCACCTTGCGCGCGACGACCAGGTCACGTTCGGCCTCGTCACGGGAACTGTTCACGGCCGCTCCGGACGCTCCGGGTGCTCTGGGTGAGCCAGCAGCCAATCCCACATCGCCACCGGGTCATCCGCTTCGCCCACCGCCCCGCAATGGCAGGTGCCCAGCAGCCGGTCAGTGCCCGGCAGCCAGATGATCCGGTTGACCGTGCGGCCCAGCAGCATGCTGGTCATCAGGGCACCGCCACCGGGATCCGCGGGTTCCCCTCCGCCATCTGGCGGAGCATCCTGCGCGCGGCCAGGCCGCCGGTGTCGATGTTGATGCTGAGTTCCTGGGTTCCCTCCGGCTCGGCGGCGACCACCTGCTCCAGGATGTTCAGCGCCGCGACGTCCTGCAGCACCACGGTCCGGTTGCTGTCGTGCAGGAACCCGGACACGCCCTGGTCGTCGCGGGCGAAGTCGCGCGCCACCGCCCAGAAGTCGTAGGTGCTGTGCTCGGTCGACGGCGTGATCGCGTACACGACCTCGATGTGGAAGCCGGCCGGATCAGACCCATCAGGCCCGGGCCGCACGCCAGTCGGCGCCACCCGGCTATGCAGCAGGTACAGGCACGGAGGCCGGTACTCGATGTCCTGCCAGCGCACGATGCGGCCGGTGATCCCGGTGGACTTGGCGTAGAACGGCGGGCAGGCCGCGTCCTCCATGTGGCGGCTCACGTAGATGATGCCCTGGTCCTCGTCGACCTCCGTGCTGACCGGGGTGTCGGCGACCTCCGGCGTGCCGATGTAGCCGCCATGCAGGTACGTCTCGTGCGACAGATCCATCAGGTTGTCCACCAGCAGGCTGTACCTGGCCGCCAGCGGCTCCATCCCGCAGACGGTGGTGTACCCGTCGTCCGCCAGCCACGGCGCGCGCGGGATCAGGCTCACATCGGCCCGTTCCGGCTCGCCGATCCACACCCAGACGAACGAGTCCTGCTCCGCCACCGGGTACGCGGCGACCCGCGCCGTCCGCGGAATCCGCTGCTGACCTGGGACGGAGACGCACCGCCCGTCGGTGCCGTAGGTGAAACCGTGATAACCGCAGACAATGGTGTCGCCCGCCAGCCGGCTCTCCGACAGCGGGAAATGCCGGTGCACGCACCGGTCGGCGAGCGCCACCGGCTGTCCGCCGCCGGTCCGGTAGAGCACGAGCGGCTCACCGAGAATGGTGCGCCCGAGCAACCCCCGCCCCACCTCCGCCGAGTAAGCCGCCACATACCACTGATCCCTGACGAATTCCATCGCTGTCTCCCTGCCACCTGCCGCTGCCGCTGCCGCCGAGTCTGAAGACCGGTCGCCGCCGCAGGTACCCCGCGTTCCGCTCACCGGAAGACAAGGTGGGTGCACATTCTGTGCGGATGTGCGACGCTCGAAGCGGGGCATCAAGAATGACGAGGCAGACGCAGCTCTTAGGGGGAGAAATGGTGAAGCGCATCCTTGTCCAGGCCGGCCATCAACGGCCGCTGGAGCCCGGGTTCGAGTCGGGCACCGGTGCGCCCGGTGAGGCCGCACTGGTCGCCGATATCCAGCAGGCGCTGGTCAAGGTGCTGAATCACGACAGCACCCACTTCCATGGCATCCCGGTGCCCGGCAAGATCGACCCCAGCATCCAGGTCGACGCCGCGCTCTTCCTGCACGCGGACGGGTTCAGCGATCCCTCCGCGCACGGTTTCTCGGTCGGCTACCCGGAGTTCGAGGTGAACCGCCGCCTGGCCAACCTGATCGCGGCAGAGTTCGAGAAGCTGCCCGGCCATCCGTCCCGACGGCCGGACAACCAAACCGTCGACCGGGCGCAGTACTACGGCTTCGGCATCGTCGACACACCAGGGCCTGAGGTGCTCGTCGAGCACGGGTTCGTCACCAACCCAGCCGAGCACCAGTGGCTCAAGGCGCACGTCGACGAGCTGGCCGCCGCCGAGTACCACGCGCTGTGCCGTTTCTTCGGCTTCCCGGTCACCCCAGGCGGCGGCGGAACCGGCCAGACGTCAGTGACACCCGACTCCGCGCTGCACGCCGCCGCCCGGGCACCAGCCGCACGAGCCGAGGCGTACCTGCTCGCCCGGGCGCACGGGGCATACACCGACAATGATGTCCGGGCCATCGTCGCCCTCTACTACCAGACAGCTGCGCCGGTCGGCCTCGACCCGCTGCTCGTCGTGGCGCAGATGTCCGAGGAGACGGGCCATCTCACGTCGTTCTGGTCGCAGCGGCCGCGGCGGAATCTGGCCGGGATCGGGGTCACCGGCGCGCCCGGCGTCGGACTCTCGTTCCCCGACCTGAAGACGGCGGTCCGCGCGCACGCCGGCCGCCTGCTCGCCTACTCACTGCCGATCGGCGCCGGGAGCCCGGCTCAGCTCCAGCTGATCCAGGAGGCGCTGGCGGTGCGCCCGCTGCCCGACAAGCTGCGCGGCGTCGCCCCCACGCTCAAAGGACTCGCCGGCACGTGGGCCCATGACTCGCAGTACGCGGTCACCGTGGCCGCCGTAGCGAATGAGATCATCGCGCAGACCTCCTGATACCGCCCGGGGTGACACCAGTGGTTACGGCCGGTGGAAACCGCGGGGAGGCAGGTGCGGCAGGCCGCCGCGCGGCAGCACGGGGAAAGGCAGGAAGCCCCGGTGGATGCCCGGCAACGGGGCACCCGGCAGGTGCCCGACGATCGGCAGGCGGCCCCGGCTGCGAAGCAGTGCCTGCTCAGCGGCCAGCAGGGCCTGCAGCCGGTCGCGGCTGATGGTCCAGGCGTCCTGGTGACCGGCCGCCGTCGCAGCGGCCGCCGCGGCGGGGACGACGGCCAGGGTCGGCGTCGGTGACGGCCTGGGCGTCGCGGAGTGCGTCGCACTCGGCGTCGGGGAGGCCGCCACCGAGGGGGCAGCGGAGGCCGCCGAGGGGGTCGCGCCGCGTGACGGACCCGCCTGGGCCGACTGCCCGGTGCGCTGGTGCAGCAGCGCGAGACCGCCAACGATCGCGGCGGCAATGAGGACGACGGCTCCCAACGCCAAGATCAGCACCCGGGACCACCGGGTCCCCCCGTCGGGCGTTCCAGCGCCGGCAACCGCTGAACCATCGCTGGCAACCGCTGAACCACCGCCGGCAGTTGAACCGCCGGCACCAGTGGCGGCAGCACCAGCAGCCACGCCGCCAGCGGCGGCAGGCGGGGGCGGTTCGCTGCTGCTCTCGGTGTCGCCTTCCTTGAGGAAGTCCTCCAGCGACCAGGGGGTGTACTCCGTGGCCGGGGTGGCGGCGGGCGGCTGCGCGGGACCCGCCGCTGGTTCCCCGGGGAGCAGCACGCCGCATGTATCGCAGAAACGTGACTCGGCTCCCGGGGCCACGGGATGACCATTACTGCACGTCGGCACCGCGGGTCAGCCTGCCACAGGGGTAGATGAGTAGTACATGACATTGCCCATGCTGTCGGTCGCGGCACACGCGGCCACGGCGGGGCAGCTGAGAGCCTGCACGGCATTCTCGCCGTCGATGCTGGTCACCGCGGACCAGTGGGCGTTGCGGTAGACGAGGGCACCTCCGGCGCTGTCCACGGCGACGCAATAGCCATCCGACGGGCAGGCGATCGCGTCGGCGGCCGCCCCCATTTTCGTGACGGTCCACTGGCCCCCGGTGAAGATGGCCGCATTGCCGCTGCGGTCCACCGCCACGCAGAACGCGGGGCTGGAACAGGACACCGCCGCGAACGCGTTGCTGCTGTCCACCGCCTGGCCCGCGCTCCACGACGTGCCGCTGTAGGTGAAGACGTCGCCGGTGTCTCCCGCGGCCACGCAGTAGGCAGCGCTGGTGCAGGACACCGAGGCCAGCCCCATCTTGGTGGGGTCGACGGTGAACGGATGCCAGCCGGCCGCTGACCCGGTATAGGCGAAGGCGCTGCCGGCGCTGTCCACGGTCATGCAGAACGTCGGCACCGGGCAGGATGCCGCGGTGAACGTGCCGATCCGCGAGTCGACGAGCGCCGGGCTGCTCCAGACGCCCTGGTCGAGCGTCATGGCGCCACCCGCGCTGTCCAGCGCGAGGCAGAACGTGCTGGAGGCGCAGGAGATGGAGACCAGGCCCGCCTTCGCGTCAGTCGCCACGGTCTGCCAGCTACCCCCGGGGGTGTAGGACATGATGGCGCCGACGCTGTCGACCGCGAAGCACACGGCGCGCTGCGGGCAGGACACCCCGGTGATGGTCGGATTGCCGATCTTGGCCGCCTGCTGGTCGAGGGGCGTCGGAGCGGTCCACTTCGCGGGCAGGATGGCCCGGGCCGCCGACGACGCGGAGGCCGATGTGGCAGGCCTGGTGCCAGGTGACGGGCTCACTGCGGCCTGCGCCTGGTGCTCCCCGTGACGCAACAGCATGAACCCACTGGTGAGGATCGCGGCGATGGCAACGATCACGCCCAGCGCCAGGCCCAGCATTCTGGGCCCGCGCTTCCTTCGGTGTGTGCCCCCGGCGGAGCCAGTACCAGCGAGGCCAGCGAGGCCAGCGAGGCCAGCGAGGGCGTCGACATCACCGGCATCGACATCGGTGAGGGTCGGCGGATCGTCGCGGCCGCCGTTGTTCCCGGCCTCCCCGGTCGGCGGGTCAATCGTCAGCGGGCTCGCCGACAGCCAGCCCGGAACCGCCGACTCGGCGGCGGCCGGCTCAGCCTGAACTGGCTCAGCCATCACCGGCTCAGCCTGAACTGGCTCATACGGCACCGGCTCATCCGGCCCCGGCTCGAAGACCGGCCAGTCACTGACCAGTAGATCCGCGCCCGACGGCGCCGGCTCATCGAGTTCCGCCATGAGATCCCGGAACGACCCGCTGCGGTAATCCGTGACGAGGTCCGCGGCGGGACCGGCGCCCACCGCGGCAACCAGCGCACCGCAGGTCTCGCAGAAGCGCACGCCAACAGCGTTCGGGTGGCCTAGCGAGCAACGCGGCCAGACGTCATCGCCGCAGGTCGCGCAGTACTCCGCTCCCGGGGAAATGGGATGACCATTCGAACAACTCGACACCGTTCCCCGCTCTCCATCGGTTCGCTGTCGGTTTGCCGATGTTAGGGCACCCTACCGGTTTGATGGCTAGTTGGCAGAAAAGATGGCATTCGCTCCGCTGCGTTACTGGCTGGTCAGTTACTGGCTGGTCAAGTAACTGACCAGCCAGTTACGGCCCGCCTGATGCTGGCCCGCCTGATGCTGGCCCGCCTGATGCTGGCCCGCCTGATGCTGGGCCGTCAGGACTCGGTGCCAGGCAGGCCCAGTCGCCACATCGCCGGGTCAGCCCACGGGCCGACGATCGCGGTGTCCGGATCCTGGCCGCGCAGCCGGGCGAACCGCTCGGCGAGCAACTGGAGGCGCACCGTCATCGGGATCTGCGCCACCAGCGGGGGCAGGCTGTCATCCGGCGGGCTGGCTGCCTCGCGGCCGGCCGGCGCGCTGAGCACGGACACCGCCATCCCGGCCAGTTCCGCGGCGGACCCGACCGCCGCGGTGAGACCGTCCGGGTCGGCGCCGGGCTCCAGGATCAGCAGGCCATCGGCCGCGGTGTAAGGGACGGCAGCACCGTGCAGGAAGCGTTCGGTATCAAAGCCTTCGGCCAGCAGCCGCGCACCCTCGCGGATCTTCAGGGCGCCCTCGCGGGCGGTGATCCCCCACGGGCCGCAGCCGACGATGGCCAGGCTGCGGGCGGGCACCGGGACGGCCTCGATGCCCGGGTCGACGCAGGCGGCCCGGACCTGCGCGGCGGCCCGCGCCAGGTCGCGGGCGGACGCGCCCGCGGTGGCCGCCTGATGGGCCAGCCGGGCCAGCACGGCCAGCGCGGAGGTGTAGCTGACGGTATAGGTCTCGGATTCCTCGGCCGGGACGGTCTCGATCGCTTCTGGCCAGCCGCGCCCCTGCCCGGTGATCGACACCAGCGGCACCCCCTCGGCCAGGGCGCCGGCCCGGGCCCGCGCGGCGTAGGCGGTCTCCGCGGTGTGCGTGATCACCAGCAGGGCGTCGCCGGGGCGCGGGCCCGCGCTCCAGCGCGCCCAGGTGGCGGCGGGGAACCACCGGGCGTCCATGCCTGCCTGCTCGAACATCATGGCGCCGAGTTCGGCGGCGTGCTGGCTGGTGCCCGTGCCGATCAGGACCACCCTCGTGGCGTCGCCCAGGATCGCGGCCGGGCCGGTGAGGTCAAGCTCGGCGATCCGGTCCAGGGCATCAGCCTGCTGGCCGATCATCCGCAGCAGCGCGGTCGACACCATGATCCTTCCCCCTGGTCAGAACGCTAGCGAGCCCGGGCGCGAGGGGCCCGCATAACGCCGCCCGCGCAGCGGTGCGACATCAGGGACCACCGTGACGCCGAGGACAGCACCGAGAGCAGCGAGAACGCCGACCCGATGGAGAACGCGGACAGGAAGGAGCCCGCCGATCCCACCGACAAGGCGGACCCCACCGACCCGATGGACAGCACCGATCCCTTGGACCCGATCGACAGGACCGACCCCTCCGACCACAACGACCATTTCGACGTCTCCGGCTCAGTTTGTGTCACGCTCCCCATTCTTCCCCACCCCAACCCAGGGCGCGGGCGGGCACGGGGGCCCAGCGCGTAAAAGCGCCGCAGGCGCAGCGCAGG
>CAYPQM010000147.1:0-18370 GCA_964412845.1 uncultured Streptosporangiaceae bacterium
GACCTGCACGCCGACGTAGCTAGGGCGCGTCCCGTGGACCTTGGCGAGTGCGGGGAGTGCCGGTCCGCGCCGCTGAACATCTACGGGACACGCCCTAGGCCCGCGGAACCTGCGGCGCCGGCCGAGCGTTGACCCGGTGTGCCGCTGAGCCGCGTGCGTGACCGGGTCAGGCGATTCCTGCACAAGCCCGGCACGGCGGACCTGAGCCGCTACCGGGCACTCCTGCCGGGGATCGCGGACCAGGAGCGGCGGCTGGCGGGCCTGGCCGACGGCGAGCTGGCCGCGGCGGCGGCCGCGGCGGTCAGCGATGCGGACATCTGCGCGCTCGGCCGCGAGGCCGCCCGGCGGACGCTGCGCGAGCGGCCGTTCGATGTCCAGCTTCTCGGCACGCTGGCCATGCTGTCCGGGCAGGTCGCCGAAATGGCCACCGGTGAGGGAAAGACCCTGGCCGGCGCGCTCGCCGCCGCCGGGTACGCCCTGCGCGGCCGGTCGGTGCAGGTGATGTCGGTCAACGACTACCTGGCCCGCCGCGACGCCGAGTGGATGGGCCCCCTCTACCGCCTGCTCGGGGTCAGCGTCGGCTGGATCGGCCAGGCGTCAACGCCCGAGCAGCGCCGCCGCAGCTACGCCGCCCAGGTCAGCTACGGGTCGGTGAGCGAGATCGGCTTCGACGTGCTGCGCGACCGGCTGGTCACGGACCTGGCCGACCGGGTCGCCGGCGACCCGGACGTGGTCCTGATCGACGAGGCGGACTCGGTCCTGGTGGATGAGGCGATGGTGCCGCTCGTGCTGGCCGGCGGGGCGGACCAGGGGGATCCCGACCGGGAGATGGCGGAACTCGTCCGCCGGCTGCGCCGCGGCGTGGACTACGAGACCGATGAGGACGGCCGCAGCGTCCAGTTGACGGCCGCGGGGGCACACACCGTGGAACGGGCGCTGGGCGGGATCGACCTGTACACGTCGGCCCAGGTCGAGACGGTCACCCGGGTCAACGTCGCGCTGCACGCGCACGCCCTGCTGCACCGTGACGTCGACTACATCGTGGCCGGCGGCCGGGTCCATCTCGTCAGCGAGACGCGTGGCCGGGTCGCCCGGCTGCAGCGCTGGCCGGACGGCCTGCACGCGGCGGTGGAGGCCAAGGAGGGGCTGACCGCCAGCGAGAGCGGGGAAGTCCTGGACAGCCTCACCATCCAGTCCCTGGTCCGCCGCTACCCGGCCGTCTGCGGCATGACCGGCACCGCCGTGCCGGTAGGCGAGCAGCTCCGCGAGTTCTACGGGCTGGAGATCGCGGTGATCCCGCCCAACGTGCCGTGCGTGCGCGAGGACGAGCCGGACCGGCTGTACCTGACGGTTGAGGCCAAGGAGCAGGCCATCACCGACCAGGTGATCGCGTCGCACGCCACCGGGCGGCCCGTCCTGATCGGCACCCTCGACGTGGCCGAATCCGAGCGGCTGGCCCGCAGGCTCGGCCGGGCCGGGCTGGCCTGCGCGGTCCTGAACGCCAAGAATGACGCGGCGGAGGCGGCGATCATCGCCGAGGCCGGCGCGCCGGGCGCGATCACGGTATCGACCCAGATGGCGGGCCGGGGTACCGACATCCGGCTCGGCGGCACCGCGGGCGACCCCGGCCCGGTCGCCGAGCTTGGCGGGCTGCAGGTGATCGGCACCGGCCGGCATGCCAGCAGCCGCCTCGACCAGCAGCTGCGCGGGCGGGCCGGCCGCCAGGGCAGCGCGGGCGGCTCGGTCTTCTTCACCAGCCTGGATGACGCGCTGGTGACCCAGTACGTGCCGGAAGGGGCGCCACGCGCCGTGATCGAGGCGGCGGGCCGGATCAGCGACCCCGGGCCGCAGGCCACGGTGGAGCACGCCCAGCGGGTCGCTGAGGGCGTCGGCCTGCAGATCCACCGGAACACCTGGAGCTACACCACACCCGTCGAGGCCCAGCGCCGGATCGTCGCGGAGCAGCGGGAGCGGGTGCTGCGCACCGACGCGGCGCTGCGGGCGCTGGCCGGCGATTGCGCCGAGCGCATCGCGCGGCTGAGCGCCACCTGCGACGAAGCCGCCCTGGTGAGCGCCGCGCGGCAGATTACCCTGTGGCACCTGGACCGGCGCTGGGCCCAGCACCTGGCCCAGGTCGCCGACCTGCGGGAAGGCATTCACCTGCGCGCCCTGGGACGTGGGCTCAGCCCGCTGGACGAGTTCCACAAGGAGCTGGCCCGCCTGTTCGCCTCGTTCTCCGCTGACATGGCCACCCGGTGCGCCGAGTCCTTCGAGACGGTGCCGATCACTGCGGCCGGCGCCGACCTCGACGCGGCCGGGCTGAAGCGGCCGACCGCGACCTGGACCTACCTGGTGCAGGACAATCCGTTCGGCACCGACATCGACCGGGCAATCCGCAGCCTGGGCCGCCTGCTCCGCAAGCCACCAAGAACTGGCGCCTGAGCCTGGCCGCTCAGCCGGTGTGGGAGTGTTGGAGCACGCCGTGATTGTGAGCTGGGAGATGACGCGTATGGATACACCGCACGTGTGGGTGGCCAGGGCCGACGGCAGCGACATCATCCGCGCTGAGGCGATCGTGGGGGTCGGCGTTGACATTAACGGAAACATCACCGCCCGGGTGGCCGGCGGTGACGGGGCCAGTGTGACGCTGGTCGTGTCCGACACACAGCAGGGGGCGCACATACCGGAGGGCTTTCACCGCGAGCTGGTCCGGGTTCTGGCGGAACTCTCCGACGCGGCCGGAGCCTTCATCGTGCGGCCGGCCTTTGCGGAGGCGGATGGCTGGCGGTGGGTCAACGAGCCGCTGTGATCTCCACCGCGTCGCCGCACAGCTCATGCCCGAGCAGGAAGCTGTGCACGAGCCGCCCGTAGCGCCGCGCGCCCTGGGTGAGCAGGGCGCTGCCTCCGCAGCCTCCGCACCGAAGGTGCGTGGCGCCCTCCCGTCCAGGAGTTGAGCTGAATTCGCTGATGGCTGCGCGCGGCGGTGCCGATACTCCGGGGGACATGGTTTTCAGGCTATATCAGTATCAGAAAACTAGCAATGTGTTTCTAGTATCTATGATAGATTGTGGATCGTGCCGAAGTGGACGTTCCTCACCAACCATGCGCAGGTACTGCTGTGCGTCGCGGGCGACCCGGAAGCGCGCCTGCGCGATATCGCGGCCAGTGTGGGCATCACCGAGCGCAGCGCGTACGGGATCATCAGCGACCTCACCGACGCCGGCTACATCGTCAAGCACAAGGACGGCCGCCGCAACCGGTACCAGATCCAGGTGCACCTGCCGTTGCCCGAGGCGGCCAGCCGCGACCGCACCGTCGGGGAGCTGCTTGATCTCCTCGCCGGCCGCGATATCCGGCTTCAGGAAACCGCGCCCGCGCACGGCTGAAACCCGGTGTTTGGCACACCGTGAGCGGGCGAGCGCACCGTGGTGGTAATGTTGGCGATGGTTGTAGTCGAAATTCGTGTACGTGTTACAGCGCCTGCGGAATTCTGACGGCGGGCGTCGTGGATGCTCAAGTCCGGCCTTCAAAGGCAGGCGGTCGCAACAGCCCGGGACACACATCCGTGGGTCTCGAAGATCGTCGTAGCAGGAGAAAGTTACATGGCTCAGGGCACCGTGAAGTGGTTCAACGCCGACAAGGGGTACGGTTTCATCGCCCCGGACGACGGCACCGCCGACGTCTTCGTTCACCACTCCGCCATCCAGACTGACGGATTCCGCAGTCTGTCGGAGAACCAGCGGGTCGAGTTCACCGCCGGCCAGGGCCCGAAGGGGCCGCAGGCCGAGCAGGTTCGCCCAGTCTGACCAGTTCAGTCTGACCAGTTCGCCCACCCGGACGCGTGTCGTCCGGGTGGGCGAACTGCTGGGCGCAGCGGGGTGGTCGCCGGAAATAATCCATTCCCGTATTCGCCGTGGCGCGCCCTATGCACTGCGCGCCCGGGGGGGTAATCTGAAGGAAGTTGCTCCGGACCTAGGCGGCATCTGCGAAGTTGAGCAGGTGCGCAGGCCGGAGTTTTTTTTCGTGCACTGACTGGTAACAAGCGTTATGGGAAAAGGAGGGCGAAAGCCTGCCGGGGTGTCTCGTTTTCTGCGGATGCCTCAAGTACAGCGGGTGGCTCACCAATTTGATGGAGCGCTCAACCGCTGTTACGCATGCCGCTCGACGTAACCGGCCGGAGCTGACGGAAAGGACCACCATGCCTGCTTCGCGCACGGCCGGCGAGTACGACGGCACGGGGCCGTTTCCTGGCGGCGACGCCGGGCCCCGCACCCTGCAAGGAAAAGTTCAGGTCGCAGTGACCGTGGCGATCGTGCTGGTACCGTTCGCCGGGCTGGCCGCCGCCGTCTATCTGGCCTGGGGGCACGGCATCGGCCTCGCCGATGTCCTCCTCGCGGTCGCCTTGTACATGATCACCGGGCTCGGGGTGACCATCGGCTTTCACCGCCTGCTGACCCACCGCGCCTTCACCGCCGCCCCCCGGCTGCGGGTGGCGCTGGCCATCGCGGGCTCGATGAGCTTCGAAGGCGACGTCATCGGCTGGGTGGCCGCGCATCGCCGTCACCACGCCTTCACTGACCGGCCGGGCGACCCGCATTCCCCGTACCGGTACGGAACCAGCCTGTCCGGGCAGCTCCGCGGCCTGGCCGACGCCCATGTGGGCTGGCTGCTGCGGGACGATCCCAGCCCGCCTGCGCGGTACGCCCCTGACGTCATGGCTGACCCCGCCATGCGGGCGGTCTCGCGTGCCTTCCCGGCCCTGTGCGTCGTGTCGCTGGCCGTGCCGTTCGCGGCCGGGTGGGCGATCGGCGGCACCTGGCAGGCCGCCGTGGCCGCCCTGGTGTGGGCGGGACTCGTCCGCGTCGCCCTGCTGCAGCACGTCACCTGGAGCGTCAACTCACTGTGCCACGTGTTCGGGACGCGCCCGTTCATCACCCGCAGCCACGATCGGGCCACCAACCTCTGGCCGCTCGCCCTGCTGTCGTTCGGCGAAAGCTGGCACAACATGCACCACTCCGATCCGGCCTGCGCCCGGCATGGCGCGGATCCCGGCCAGATCGACATTTCCGCCGAGGTCATCCGGGTCTTCGAGCACTTTGGCTGGGTCACCGGTGTGCACTGGCCCGACCCCGCCCGCCTCGACAAGCATCGCCGGGTCCAGGACCAGGACCTGGACCTGGACCAGGAGCTGGACCTGGACCAGCCACAGCGGTCCCTCGCGTCGGCTGACCGCTGAGTTGCTGATCGATGTCCCCGGGCCCGCACGCGCGACCAGTGGCGGGCGCTGGGCGCGGGGACATGCCAGCTAACCGGGCAGCCGGCATCTGGGGTCTGGTGGCGGTGCAGGCCGGCATCCGTGGTGCGCTCGTGTCCGCCGTGGACGTCTGCACTGCATCCCTGGCGGCGGTAGCGGTCAGCGGCGCGGCGCTGACCGCCGCGGCCAAGGCAGGGTCAGGACACGTCATGTGCGCGACCGATGCGCTCAGCGAGCAACTCGCCGAGCTCGAGCTGACGCTCGGCGAAGGACCGGGCCCGGATGCGGCCGCCGCTGGCGGCCCAGTGCTCGCCTCCGACCTCGCCGCCCCGGCGGTCGCGGCCCGCTGGCCTGGTTTCGGGCCGGCCGCCCAGGGCGCGGGCGCCGCGGGGATTTTCGCGTTCCCCTTGCAGATCGGGGCGATCCGGGTCGGGGTGCTTGAGATGTACCGGCGCCAGGCCGGCCCGCTGACCAACGATCAGCTCGGCGACGCGCTGGTCTTCGCCGACACCGCCGCGGTGCTGCTGCTGGAGGGCCAGGACCGGGCCGCCGGAGCGACCGGGCCGCTGGCCGGCCCAGGTGGGCAGCCCCCGTATCTCGCGCGGCACCGGGCGGAGATCGACCAGGCCACCGGGATGCTCACCGAGCAACTCGGGGTCGACATCGAGGATGCGTTCGTGCGGCTGCGTGCGTACGCTTATGCTGAGGGCCGACGCCTAGCCGATGTGGCACGGGACATCGTGGGCCGCCGACTGCGGCTGGAGTCTGAATTGGACCTGCCTGCGGGTGGTGGGAAGTGAGCGACCGATGGCCGCTGAACGCGCAGCCTAGTTGCTGCTGCGGCAGCCGTCCATGACTATGAGCAGGTGAGTGGGATGGATGGACAACTGCTCTCGGAGACTTTCGTCGAACTGGCCGACACAATGGTCGTTGGCTTCGACGTCATCGACTTCCTGCATATGCTCACCGATCGCAGCGTGCAGTTGCTTGACGCGTCCGCGGCCGGGCTGCTGCTGGCTGACCCCCGCGGGGAGTTGCGCGTCGTGGCGGCCTCCAGCGAACGGGCGCGGCTCCTGGAACTGTTCCAGATCCAAAGCGATCAGGGTCCCTGCCTGGACTGCTTCCGCAGCGGGAAGCCAGTCGTCGTGGCCGACCTGAGCACCGAGACGCGGCGCTGGCCGCATTTTGCGCCGGCCGCGCAGGAAGCCGGGTTCGCCGCCGTGCAGGCCCTGCCGATGCGGCTGCGTGAGCAGACCATCGGCGCGCTGAACCTGTTCCGCGCCGCTCCGGGGATCTTTGACCCGGCGGACATGCGGGTCGGCCAGGCGCTGGCCGACGTCGCCACCATCAGCCTGCTCCAGGAACGCAGCCTGCGCCGCAGCGAGACCCTCAACGAGCAGCTGCAGGCCGCCCTGAACAGCCGGGTCACCATCGAGCAGGCTAAAGGGAAGCTGGCCGAACGCCTGCAGCTGGACATGGACCAGGCGTTCGCCGTGCTGCGACGTTATGCGAGAACCCGCAACCTTCGGCTGTCCGACCTGGCCCGGGCCTTCGTCGACGGCTCAGAGACCTTCCCCGACCTCGTCGAGCCGGGCGGTAAGGGGCTGGACCGCTGATGCCTGGGTGGTCGAGGCCATCGCCGGCTGGCCGGCCACCCGGCCGACCGTATTGAGGTAGCGCAGCGCCTGGGCGTAGGAGCCGACCAGGCTGGCCTCGCAATACGGCAGGTCCCGCTGCCGGCAGAAGGCCGCGATCAGGCTCTGCGAGTGGCGCAGGTTGGGCCGGGGCATCGAGGGAAACAGGTGGTGCTCGATCTGGTAGTTCAGGCCGCCGAGCGCGAAGTCGGTCAGCCAGCCGCCGCGCACGTTCCGGGAGGTGAGGACCTGCCTGCGCAGGAAGTCGGTCTGGTCATTGGCGTCCAGGATGGGCATCCCCTTGTGATTGGGCGCGAACGAGGAGCCCAGGTACAGGCCGAACAGGCCCTGCTGCACCACGATGAACACGACCGCCTTAACTGGTGAGAGCACCAGGAACACCATGGCGAGATAGCCCGCGATATTGACCGCGAGCAGCGCGGCCTCCCAGGCCCGGTAGCGGGCGCGGCTGGCCAGAGCGCGGATGCTGGACGCATGCAAGCTGATCGCTTCCAGCAGCAGCATCGGGAAGAACAGGTAGGCCTGGAACCGGAACACGAGCCGGGCCAGGCCTTTGCTGGCCCCGGCCCGGGTGGTGGTGAAAGCCAGCGCGCTGAGCATGATGTCGGGGTCTTCGCCCTCGGTGTTGGGGTTGGCATGGTGCCGGTTGTGCTTGCTGACCCACCAGCCGTAGCTCAGCCCGATGCCCAGGTTGCCGAGCAGGATGCCGAGAACGTAATTGGCTCGCCGGGAGCCGAAGATCTGCCGGTGCCCGGCGTCATGGCCCAGGAAGCCGATCTGGGTGAACACGACGGCCAGGAAGGTGGCCACGGCCAGCTGCCACCATGAGTTGCCGATCAGGACGAAGGCGGCCCAGCCGGCCGCCAGCAGCGCCGCGGTGACCGTGATTTTCCAGATGTAGTAGCGGGGCCGCCGGTCAAGCAGCCCAGCACGCTTGATCTCCCTGGACAACTCGGCGTATTCGCTGCCGCGCCGCGAGGGGGGCGACGCGGGCTCGGCTGATGAGGGGGGCTGCGGCGGGTGGCGCCGGACCAGGCCAGGGCCGGTGTCGGTGGATCGCATCGCGGACTCCTGAGCAGTACATGGTGGGCCGGACTTGGGATGTACCGCCGGGGTCTGGAGCGGACTGGGCCAGCCCTGCGATCCGGGTCGTGTAGCGCCGATGGGTCGAAACTGGCTTCATCCGAGATTACCTCCCGCCCCCGGTCACGGCGACCCAGGCTGATGGTCTGCTGGATGATGTCTGCGCAGCGGCCTGATGAACCCGCAGGCAGCGGCCGGACGTTGGAATTGATGTGGAGACCAGCGCCGGCGATTGCGGGCCGATCCGGCATGCGCTTGGCGTCTATGTCCTGGGCGCCATTGAGCCTGCCGATCGCGCGCTGGTGAGCAGCCACCTGGCCTGGTGCCATGACTGCCGGGATGAACTGGCCGGACTGGCCCGCATGCCAGCCTTGCTCGACCGGGTTCCGCGCGCTGAGGCGTACCGGATCTGCCGCGGCGAAGCCTGACGGGGGAGTCCGCGGACACTGGAAAGCGGACACTGAAACCCGATATGCGAGTTTGTGATTCGAAGAGTGCAGACTCGGCAGCCTGTTTGGTCCTATCATCAGCCCATGTGGCCGCCCGGTTACGGAGCGCGGCAGTGGCCCGCTGGCGTCTCCGGCATCCCGCCAGCCGGCCCTGCGGCGACGACGCTGAACTCGGCGGCGGTCCGGACCGCGTCGATCATCCGGTGTATCGCGATCGCGTATATCGCGGTGCAGGTGGTCATCTGGCACTCGTTCTACGCGGCTGATCCGTGGCGGCTGGCCGGGCCGGTCGCCGCCGTGGCCTGGGCGACCGCGCTGGTGGCCGGGCTGCTGCGCCGCTGGCCGGGGTGGCCGCTGGCCGGCCTCGACTCGGCCGCGCATGTGGCGCTCGCCCTGTCCGTCATGTGGTGCGTGCCTCCGGCCATGCGCGGCGACACCGCCAACTGGCTGTTCATCGTGATGGCGGCCCAGCTCGTCGTCCCGGCCTGGTTCGCTCCCGGCGCGGTGCTGGCGCCGCTGGCCCTCGCGTCGGGCGCGGCCTACTGGGCCGGCGCGGCCGTGGCCGGCTCCGATGGCAACTCGCCAGCGGCCGCCGGCCTGCTGCTGCTGGCCGTCGCCGCCGCGGTCTGGTGCGGGTACCGGATGCTGCGGCGCCGGGCCGCCCGGGCGGACGCTGCTCTCGCCCAGGCGGACCGGGAAATACGCGAGCAGTACGTGGTCCTGTCCCGGAACACCGAGCGCCGCGAGCATGAGCGGCTGTTGCACGACACGGTGCTCAACACGCTCACCGCGCTCGCCCGCCCGCGCAGCGGCCGCCCGGGCGAGGTGGTGGGCCGGTGTCAGCGCGATGTCACGCTGATGGAGTACGTGCTCCGCGATTCCGGCGAGACGGCCGAGTCGGCCCGCCGGCCGTACGGCGGGCTGCTCATCGGCATCGAGGCCGTCGCCGTCGAGATGCGCGCCCGCGGCCTGGACGTCCATGTCGAGGTGTCGGCCGCGGTGCTGGCCGCCGCCGGGCCGCCGGGCGAGGCCGCCAGCGCGGCTGGACCTGGACCTGGTGCCGGGACCGGACCGGACGTGCCGGTGCCGGTCGCCGCCGCGATGACGCACGCCGTGCGCGAGGCGCTGGCCAACGTGGCCAGTCACGCGGGGACTGACCAGGCCTGGGTGGAGGTCAGCCTGGCGGCAGGCCGCCGGGACGCCGGGGAGCCGGACGGCGTCCAGGTGATCGTGCGCGACGCCGGCGCGGGCTTCGATCCGGCCCGCGCCGACCCGGCCCGGCTGGGCCTGCGGCGATCCATCATCGAGCGCCTGGCCGACCAGGGCGGGCAGGCGTCGGTGCGGTCGGCGCCGGGCGAGGGCACCGACGTGAGCCTGCGCTGGGCCGCGCCGCCTGCTGGCCAGGGGGCTGTCCCGGGCGGGGGCCCTGGTCCGGGGGGACCGGGCGCGGCGAGCGGCGACCAGGTGGTGCGGGAGGCGGCCGAGTCAGAACTACCGCGGATGGCTGGCACGGTCGCGGTGATCTGGCAGTTCACCCTCCTCGTCCAAGTGCTGATCTATCTGCATGATTACCGGCGTCCGGCCGTGTCGCTGGCGGTGTGGCTCGGGCTGCTGGCGGCGGCCGGATGGCTGGTGCCACGGGCCCGCGCGGGTGGCCTGACGCGGCGAGATGCGGCCGTCGCCATCGCGATCGCCGTCGCCGCCGTCAGCGTCGTTGGCTGGGACCGGCGTGCGGGCGGCACCGGCACCTCGGACTGGTCGGTCGTGGGAACGTGCTGGATGCTCGCCATCATCGCGCTGAGCCGCCCAGCGTGGGAATGGATTTGCGGTGCGCTGCTCGTCTTCGCCGGGCACACCGTCTTCTTCATCCAGCGGGAGGGCGTGACCTCGCTCGGGCTGGCGCGCCTCGGGGCCACCGCCTACACCCTGGTGGTGATCCTGGTCGTGTTCGCCGCCCTGCGGCCGGCCCTGCGGGCCCATGCCCGGATAGCCGCCCGCCGCGCCGCGCTGGCGAGCCGGTCGGCGGCGAAACGCGCTGCGGCGGCGGCGGTGCATGAGGACCGGGGCCGCCGGCTCGCCCTGCTGGAAATGGAGGCGCTCCCGCTGCTGCGTGGCATCGCCGACGGGACGCTGAACCCCGCCGATCCCGGCGTGCGGGAGCGATGCGCCAGGCATGCGTCCACGCTGCGGCGCGCCCTGGCCGACCGGCCACGGAAGGCGGGCGGCGTGCTGGCCGAACTGGAGCCTGCCCTGCGCGCCGCCCAAGCGCGCGGCCTGCCGGTGGAGGTCCAGGTGGTGGGCGACCCGGGGCGCCCGATACGGGAGGTGGCGGGCGCGACCCTGGCGGCGGTCGATGGCGTGATGAGCGCGCTGCCGCCGCACCCGGTGATGCTCACCGTTCTCGCCTCCGACGACGACGTGGAACTGTACGTGACCTTCGACCGGCCGCCGTCGGCCACCCCTGACGTAGCCGAACTGCGGAAGAAGGTGCCAGCCACGGCCCACTGGCAGGCCACCGTGGACGTCGACGACACCGGCTCGGGATGCCTGGAGGTCCGGTGGGGGAAGGCGGCGGCGTGACCGAAGTGACGGGCGGCGGGGCGGGCGTCATCGACGTCGCTGCGGTGGATGACCACCCCATCGTGCTCGACGGTGTCACCGGCTGGGTCACCGCTACTGAGAGCGGCATCAGGGTGGTTGGCACCGCGGCGACCGTCGACGAGCTCCTGGCCGGGCCGGGCCGCCACGCTCACGTGGTTCTCCTGGATGTCGAGCTGGGCGACGGGACGACCGTGCAGCGTAATGTGGCCGCGATCCTCGCGGCCGGCCCGGCCGTCCTGGTGCTCGCCGCCTCCGACAAGCCGGTCTCGGTCCGGGCCGCCATGCGCGCCGGGGCTCTCGGTTATGTCCTGAAAAATGAGGAGACCTCCGAGGTGCGGGCGGCCATCAAGGCGGTCGCCTCGGGACAGGACTGGGTCTCTTCCCGCCTCGCCTACATCTTCGCCACCGACGACGCCCCGGACCGGCCTGAGCTGAGCCCGCAGGAGGCCCGGGCGCTGCGGCTGTACGCCACCGGCATGCCGATGAAGTCCGTCGCCCGCAGGATGTCGATCAGCGAGGAGACGGCCAAGCAGTATGTCGGCCGGGTCCGCGAGAAGTACAGCCGAGCAGGCCGTGCGGCACCTACTAAATTGGACCTGTACTATCGAGCCGTCGAGGACGGGCACCTCCCTCCTCTCCCCTAGCCACGGATCCCCCCCCGGGTTTAGGGGCATCGGGAGGCACCCGTCCTCGACGCTGTTCTCGTACTGAGCGATCATATGGCGAATACGTCGGGCGAGTCATGACCCCTTCTCGGGGGTCATGACGGGTGATCGGGTGGTGGCGACCAGCCTGGCCTGGACATTCATCTCATTCCGCTATTGTGTAACGTTTACATTACTGTCCGGCCGCTCAGAACGGGCAGTTGTGGCAATGGCAGCGGTGGCTGGAAAATGGCCTCGCCGCGTCCAAGATCGTTACTCACGGTGGGCTGGCGGATACGGCAGCGCCGGCCCGGTCGGCGGTGTGCGCCAGCGGTGATCGCGCTGAGTGCGCCGCCCGGCCCGCTGAGTCATGGATCATGAATGACCACGGAAGATATCCTCGTGACGTGCTGACCCGGTGGTCCCGCCCGGGTTCCAGGCACTCGCGGCGCCCCGCCGCCGGGCGCCGTTCCATTGCCCGGCCGTCCTATTCATGATTGACGGCAACTTCCGGGCCGCAGGAGCCCCGGCGGCCAGTCCGGTAAATGGCGCGGGCATTCCGCGTCGAGCGGCAGCCACGGGTGCCGGGATCGGCGGTCCTTTGTCCGGTCCGCTGTCGGCGGAGTTGGCTGGGAGGCTTGGATAAATCTTGATAGCGCCGCCCCCCGTGACTTCGGCCAGCCAATTAGGGCGGCACAATTGACCGGCCGCCGGGACAGCCCCAGTGGCCGTTAACCCCAGCGGCCGCGGCCGTCAGTGGCCGCGGCCGTCAGTGCCGCGGATCAGAGCTTGGCCAGCAGTTGGGTCATCAGGATCCGCTCGGTGGCGAGCCGGGTGGGTGCCGTGACGAAGACCGCGATCGAGCCCTTCCGGGCGGCGAGGGTGTTGCTCGCCCGCTTCCCGGTGCCGGTCGTTGCGTAATAGGCCTGATCACCGAGTCCGCCCACGCCACTGACCGACTGGTGCAGGCTCACCAGCGACGTCCGGCTCTGGGTGAACACACTGGCGGTCTCGCCGACCTGGAAGCGGACCAGGACCTCGTACTTGCCCAGGTAGGCGCAGACCGACACCGGCCCGTCCAGCGATGCCACCTGCTTTCCCAGCGACAGCCCCAGCGCTGAGCCGACCATGGACGACGGTGCCTGCGCGCAGTAGGGGGCGGTGCTGGCGACGGCGGCAGCGGATGGTGGCACCGGGCTGTTCGCCGCGCTGTTCGCGGCCGCGCTCCGGGCGGCGGCGCTATTGGCGCTGCCCGCGATGGCCGGCGTAGCCCCGGCGGACCCCGAGCAGGCGGCGAGCATGCTCAGGGCCAGGCCTGCCATGGCGGCAGCGGTGATCTGGCGCACGTCCACAGCCGGTCCCTCTCCACGTCGCGCAACTGGGCAGCCTGATGGTAAAGGGCAGCGGGGATGAGCGCCCGCGCTCAGTGCGCCGCCGCCGAGCCGGGGACGGATGCCCAGGTCAGCGGATCGTGGCTGGTGCCGTTGGCACGAACGTTTCATGGCCTGCGGTGACCCGCCCGCCGGGCGGGTGCTGACCCGGGGCGATCAGCGGCGGGACCGGGGTGGGCTGCGCGGCGATCAGGGCTACCGGCGATTTACTCCACCAGCGACCGCGTAGCCGAGGTAGGAGGCGATGTCCGCCAGCATCTTCGGCGGCAGCGTGGCCAGATCCGGAAGCTCGTGCCGTGCCATGGCGATATCCCCCAGGAAATTGCTGGCCGCCGTTTCTGCGCTGGGATTACCGGAATCGAGATCGACGTACAGCTGAATCCCTCTGGCTATCGCGGAAAAGTCAGCGGCCGCAGTGCTGCATTCGTGCAGGTGCGCAGCCATCGCGTAGGCCACGCGATGGAACGCCTCTGGGCTGTCGGCCAGGAAGAGCTTCGTCTCCAGGTCATCAACAAATTCGTGGTGCTCACAGCGGCCGAGCAGCTCATGTGACCCGGACCTGACCGCGAGCTGCTGGATGCTCCTGCGCAATCTTTGCTGCAGGTCTGACGCGCTCCAGTGCTCCCCGGAGCTCACCTCGGGTGAATCCTTGTGCATGCGCCCTCCCTTGGTCCTGGGACCCGACGCTGCTGGTCGGGCTGAAGTTCGTCGCGGCGGTCCGGCACGGCGGCCCGGCACGGTGGTCCGTCACGGTGGCCCGCCGCGGTGGCCCGCCGCGTGGGTCACCCTGCCCCCGCGTCACACTCGCCGCCGCCTGACCCGATCCAGTGCCTGACGCACCGATGGGACAGCCGGACCAGCGGCGCGGCGGTTTTGCGCCGAAATATAAACCTGGTTCGTGTCCGCCCCGATGGGCATCTGATATGCCCTTTCTCGCGCCGCTCATCCGGTCACTCGTGGATTGAACGCGCGAGTGCCTGAACACGCGAGTGGCCGGAAGCGTAACGCAGCGAACAGCTTCGCGTACTGGCTTCCGCGGAGTGCGAGACCGGCCACCGGGTGGCCGGTTATCCTGCGCTCAGGCCACCCTGGCCGGCTGGGCGCACAGGGTAATTCAGGCACCAAGTTCCCGGTCTGGAATAAGTTCCTGTTGTGCATGGATCACGGTAATAGCCCGGTATTCTGCGCCGATGAATTGGCCGGCACGTCGGCGGTTTGGCCGCCACGACGCCGGTGTCCGCGGCCGGCCCAGCGCCATCCCCCATGCATCGCGATCGGCCGCTCAGGCGAGTCGGGCCCGGTCTGACGATCAGCTGCGCCCGGGGCGTGCCGCCGTGCGTTTCAGCCCGGATTTCACCGGTGCCCCCGGCTGGCCTGCGCTTGCGCGCGGCTGGGCGCACGGCGGCCGCAGGCCCGTTGACGGCTCAGCGGCGTGGCGGTGTGCTGCGTGGTGGAACACGCAGCACACCGCCGCCAGGGGCGGCGTGGCGGCGCGGAGCAGGTTGAGCCGGGAGTTGCCATGGCCAAGTCACTGCGTCACCCGGCGATGGTGCTGGCCACCGCGGGCGTCCTCGTCCTCGCGGCGCTGACGCTGGCGGTCGGCCGGACGCCGGCCCAGGCCCTGAGCAACGGCCTGGCCCTGACGCCGCCGATGGGCTGGAACGACTGGAACGCCTACGGCTGCAGCGTGTCCGAGCAGCTCGTTGAGCAGACGGCCCAGTTCATGGTGACCTCGGGGATGAAGGCCGCGGGATACGACTACGTGAACATCGACGACTGCTGGCTCAAGGCCCAGCGGGACGCGAACGGCAACCTGGTCGCTGACCCGGCGAAATTTCCCGACGGCATCGCCGCGGTAGCCGCCTACGTGCATGCGCTGGGCCTGAAGCTGGGCATCTACGAGGACGACGGGACCGCGACCTGCTCCGGTTTCCCCGGCAGCCTGGGACACGAGCAGCAGGACGCCAGCACCTTCGCGTCCTGGGGCGTCGACTACCTCAAGTACGACAACTGCAACAACAACGGGAACATCGAGCAGAGCGATCAGACGATGCGCGACGCGCTCGCCGCGACGGGCCGGCCGATCCTGTACAGCCTGTCCGAGTGGGGCGTGAACAGCCCCTGGCTATGGGGTGCCCAGACCGCCAACATGTGGCGGACCACCGGGGACATCAGTGCCAGCTTCTCGAGCATGCTGGCCAACTTCCACAGCAACGTGCAACTGGCCCAGTACGCGGGCCCCGGTGCCTGGAATGACCCGGACATGCTGGAAGTGGGCAACGGGATGTCCACCCTCGAGGACGAGTCGGAGTTCAGCCTCTGGGCCGAGATGGCCGCGCCGCTGATCGCGGGAACCAACCTGCAAACCGCCAGCGCGGCGACCATGGCCACGCTGCTGAACAAGAACGTCATCGCGGTGGACCAGGACCCGCTGGGCAGGCAGGGCACCGAGGTCTCCGCCTCCGGTGGGCTTGACGTGCTCGCCAAGCCGCTCACCGGCGGCGCCGTGGCGGTCGTGCTGTTCAACGAGAACGCGGCCGCCGCCACCATTTCCAGCACCGCCGCGGCGGTCGGCCTGCCCGCCGCGTCCAGCTACACGCTCAGCGACCTGTGGGCCAATACGACCGCCAGCAGCACCGGCCCGATCAGCGCCAGCGTTCCCGCGCACGGGGTCGTGATGTACCGGGTCACGCCAGTCGGAGTCACCAGCACGCCCACGCCCACGCCCAGCGTGACCCCCAGCCGCACGCCCACGCCGACTCCCACCCCGACGCCGACGGTGACCCCGACGCCCACCCCCAGCCCGACGCCCACCCCGACGTCCAGCACCGGCGCCGGGCTGGCCTGCCATGTGACCTACAGCACGCAGAGCCAGTGGGCCGGCGGGTTCGTCGCCAACGTCACGGTGGCCAACTCCGGCACGGTCGGCATCAACGGGTGGACACTGAGTTTCACCTTCCCCGGCGATCAGAAGGTGACCACCGCGTGGAACGCCGCGCTGACCCAGAGCGGCGGGAACGTGACCGCGGCCAACCTGAGCTATGACGGCGCGATCAGCCCGGGCGCGAATGTCTCGTTCGGGTTCCAGGGGACCTGGAGCTCCAGTGACGCCGCCCCCAGCAGCTTCAAGGTGAACGGCACGACCTGCGGCTGACCCGAAACCGGGCAGCGTGCGCCTGACCTGCGTGCGAACACTGCGGCGGGCCGGCCAGCGCCGGCCCGCCGCAGAATCGTCCTGGCCGCCCGTTTCGGAATATTTCAGTAAACAGGCCCGGGAACTGCCCGCTTTATCCGGGCTGAGCGGCATAAAACCGGCGTAAACTATTTCGATGATCGCTGCGGGCCCTGGCCCGCCGGCACGCCGGCGGCATGGCGGGCTCACCGTGGCCGGGATCGCGCGGCTGGCTGGCGTGTCCGCCCCGACGGTGTCCCGGGTGATTAACGGGCAGTCCGGAGTGGCGCTGGGTACCAGGCAACGGGTCGAGTCGGTGATCCGCGAGCACGGCTACCGGCGGGCGGCGAACGGAGGCCCGGTGGCCATCCTGGAGCTGGTTTTCCACGCGCTGGAGAGCCTGTGGGCGATCGAGATCATCCGCGGCGTCGAGCAGGTCGCCCGGCGGCATCAGCTCGCCGTGGTACTGACCGAGATGGAGGGTCGCCTCACTCCGGGGAAGGCATGGACCGAGCAGGTCATCGCCAGGCGGCCGACTGGCGTCATCGCGGTCTTCTCCGAGCTGACCGTCGCGCAGCAGTCACAGTTCGCCGCCCGGGCCATCCCGCTGGTGGTCCTGGATCCGACCGGCGAGCCGCTGCATGAGACACCGTCGGTGGGCGCCACCAACTGGAACGGCGGGCTGGCCGCCACCCGTCATCTGCTGGACCTGGGGCACCGGCGGATCGCGATGGTCTGCGGGCCGGTCGAATGGCCGTGCTGCCGCGCCCGGCTGGACGGATACCGGGCGGCCATGGATGCCGCGCAGGTTCCGGTCGGCCCCGACCTGGTGCGGATCAGCACGCTGTACGTGGAGGGCGGCCTGCGGGACGGCCTCGAGCTGCTGCGGCGGCCCGATCCGCCGACCGCGATCTTCGCGGCCAACGACCTGCAGGCGCTGGGCATCTATGAGGCGGCCCGGCAGCTTGGTGTCCGGATCCCGCAGGACCTGAGCGTGATCGGGTTCGATGACCTGTCGTTCACGCAGTGGTCGGGGCCGCCGATGACCACCGTCCGTCAGCCGCTGGTCCAGATGGGCGCCGCCGCGGCGGACCTGGTGCTCGAACTCGCCGGCGGCAGGCAGCCGGACAATAACCGGATCGAGCTGGCCACCACACTGGTCATCCGGCAGAGCACCGCGCCGCCCCGAACCGGCTGACCGAGCCCGTCATCGGATAGCCGCGATGGGCGGCTCAGGCGCGGGATGGCTGAAAATTTCAGCGATGGCCTGGAATCTTTTGGGCGTATCTCCGCAGGGTTTGCCGACCGGGTCGCGGCGGGCTGGCGGCCCTCGCCGTGGCCACGGAAGATCCAGGTTGCCTGGCCGCAGCGGCCGTCATCTTGTCCCGCCTGACCAGGATTTCTGAGATCTGGGCCAGAGATCAGAGCGGGCGGTGCCGCCGCGGACTCGGCGCCGTAGGCGGCAGTACGAGCATTGACAGGCTGAAAAACTTCGCAACATACTACGAAATATTTTAACGACGCGAAGGGAATGCTATGCGGAAACGGATGCGGGTGACGTTAGTGATGGCCGCGGCTGCGCTGGCCGCCGCCGCGCTGGCCGGGGGGCTGCAGATGGGGCCCCCAGCATCGGCCGCCTCGCTGGTCCAGGTGACAAACTTCGGCAATAACCCGGGCAGCCTGCAGATGTACGTGTACGTACCGGACAGTGCCAAGGCCAACGCGCCGATCCTGGTGGCCATGCACCAGTGCACCCAGTCCGGTCCCGCCTTCTTCTCCGGCACCGAGTTCGCCTCGCTGGCCAGCCAGTACGGGTTCATCGTCATCTACCCCTCGGTGACCCGCAGCGGTACGTGCTTCGACGTCTCATCCGCACAGGCGCTTACCCGCAACGGCGGCAGCGATCCAGTGTCGATCATGTCCATGATCACCTACACCGAGCAGCATTACAGCGGCAACCCGAGCCGGGTCTACGTCACCGGGGCCTCATCCGGCGCGATGATGACCGATGTCATGCTGGGCGACTACCCGGACGTGTTCCAGGCCGGCGCCGCGTTCATGGGCGTGCCGTTCGGTTGCTTCGCCGGGCCCGGCGTTGACGTATGGAACAGCCAGTGCGCC
>CAYPQM010000148.1:0-18302 GCA_964412845.1 uncultured Streptosporangiaceae bacterium
GCGTTTCACATAACAGGACAGGATGTGATGCAGTTGGCTGGCACCAGCCGGGGAGTCCCGCCCGGCCGACGAGGAGGCAGAGTTGTCCGGTCCAAGGAAGATCGCCATCGGCGTAGCTGTCGTGGGCGTCATCTTGATGTTCATCAATTTCTGGCTGGGCCTCGTGGTCATCGCCGCGGCGATTGCCGTCCCAGTGGGGGCGTACCTGATGCTTGACCCGTCGCAGCGGCGCCGGCTCAAGCGGATCCGCCGTCGCCAGATCGGCGGCTGACCGGCCTGGGGTCTCGCCGCGAGACGCGCTGACGGCATGCCTCCGGCCGGGTGAACCGGCCCTGGTGATGCAGCAGCGGGCGGTCTCCGCTGGCGAAGACGGCATCGAGTACCAGGCCGACCACCAGTTCGTGATCGCCGACAGTGACCAGGGACTCCGTCTGGCATATCAGGTGCGTGGTGGCGTCCGAGAGCAGGGGCAGGCCCTGCGGCCCGTGGTTCCACCTGGTGGGCGGGGCGAATCTGTCCTCGCCCTTGAGGGCGAACCGGTGAGCCAGCGCCTGGTGGCCTTCGCCGATCAGGTTGACGGCGAAATGATCCGCGTCGCGGATCGCGGGCCAGTTGGACGAGGTGTGCCCGATGTAGAAGGAGACCAGCGGCGGGTCCAGGCTGGCCGAGCTGAACGAGGTCACGGTCAGCCCGCTCGGGCCCGAGCGGCCGGTCAGTGTCACGATGACGACGCCGGCCGCGTGCCGGCCCATGGCCTGGCGGAACAGGTCAGCGCTTAGCGCCGTCCCGGCAGCGGGACTTGCGGCGGACGTGGACGGCGTGATGGTCACGGAACCTGCCTCCGGATCGCTGTCACCAGGGCCGCTGCCACTCATCGGTCAGGTGACAGCGGGCGGCTTCATCGGCGCTCTTTCAACGCTGACAGCGGATCTGCCAATAGTCAATATTCCCGATCGACTAACTCGACTAAGGATGGCAGCCCGGCCAAGGTCAGCCCGCTGGGCGGCCCAGCCGGTCAGCCGGGCCAGCCCCGGCAGGTTAGCTGAGCAGGCCTGGGTAGAGCAGCGCCAGCTGGTGCGGGTAGGCCCCGATCAGGCGCAGCTCATCGTCCGTCAGTGGCTTGCCGGTGGCCGACGCGCACACCTGGACCAGCTCGAACGCGAGATCGTCGGCCCCGTCGGCGACCTCGATGCCGAGCCCGTCCATCACGTGCCGGAACCCGGCCTTGCCGCCGTACTCCCCGGTGAGCACCACCCGGCCGGACCGGGTGTGCCAGTCGTCAGGGAAAGGCCCCAGCGTGTCGTCGTCATAGAGCTCGTAGTTGTGCCGGTCCTTGAGCGCGCCGTCCGCGTGGATGCCTGACTCGTGCGCGAACGCGTTGCGGCCCACGCCGGGCTGGCCCTGGGGGAGCGGCTGCCCGAAGGCGTAACTGGCCCAGAGGGCGAATCGCCGGGCCCAGGACAGGTCCACCGGGTCGCCGATCTCCGCGCCGCCCGCCACCCCGAACCCATGACTGAAGGCGAGCAGGCAGGACAGCAGGTCGGCATTGCCGGCCCGCTCCCCGATGCCGTTGATGCAGGTGTTGACCCAGGCGTCCTGCCCTGCATCGAGGTCGCCGAGGGCGCCGGAGACCGAGTTCGCGACCGCCATGCCGAGGTCGTTATGGCAGTGGGTCTCGACCGGGATCCGGATGGCGCTGGCGAGCTTGGCGAACCGCTCGCGGATCCGATCCGGGGTCTCGCCGCCGATGGTGTCGCAGTACCGCACGCGGTCGGCCCCGGCGTCCCGGGCGGCCGTCGCGAATTCGAGCAGGAACCCGTCGTCGGTGCGGGACCCGTCCTCGGCGTTCACGCCGATGGTCTGCGCGCCGCCCGCCTTGGCCGCCGCGACCGCCGCGAGCATCTCCGAGATCACCGCCTCGCGATCGAGCTTGCCGCGGAATTTGTGCTCGATCATCTGATCCGAGGTGGAGATGGACAGGTTGTAGTGGCGCAGCCCGAGGGGCACCGCGCGCTGCACGTCCCCGGGGACCGCGCGGCACCAGCCGGAGAGCCGCAGCGAGCCGAACGCGCCCGCCTCGGCGAGCGCCACATTCGCCCGGATGTAGGGCACCTCGTGGAAGAGGAAGGGGAAGCCGATCTCCGACTGAGCCACGCCCAGCTGGCCGAGATAGAAGTTGATCATTGTCTTGCCGAACTTTGACAGGCCGGTCCGCGCCGTCTGCACGCCATCGCGGTTGGTCACGTCGAGGAAGTGGATCGCAGGCACGCGGGGCCCTCCGGGTCGTCGTGGAGCGGCGCAGCTCGGTGCTGGCCAGGTACCGACATGCTGACTCGTTTACTGTATTTGGGTCAACATTGATTAGAATCAACATTTATCTCAAGCTGGCGGCTGGCGGCTGGCGGCTGACCGGTCCGCCGGGCCGGAGTGGCGGGGACAGGGGGCGACGTGACGGAGTGGATCGGGGCGGGCGAGGCGTCGGAGCGGCTTGGTGTCAAGCCGGCCACCCTCTACTCCTACGTGAGCCGGGGGGTGCTGACCCGCCGCCGTGCTCCGGGCGGGCGGGGCAGCCTCTTTGACCCCGGCGAGGTCGAGGCCCTGTCCCGGCGAGGGCGCCCGCGCCGGGACGCCGTGCACGGGGAGTTCATCATCGAGTCCGGCCTGACCGAGATCACCGGGGACCGGCTCCGGTTCCGGGGCCTGGATGTGGCCCAGCTCGCGGTGCGGCGAAATTTCGAGGACGTGGCCGTCCTGCTGTGGACCGGGTCCTTCGCCCGTCCCGGGCCGGATGTCCGCTGGCAGGCCACCGCGGCGGCGGTGGCGGCCGGCACGGCGGCCCAGTCCGCCCTTCCTGCGGGCACGCTCCCGCTGGAACGGTTGCAGGTGATCGTCCCGGCCCTGGCCGCGGTCGATCCGCTCCGGCTGCACCTCGATCCGCCCGCCGTGATCGACGCGGGCCGCAGCATCATCGCGGGCATGGTGGATTGCCTCCCGGCGGCCGGCGCCCTTCCCGGGGTGCCGCCCGCGGACGGCACGGTGGCGGCCCGCTTGTGGCCCCGGCTGTGCCCGCGGCGGCCGCCGCCCCGCCTGCTCGAAGCGCTGCGCGCCGCGCTGGTACTGCTCGCTGACCACGAACTAGCTGCCTCGACGCTGGCGGCCCGGGTCGCCGCCTCGGTGCGGGCTGACCCCTACGCGGTGGTCGCCACCGGCCTGGGCGCGCTGGGCGGCGCGCTGCACGGCGGTGCGTCGCTGGCCGCCGAGACGATGCTCGCGGCCGCGCGCAGCCCGGCGGACGCGCCCCGGGTCGTCGGTGACCTGCTCCGACGGGGCGAGCGCATCCCGGGGTTCGGCCACTTTGTCTACGAGTCCGGTGACCCGCGGGCTGTGCTGCTGCTCGCCCAGGTCAGGAGGGCCGCCCCGGAATCGGCCCGGCTGGCGGTGGCCGACGCCGTGCTCGCCGAGGTGCGCCGGCGCTCGCTGCCGGAGCCAAATATCGACTTCGCCCTGGCCGTGCTGGCCGGCGTGGCGGGAATGATCACCGGGGCGGGGGAGGCGGTGTTCGCAGTGGCGCGCACGGCAGGCTGGCTGGCGCACGCCCTGGAGGAGTACGCCCGCCGCACGCCACTGCGGCCACGTGCCCTGTACACGGGACCGCCGCCGCGGGAGGTGGGGACTGCGGGCTGACCCCGGCGGCCGGGTACCGTCACAGGCAGCAGCATTCGCGTGCGGCGGCACTGCCGCCTGCTGACCGCAGGGAGACCCGCCATGCCCGACGATCTCTGGCACCTGCCCCTCGCCCGGATCCGCGCCGCGGAGCTCACCGGGGACACCAGGCAGACCAGCGGGATGACGCGGGTGGAGGCGATCTCCGCCAAGACGGTGGGATCGGCCAAGGTGTGGATGGGCCAGACGCACGTGGCGCCCGCCACCAGTTCTGGTGACCACCATCATGGCGAGGCCGAGACCGCGATCTACGTCCTGTCCGGGCATCCGGTGTTCGTTTTCGCCGACGGGGACCGGGAGGTCAGGCTGGAAACCGAGCCGGGCGACTACATCTTCGTGCCGCCCTATGCGCCGCACCGGGAGGAGAACCCGGGCGGCCAGGAGGCCGTGGTGATCATCGCCCGCAGCAGCCAGGAGGGCATCGTGGTCAACCTGGAGAGCCTCTGGTCACCGGTGGACCCGGCCGGCGCCTGACTGCGGCCAAGACCGTGCAGGCGCGGGAATGAGACCTCCCCGCCCCGCAGTTTCCTAAGCACAACCGCCGATCCGGGAGGGCCCCAATGCCGGTGCGCCGCCTCAATCACGCCGTGCTCTACGTGCACGACCTGGCCAGTGCCGTTGACTTCTACACCGGGGCGCTCGGCCTGGAGATCCGGACCGAGATCCCCGGCCGGGCGGCGTTCCTGCGGGCACCCGGATCGGCCAACGACCATGATCTGGGGCTTTTCGAGGTCGGTGGTTCCCCGCAGGCACCCGATCCGCGGGTCGGCCTGTACCACCTCGCCTGGGAGGTGGGCACGCTCGCCGAGCTGGACGAGACGCGCGGCCGGCTCGCCGACCGCGGCGCGCTGGTCGGCGCCAGCGACCACCGGGTGTCCAAGTCCCTGTACGCGCGGGACCCGAGCGGCATCGAGTTCGAGGTGATGTGGCGGGTCCCGGCCGAGGACTGGGCGGCCGAGCTGCGGCAGGGTGACATGATCGCGCCGCTTGACCTGGCGGGCGCGCTGGCCCGCTGGGGGGATACCGTCACCGGTGCCGCGGCCGGCTCGGCCACCTGATCGCGGGGTGGATCCCGGGCCGGCCCGCCGGAACTGCTTCACTTAGCAGATGTCCCCGGAGCCGGCCCGCGCAGCTGACGCGGACGAGCGCCCGTCCCGGGTGACCATCCGCCAGGTCGCGGAGCTCGCCGGGGTTTCCATCGCCACCGTGTCCCGGGTGCTCAACGGGCGGGCGGATGTCTCCGAAGAGACCCGCCAGGTGGTGCAGCAGGTGGCCCGGGATCAGGGCTACGGCCCCCGGCGCCCGGCCCGGCGCACCGGGCTGGTGGGGGTGACCATGCCGTTCACCGATCCCGCCTACTTCGCCTCGATCCTGTCCGGGGTGGCTGAGGCCCTGTACGAGCAGGACATGCGGGTGGTGCTCTGCCCGACCCGGCACGAGCATGACCGCGAGGTGTCGCTGCTCGACCGGCTCATGCACGGCGAGACCGACGGCGCCCTGCTCGTGCTGCCCGAGGAGTCGAACGAGGAGCTGCGGCAGCTCACCAACCACGGGTACCGGTTCGTCGTGGTGGACCCGCTCCGCACCCTCGACGAGGGCATTCCGGTGGTCTCCGCGGCGCATGCCTCGGGCGCCAATCAGGCCACCCGCCACCTGCTGGAACTCGGGCACCGCAGGATCGGCGTGATCACCGGGCCGCCTGAGGGCACCGCGAGCAAGAGCCGGCTGCAGGGATATCACGGCGCGCTGGCCGCCGCGGGCGTGATGCCCGACCCGGACCTGGAGGTCGCGGCGGACTTCGTCATCGAGGGAGGAGCCGCCGGGGCCGCCCGGCTGCTCGCCCTGCCTGAGCCGCCGACGGCGATCTTCGCCTTCAACGACAGCCTGGCCATCGGGGCGCTGCGCGCCGCCCGGGCCCGCGGGCTGCGGCTGCCCCGGGACCTGTCGGTCGTCGGCTTCGACGACACCCGGGACGCGTCCATCGTGCACCCCGCGCTGACCACCGTCCGGCAGCCGCTGGCCGAGCTGGGCCGGATGGCGGTCACGCTGCTGACCCGGCTGCTTGAGCAGCAGTCCTTCGAACCGCTGCACGTGGAACTAGCCACCAAGCTCATCGTCCGCGACTCGACCGCGCCGCCTGCCCGCTGACCTGCCCGGGAAGCGGCCGGAACCACCCGCCGGACGGCCGCAGCCGCTGGTCCCGCGGGCCGGGCGTTGACCCCGGCCGCTCCGGTTGTTACGGTCGGTTTCCGGGAGTTCCCGGAACATGGCCGTAACAACTGGATACAGAGGGGTAATCATGCGAGTTCGGCTCCTCCGGCCCGCGCTGTGCTGCGCCGGCCTGGCTTTAGCTGCTAGCGGTCTTGCGCCGCTGGCCGGCGGCGCGCCGGCCGGTGCGGCCACCATCCGGGACTCCTCGGCCCAGGCCGCCGGAACGCCGGCCGCCGCGGCGCTGGCCGGCCCGGGCCGCGCGCTCGCCCCGGCCACCCGCTTCTTCGTCCGGCCGCCCGACAAGGGAGCGATCACCCAGGGCATTCAGCTGCTGCGCAGCGGCGACCGGAAAGATGCCGGCCTGCTGGCCAGGATGGAAGCCACCCCGCAGGCCGTGTGGCTGACCGGGGGAACCCCGGCCCAGGTGAAACAGCAGGTCCGCCAGACCACGGCGGAGGCCGCCCTGGAGCGGGCCGTGCCCGTGTTCGTCGCCTACGACATTCCCGGCCGTGACTGTGCCCAGTACTCGGCCGGCGGCGCGCTCACCCAGGCGGACTATGAGGCCTGGATCGCGGCGGTCGCCGCCGGGCTCGGCAAGACCCAGGCGGTCGTCTGGCTGGAGCCAGACAGCCTCGGATTGCTCCCATCCACCTGCGGCGCCACCAACTACCCCTTCACCGACACGGAACGCTTCGCCGAACTGAACTACGCCGTGACCAGCCTTGAGCAGCAGCCGAACGTGAGCGTCTACCTTGACGGCACGCACAGCGCCTGGCTGGGCGTGGGCCAGATCTCCCAGGAACTCGTCGAGGCCGGAGTGCAGCAGGCGCAGGGCTTCTTCCTGAACGCCTCCAACTACCAGCCCGATCCCCAGCTGCTCGACTACGGCACCTGGATCTCGGACTGCATCGCCTTCGCCAATGATCCCGAAGACGGCGGGTGGCGCCTGGGCAACTACGGATACTGCGCCAGCCAGTACTACCCGGCCACGCCGGGCGACTTCAGCACCTGGGACCTGAGCACCCAGTGGTACGCGGCGAACCTGGGCACGGCGGTGGCCACGACTCACTTCATGATCGACACCAGCCGCAACGGCCAGGGCCCGAACAACATGTCGGCCTACGCCGCCGCCCCCTACAACCAGCCCGCGAGTGCGGTCTCTACCCTGGCCGGCGGTAACTGGTGCAACCCGCCGGGCTCGGGCCTCGGGCTCGCCCCGACCGCGAAGACCGGGGTCCCGCTGCTCGACGCCGAGCTCTGGGTGAAGACCCCCGGCGAGTCCGACGGCCAGTGCGACGCCGCCGGCGGCGCGCGGGCCTGGGACTACACCGCCTACACCCAGCCGGGGTGGCCGACGACCGCCGCCGCCCAGGCCCTGTTCGATCCCCTCTGGGGGCTGGACGACCCAGCCGCCGGTGCCTGGTTCCCCCAGCAAGCCCTGCAACTCGCGCAGGATGCGACCCCGCCGCTCGGCAGCTAGGACCGAGGAGACCCTGGCTGACCGCTCCCCGGCTGGCCTGCCTCGCCCGTGCCGGGCGCGGTCAGGCCGGTCGGGGAGGCCAGCGGCCCGCGCCCTAACGGCGTCGGCCGGGTACCCGGGCGTCCGCCGCGGATGGTGCTACCCGCGGGCGAACGCCGGCCCATTCTGCGCGGCCCACTTGGCCGCGAATGAGGCGAAGTCCTCGACGTCCGCCTCGAGCACGAACAGGCCACGCACCGGGACGGCCGCGCCGAGCTCGAGCAGCAGCGGCGTGAAGTGCAGATCGACGGCGAGCTGATGGTTGGGTGCGCCGCCCAGGAGAACGGGGACGGCGGTCTTCCCCGCCAGGCTTCCGGTGGCGAGCCGGTCCAGGAAGGCCTTCAGCAGGCCCGAGTAGGTGGCCTTGTAGGTCGGGCTGGCGACGACCAGCACGTCGGCCGCGAGGACCTGCCCGGCGGCGGCCGACGCCCCGGCGTCGGCTTGATCGAGGACCCTGGGTCCCAGCGCGGCCAGGTCCACCTCGTCCAGGGTCGCGTCCGGCAGGACATGGGCCAGCTCGACGGCGAGCGTCCGGGCGAGGCTGTGCGTGCGCGAGGCGCGACGGGGATTGCCGATGACCGTGACGATCCGCACCGGGCTCATGCCGCCACGTCCGCGTACCGCTGCGCCGCCGGGAAGGGCAGTTCACTCATAGCTATATATCCTATCGCGTAGATATGTAATTGAGCTCAGGTCAGCACGGTGAAGCCGTGGGTGCCGTCCCGCTCCAACTGCGCCACGAGCCCGTGCTCCCAGTCCAGGTAGGCCTGCATGGCGGCGGCGTCCACGCCGGTTCCCTCGTACGGCCGGCGGTAGATATCGATGAGCGGCGACAGCAGTACCCCCTGGCCGGCCTGCAACGGCCGTCCGGACTGGGCCCACCCGGCCGTTCCGCCGGCCAGCACCGCCACTTCGGTCCCGGGGTGCTCCGGCAGATCGGCGGCGGCGAAGGCGGCCAGGGCGCCGTCCGCGCTGGTGAGGACCAGCCGGGACGGCCCGCCGAGGCGGTCGAGCAGTGCGGCGTCGGACAGGTCGGTGCGCAGCGCCCAGGCCGCGCCGGGCACGTGGCCGGCCAGGAACCGCCGGCTGGTGTCGATGTCGATGACGAGCGCCTGGCCGGCCGGCAGCCAGTCAGCCAGCTGAGCCGGGGCGGCCAGCGGCACCTCCGGCCGGGCCGGGAGGGTGGGCACCCACGGTCCCTCCTCGCGGGGCCCCGGCTGGCGGCCGAGGAGAACCGCGACGTCCCAGCCCATCTGGGCCAGCCAGGACGCCGTCATCGCGGCCCGGCCGCCGTCGTCGTCAGCCAGGACGACGAGGGCACCGCGGACCGGGGCGTACCAATCGGTCTCCTGCACCAGCTGGCCGCCGGGAGCTGACCTGAACCCGGCCAGGTGCCCGGCGGCGTAGTCCTCGGCCGACCGCACGTCGAAACGGTAGACGGTCCGCTGACCGCCGTCCGCCAGGGACCGCAGCCGCGCGCCACCGATGGCGCGTACCCCGGCCTTCCGGGCCACTGCCCAGGCCGCCGCCTTGGCCCGGCGGGCCATCCCGGCCGGTATCCCGGCGGGCCGGCGGTCCTGGCCATGATCTAGCGGCAGCCCGGCCAGGGTCCAGCCGATGGTCCCGTTGCGCAGCGCCACCACCCGGTTGGGCGTCCCGGCGTTGATCAGCGACTGCGTCCCGATGATGCTCCGGGTCCGGCCGGCGCAGTTCACGACCACCATGGTCGCTGGGTCAGGGGCGAGGGCGCCCACTCGCAGGACCAGTTCGGCCCCGGGCACACTGGTGGCGGTCGGGATGCTCATCGTGTGGTACTCGTCGAACCGCCGGGCGTCGACTACGACCACGTCAGCGTTACCGCGGAGCAGGGCGCGGACTTCCGCCGCGGCCACATCCGGAGTTCCGGCCGTGGCCGCGACGAGCTCGCCGAACGCCTTGCTGGGCGCGTTGACATCCCGGAACAGCTCGCCGCCCGCGGCCACCCAGCCGGCCAGCCCGCCGGCCAGGACCGACACGTCGCCATAGCCCAGGTGCCGGAGCCCGCGGACCGCCGCATCCGCGTCGTCAGGGCCGTCCCCGTAGACCACGAGCGTCACCGAGCGCCGGGGCAGCCGGTCGAAGACCTCAGCCTCCAGGCGGCCGAGCGGGAACGAGGCCGCGAACAGGGGATGCCCCTCGGCGAAGCGCGCTTCCGGGCGCACGTCGAGCAGTGCGATCTCGGTCCGGTCCCGCAGGGCGCGGCGGACGGAAACCGGGTGCGTGGCTGGGATGGCCGCCGATGGCGGTCTGGTCATGGTCCGGTGCCCCTCAGGTCAGCGGCTGATGGTCAGGCTGATGGTCGGGTCGGGGACCGCGCCCGGTGATGGCCAGTGCCCGGCAGCGGCCGGTCAGCCTAAATCCTACTTGACCAATCGATTTTATATGTTTTACAGTGACGTCGCTGGATGCACCGGGCCACGAGGGCGTGGCTGTGCCCGTCTTCTCGACAGGAGCCCCTTGATGCCAGTCCGTCGGCGCGCGGTCGGTCGTAGTGTCATAGCGAGCGCTGCTCTTCTCGCCGTCTCAATGTTTGCTGCCGCCTGCGGCAGCAAGGCCAGTACCTCGGCGGCCCCGGCATCGGCCAGCGCCAGCGGGGCGAGCGGGACCGTGAACTGGGAGTGGGCGCTCCCGACGTCATGGGACCCGGTCACCTCCAGCGCCGGGTGGGACGTGCACGTGCTTGGGCTGGTGTACGCCTCTATCACCACCCTCAACCCGGCCGGCAACGTCGGGCCGGGCCTGGCGACGTCGTGGAGCTATGCCCCCAGCGGCAAGAGCGTCACGTTCACGCTCCGGCCGGGCCTCACCTTCACCGACGGGACACCACTCAACGCGGCGGCGGTGCAGAAGAACATCGACCGCGGCCTGACCCAGTCGACCTCCAACATCGCCTCGGAGCTGGCCGTCATCTCCAAGGTGGTGGTGAACAGCCCGACCAGCTTCACGCTCGACTTGACCCAGGTCGACTACCAGGTGCCCTACCTGCTGGCCGGCAAGGACGGCATGATGGTGAGCCCGAAGGCCTTCACGGCGAACGCTGGTGGCCTGGCCACCCAGCCGGTCGGGGCGGGCCCGTTCAAGCTGACCAGCTACGTCCCGGACTCGCACGCCAACTTGGTGCGCAACCCCGGCTACTGGGACGCCAGCCAGATCCACCTGGCCAATTTCACCGTGCAGGCGATCACCCAGCCTGAGCAGATCCTGGCCTCCCTGGAGTCAGGACAGGTGAATGTGGCCTACATCGCCGGCAACCAGGTGGCGGCGGCCAAGGCCGCCGGGTTCAAGATCGCCGTGATCCCGTCCGAGGTCGTGAACGAGCTCGACATCCAGACGGCGACGGCACCGTTCAACAAGCCGGCCGTGGTGCAGGCGATCAACTACGCCATCAACCGCCAGGCGATCCTCCAGGTCCAGGCGTCGGGCTACGGGGCGATCTCCTACCAGCCGTTCCCCAAGGGGTTCGTCGGCTACAGCCCGGCGCTGGCCAACCTCTACCCGTACAACCCGGCCAAAGCCAAGCAGTTGCTGGCGCAGGCCGGGTACAGCCGCGGCCTGAACATCACCCTGACGTCGGTCAGCACGGAAGACTCGCTGGCCGAGCAGATCCAGAGCCAGCTCAAGCAGGCCGGCATCACGGTCACCATCAAGGACGTTCCCGCGGACACCGAGACCCAGCACCTCTACCTGGACAAGACCATCCCGTTCGCGATTGACGGCACGGCGGGCCGCACCTCTCCGGTGGAGATGCTCGACGTCCTGTACAGCCAGCAGGGCCTGATGAACGTGGACGGCAAGGCCAACACCAACCCGCCCTCGGTGGACCAGGCGCTGGCGAAGGCCCTCACCGTCCCGCTCACGTCACCCAGCTACCCGGGCACCCTGCAGAACGCCGTCGCTACCGCCGTGCAGGACAAGCCCGTGCACATCTGGCTGTACACCAATCCGCGCATCTTGGCCTACAGCTCGAAGGTCACCGGCATTCCCGCCGATCTGGTCCAGCAGCGCTGGGAAGGCGTCCGGGTGGGGAACTGAGCTGGTGGCCCCGATGACCCGCCCCGATGCCGCCCGGCCCGGCGAGAGCCGCCAGGTGCCCCGATGACCGTGGCCGGCCTGATCCGCGTGGCCAGCACCGGTACGGCCGGGGCGGCAGTTCCCCGGCCGCGGCGGAGCCGTATCGCCGCCGCCCGGCTCGGCGGCGGGCTGGCCGTGCTGGTGCCGATCGTGATCCTCAGCTCGTTCATCACCTACAGCCTGGGGGCCCTGTCGAACAGCGATCCCGCGGCCACGATCCTGGGCCAGGACGCGGCGACGCCGGCCGCGGTCCGGCGGCTCAACCATGCGCTGGGCCTCGACCACCCGCTGGTCGTGCAGTACTGGCACTGGCTGACCCGGGCCGTCCGGGGCAACCTCGGCCATTCGTACTTCACCCAGATCCCGGTTTCCCAGAGCATCAGCCAGCGCCTGCCCGTCGACTTGTCAATCGCGCTGCTCGCCGTCGTCCTGGCTGTCCTCATCGGCGGATCCGCCGGGGTGGCCGCCGCGATCCGCCGCGGCGGATGGCTCGACCGCGGGGTCACCGCGGTGTGCTCGGCGGCGTCGACGCTCCCGGCCTTCGTCGTCGGCATCATCCTGGTGGTCCTGTTCGCCATGACGGCGCACCTGCTCCCGGCCAACGGCTACGTCGGGCCGAGTACCAGCATCGGCCAGTGGCTCGAGCACATCATCCTGCCGAGCCTGGCCCTCAGCCTGCAGGTGTCCGCCGACATCGCCCGGCAGTTGCGCACCTCCCTGGTCGAGGTGCTGGAGCAGGACTACATCGTCGGGGCCACGGTCCGTGGCCTGCCCTACCGCCGCATCCTGGTCCGCCACGCGCTGCGCAACGCGGCCGGGCCGGCGCTCACCATCCTCGGCAACGACTTCCCGATCATGCTGTCCGGAGCGGTAGCCGCCGAGGCGGTGTTCTCCCTGCCCGGGCTCGGCCAGCTGCTCCTGGAAAGCGCGCAGACCCGGGACATCCCGGTCGTGCAGGGCCTGCTGCTGGTGATCAGCTCCTTTGTCATCGTGGTCAACCTGATCGTGAATACCACGCTCAATTGGCTGTACCGGACAAGCGACGGGATCGGCACATGAGCCGCAGCAGCATTCCCGGGGAGCTCTCGGTGGCCAAGGAAGGCGGCGCGGCCGGCGGCCAGCGCTCGCTGATCGGGCCGCGGTCCGTGCTGCGGCTGCGCTCCGCAAGGATTGCCGTCGCTGTCCTGGTCGTCATCGGGATCCTGACCGCCTTCGGCGCCACGCTCGCGCCGCAGAATCCGCTGACAGTCAACGCCAACGCCCTGTTCCAGGGGCCAGGCCCGCATCACCTGCTGGGGACGGACTACCTCGGCCGGGACGTGCTGAGCCGGCTGATGGCCGGCACCAGGCTGTCGGTGCTCACCGCCCTCGAAGCAGTCGGGATCGGGCTCGTGCTCGGCACTGGCCCGGGCATCGCCACCGTCTTCCTGGGCCGCTGGTTCGACTTCGCCGCGAACCGAGTCACCGATGCGCTGATGACCCTGCCGTGGATCTTCTTCGCCGTCGCCGTCACCGCGGCCCTCGGTAACGGCCTCGTCCAGGCCATGGTCCCGGTCGGGATCCTGCTCGCCCCCTTCTTCTTCCGGGTCACCCGGGCCGCCACCCTCGAGCACGCCCGCGCCCAGTACGTGGAGGCCGCCGCGCTGCTGGGCGCCACGAAGCTGCATATCGTCCGGGTGCACGTGCTGCGCAAGGTGCTGCCGACCATCGCGGTGACGACGGCGTCGATGGCCGCCGCGGCGCTGCTGGCGGTGTCGTTCCTCACTTTCCTCGGCATCGGCGTGCAGCCACCGGCACCCACCTGGGGCGGCGTGCTGTCGTCGGACCTCGGCTACCTGGCCCAGGCGCCATGGGCGCCGTTCATCCCCGGGGCGCTCATCGCCATCACCGTCGGAGCCCTGAACGCGCTGGCCGACGCCTTCCGCGACCGGAGCGGCGCGGGAACGCTGGTCCTGGCCAGCCCGATCATCCGAACCCACTCGACCCTGGAGCCTGCCGATGACGACGAGCAATCTCAGTACGTCGCCTGACATTGCTGCTCCCGGCACGGTCGCCGGCCTGCGCTCGGACGGCGCGGACGGGGCCGCCGACGAGGTGCTGCGCGTCGACGACCTGCACGTCAGCGTGCACCATGGAGCGGCCATGGCGATCCGCGGCATCTCCCTGCGCGTCCGGGCCGGGGAGATTGTGGGGCTGGTGGGGGAGTCCGGCAGCGGCAAGACGCTGACCTGCCGGACCGCGCTCGGCGTGCTCCCCCCCGGCTGCGCCATCGAGCGCGGGACGGTGGCGTTCGCCGGCCAGGACGTGACCGCCCGGTCACGGCGGGACTGGGAGCGCCTGCACGGCAGCCATATCGGCGCGGTGTTCCAGGACCCCGCGTCCTACCTGACCCCGTCAATCACCGTTGGCAGCCAGCTGGCCGAGGTGCTGCGGGTGAAGCTCGGGCTGGGCCGGCGCGCGGCGCACCGGCGCGCTCTGGAGCTGTTTTGGGCGGTGGGCCTGCACCAGCCCGAGCGCGTCTACCACCAGATCCCGGCCGAGCTGTCGGGGGGCATGCTGCAGCGGGCGATGATCGCCATCGCCATCTCGTGCGACCCGCAGCTGCTCGTCGCGGACGAGGCCACCACCGCGCTGGATGTCACCATCCAGGCCGAGGTCATCGAGTTGCTGCTGCAGTTGCGTGACCAGCGCGGCCTGGCCGTGCTCTTCGTGTCTCACGATCTCGCGGTGGTCACGGAGCTGTGTGACCGCGTGGTGGTGTTCTACGCCGGGGAGGTCGTGGAGTCGGGACCGGCCGAGGAGATCGTCACCAGGCCGCGGCATCCCTACACCCAGGCGCTGCTCCAGGTGGCCTCGGTCGGCGACTTCCGCCGCCGCGAGCTGCGGGTCATCGCCGGGCAGCCGCCGCGGGTCGGCGCGGACATCGCCGGGTGCCGCTTCGCCGCGCGCTGCCCGGCCGCCATCTCCGCCTGCCGGGCCGGCGCTGTCCAGCCCGTGCTGGTCGGCGACCAGCACCAGGTGCGCTGTGTCCGCGCCGCGGACGCCGTCAACGTTGCCGAACTCGCGGCCCGATGACCGCCGTCCCGGCCGGCGCCACGCTGCCGCCGCACGACGTGCCGCCGCTGCTCGCGGTGGAGTCCGTCGACGTGGTCCTCGGCCGAGGATGGCGGGCGGCCAGGGTCCTGCGCGCCGTCGATCTGCGGATCTGGCCCGGCGAGATCGTCGGCCTCGTCGGGGAGACCGGCTCAGGCAAGACGACTCTCGCGCGCACCGTGGTCGGGCTCGCGGACCCGGCGGCGGGCCAGATCGTTTTCGACGGCGCACCGATTTCCACCCTGCGCCGGGGGGCCCGCCGGGCGCAGCGGCGCCGCGGGCACGTGCAGCTCGTGTTCCAGGATCCGCTCCGGTCGCTGGACCCGGACCTGACCGTCGCCCAGATCGTCGGCGAGGGGCTTGAGATCCGCGGCGAGACTGACCAGGAGGAGATCCGCCGGCGCGTTCTTGGCGCACTGGAGAAGGTCGGCCTCGACGTCACCGTGCTGCACAGCACGCCGGGCCAGATCTCGGGCGGGCAGCGCCAGCGCGTGTCGATCGCCCGGGCGCTCGCCACCGAGCCCCGGCTGCTGATCTGCGACGAGCCGGTGAGCGCCCTCGACGCCAGCAACCGGAACTACATCCTGCGCCTCCTCGGCCAGCTGCGGGACTCCCTGGGGCTGTCGATCGTGGTCATCTCCCACGACCTCAGCTCGCTGGCGGGCATCGCCGACCGGGTCGTGGTGCTCTACCGAGGCCGGATCGTGGAAGACGGCCCCGTCGAGCAGGTGTTCGCGGCACCGCGGCACCCCTATACGGCGCTGCTGATGGCGTCCGCGCCGAGCGTCCGGCACGACCGGCCGCTGTCCCCGCACCAGCTGCGCCGCACCGACGCCGACCCCGGGCCGGCGAACGGCCCGGACGCTTGCGTGTTCGCCGCCCGCTGCCCGTTCGCCGCCGACGCCTGCGCGGCGCAGCCGGCACTTGAGACGGTCGACGGCCGGTGGAGCGTCGCCTGCCATCGCCGCGAGGAGTGGGGAGCGCTCGCCCTCGCCCGGGATCGTGGCGGACCGCGACCGGCGGCCGCCCGGCGGGCGGCGCCGGGCACCCCGGCGCTCTGGAGGCCATCCCGTGACCAGAATTAACCACCGCCTATGGAGGGACCAGTCGATGCCCGTCGAGTTCATTGGCATGATCAGCACCCGGGACCAGTCCGAGGTCCGGCGCTCCAGCGGCCCGGCCGTCGACCGCGACTACGTCCGGCGCTTCGCCCGGGCCCACGAGGACGCCGGGTTCGACCGGGTGCTCATCGGCTACGCCTCGTCCGAGCCCGACGGCACCCAGGTGGCCGCCTACGCCGCGGCGCACACCGACCGGCTGAGCTTCCTCGTTGCCCACCGCCCCGGGTTCGTGGCGCCCACTCTGGCCGCCCGCACCTTCGCCACCCTGGACCAGTTCACCGGCGGACGGATCGCCGTGCACATCATCACTGGGGGTAGCGACGCGGAGCAGCGCCGCGACGGCGACTACCTGTCCAAGGACGAGCGCTACGACCGCACCGACGAATACCTCGACATCCTGAAGCAGGCCTGGACGTCGGAGGCGCCGTTCGGCTACCACGGCCGCTATTACCAGCTCGAGGACTTTCACGCGAATGTCCGCTCGCCCCAGCAGCCGCGGATCCCGGTGTACTTCGGCGGCTCGTCGGACGCGGCCTACCGGGTCGGCGGCAAGCACGCTGATGTCTACGCCCTGTGGGGCGAGCCACTGGCCGAGACCGCCGAGCAGATCGCCTCGTTGCGGGCCGCCGCCACTGCCGCCGGACGGAGCGAGCCGCCGCGGATCAGCGTGTCGTTCCGCCCCATTCTCGGGCCAACCGAGGAGCTCGCCTGGGACCGGGCGCACCGGATCCTTGAGACGACCCAGGCGAATCTCGCGTCTTTCCGGGGCCAGTGGCGCTGGCCGACCGGGGGACCGGGCGGCCCGGAGCCGCAGAACCGTGGCTCCCAGCGGCTGCTGGCCGCGGCCGCCCAGGGCGAACTCCACGACCGGGCGCTGTGGACGCCGCTGGCCGCCGCCACCGGTGCGGCCGGCAACTCCACCGCCTTGGTCGGGACGCCGGAGACCGTGGCCCAGGCGCTCCTTGACTACCTGGACATCGGCGTGACCACGGTGCTCATCCGGGGCTACGACCCTTACGACGATGCCATTGACTACGGCCGCCACCTGCTGCCGCTGGTGCGCGAGGAGGTCGCCCGCCGCGACCGGCCGGAGCCGGCCGTGACCGTGCCGGCGGGCGCCGCCGCAGGCCAGCCATAGCCCGGGGTCAACAGCGGAAGGACAGCGATCATGACCAAACGACAGATCAAGCTGGGCGCCGTCACCATGGGCGTGGGCGGGCCAGGCCAGCATTACCAGTGGCTCGACCCCGAGATCCCCGGCGATGCCAGCGTGAACGTCAACTGGTACATCGAGCAGGCCCGGCTCGCCGAGGCGGCCAAATTTGATCTCATCTTCATCGTGGACAGCCAGTTCATCACCGCAGACTCCCCGCCGCATTACCTCAACCGCCTCGAGCCGATGACGCTGCTGTCCGCCCTCGCCGTCACGACGCAGCACCTCGGCCTCGTCGCGACCATGACGACGTCCTACAACGACCCCTTCAACGTGGCGCGGCGGCTGGCGTCGCTGGAGCTCATCAGCGGCGGCCGGGCCGGATGGAACGTAGTGACCAGCGGCGACGCGGGCGCGGCGGGCAACTTCAGCCGTGACGAGCACTATGACTACGACACCCGCTACGCGCGCGGGCTGGAGTTCGTCCAGGTCGCGCAGGGGCTCTGGGACTCCTACGAGGAGGATGCGTTCCCCAGGGACCGGCAGAGCAGGGCTTTCCTGGACGCGACGCGGCTGCACGCGCTGCACCACAAGGGCACCCACTTCCAGGTTGTCGGTCCCCTCAATGTCTCCCGTTCCCCGCAAGGGCAGCCCGTCATCTTCCAGGCCGGCGACTCCGAGCAGGGCCGTGACCTGGGAGCCAGCATCGGCGAGGGCATCTTCACCCACGCCGCGTCGATCGAGGCGGGCCAGGCCTTCTATCAGGACATCAAGTCCCGCGCCGCGGCCAAGGGGCGCAACCCCGACCACATCGTGGTGATGCCAGGAGTGCGGGTGTTCGTTGGCGACACCGACGCCGAGGGACGCGAGATCGAGCACGAGCTGCAGCTGGCGGACCAGGATTTCGACCGGGCGCTCGCTGAGTTCGGCCGGCCGTTCGCCTGGCACGACTTCCGGCAGTATGACCTCGACGCGCCGTTCCCCGACGTCCTGCACGTGGCGGAGCGGGGCTTCCGGACCCAGGCGGAGAAGATCGTGCAGCTGGCCCGGGACAACGACTTCACGCTCCGGCAGACCGTGCAGCAGCTGTCCGGGCCGAAGCGGACCCCGTTCGCCGGCTCGCCGGAGACCGTGGCCGACGTACTGCAGCAATGGTTCGAGGAGCGCGCCCTCGACGGGTACAACATCCACATCGGCCACCCGGCCCAGTTCCGCAGGTTCACCGAAGATGTCCTGCCCATCTTGCGTGAGCGCGGCCTGCTGCGCACCGAGTACGAGTCCGTCACGCTGCGCGGGAACCTGGGCATCCCGGTGCCGGAAAACCGCCACACCCGAGCCCGCCGGGAGCGAGCCGCCCCGGTACAGCGGCCAG
>CAYPQM010000149.1:0-9046 GCA_964412845.1 uncultured Streptosporangiaceae bacterium
GTGTCAGCGGCCGTTGCTCTCGGCGTGGTACCGCTCCGCCACACTGGCCGGGAGCCGCCCGCGCTCACTCACCGCGATCCCCCGGGCTTTGGCCCAGGCCCGGATATCACCAGAGCGCTGACCGCCGGCCGCAGCCCGTCCCGGGCGGCGGGGCTGCGCCCGCCCAGCCCGGCGGGCATGCTCAATGAAAGGCGACAGCGACTCACGGAACGCCGCCGCATTCGTGCTGTTCAGGTCGATCTCATAGTCCATGCCGCCGAGGGCGAACCGGACGGTCCCCTCCGCCGGGCCGCCCGACAGGTCATCTTCCAGGGCGACGGTTATCTTCTGGGCCATCCCAAGCCTTCCCTCCGCAGGTGCCTGCACCCTATCCAGGACAGCACCCGGCACCTGGCTGCAACACCCCAGATCAGGCATATACCTCCAAGACCAGCCACCCCCCGGCCAGCCGGGCACCCCGGCAGCCGGCCCCGTCGTTCCGGCCGAGTCCCAGTGTCCGCTCATCAATCACCACGAAGGCACGCCATGCCGCGGCGTTCGGCGCGGTCGAGACACCGTCGGCGTCCATAACCTGAGGAGGCGAAGATCAGGCGTTCTGGCTCGCCACGATCTCCTATGACGCGCCGCCAGATGACCGGTCAACAAATAGCCGATGAGCGGTCGCCCCGGTGGCCCATACGTTAATAGCTGTATTTCGGCGCGCTCGGTGACATCAGGCGTAGCCTGTATGTGGTGACAAGAGCATGATGACCCCCCGCGCTTAATCTATTAGGTACGGCAGCTGCCACTCGCTAGCTGATCTCGGAAGATCGGCGGTCCCGGTGGCGAGCGGAGGGGGGGGTCGTATGACGCTCCGCAAACGGTCTGTCTATTGGCTGGGCGCCGCTGGTCTGCTGCTGGCCGTGGGCGCGGCTACTGTACTCCTGACAGTGAATAAGAGTCAGCAGTCAGCTACCGCGTCCTCTGTCAAGTTGAGCTCAGCTCAGCAGTCGCGCTTGGAACGCGGACTGACGGCGCCAAGCGTCGCAGGAGAGTTGACGGTGGTGGCTGCCGAGGTTCGTGCACCCTTCATGAGCAGAGGCCAGCGGCTCCTTCCAGCCGGCTCGCGCGTACGTATCGAGCCCGCAACGTTCAAGGCCGGGACGGTCAAGACAGCCACCGTGGACGCCGTCCTCACCGGGCCCCACCCCGCCCGCTGGCAGCTTCTGCTCATCAACGAGAGCGGGAACTGGCTCCTAATCGGTACGCGGAGACTCGGGTGAACGGCCGCACGCCACGGCGGATGGCCGTTACTGTGGCAGCCACTGCAGTGCTCGCGCTGAGTCCCACCGGGCTGTCGTCACCGGCGGGCGCGGTCACATCAGCATCCCAGGCTGCGGCAGGCTGCGAGCAAGATTTCGGGACCTCGACGCCGGTGCTGCTCGTGCATGGCTTCCGGGATGGCCCAGCAACGTGGGCAGCTGGCGGATCTCAGTCCATGTCAGCCGCCATTGGCAGGATTCCCGGGGTGAAGGTCGTCACCCCATTCAATTACTCCAGCGAGAACACCAATTGGGTGACCGATCCAGCGATCGGCCCGAAACTGGCTGCCGAGATCACCTGCCTCGCCACCGCTTCCAAGAAGAACGGCGGGCCGGGAAAGGTCATCGTCGTCGCCCACTCGATGGGCGGCCTAGCTGTCCGCTGCGCCCTCGACCCCGGCTGCTCAGGCACGGCCGCCGCACAAGCCAGCCAGCTCGGACTGGTGATCACTTTGGACACCCCCAACCTCGGCAGCCCGCTCGGAGGATCAGCCCCAGATAAGGTGCACTACAAGGGAACGGGCGGATGGCTCTCCACGCGCTTGTGGGGCGTGTGCGACGCGATTCTGCGCTGCCGGGACTTCCTGCTTGTCGGTCCCACGACCCAGGCCGCCAGGGCGATGGCGCTGGGATCCCACGATCTCCAGAAGCTGCAGCCCTTGCCGCCAAAGGCGCCCGTGTTCGCGGTCGCAGGCAAGATCACTGTCGTCGCCACATTGTTCAACCAACCTGTCCCGTACACCTGGGATGCCGGCGATGGCGTGGTTCTTGAAGACTCCGCGCTGGCCGAGGCTCCAGCGCAAGGTGCCCAGACAGGGCCGCACACGGGCCCCGGTTCCGGACGCGCCATAGAGCCGTGCGGGACAGTCAAGCTGGACGCGATGCCCCTATGGCCGACAACGGTCCACCCCAGGGCCGCACCCAGCACGCCGCTCCTGAAATGCTGGCACGGGTCCGAGATCACCAACCCGGCCTGGCAGGCCGCCGTCGTGGCGGCCATCCAAGCTGCGACTCCAGTGCCGGAACTCTACATCCATAACGGTTTCGAGCTGGGGTCATTGTTCAAGTACCCGAGTTTCCCCACGACCATCGGCCTGGACAATCACGACTCCCTATCCGGGCTTCACTGGGCACCGGTAAGCCCGGCTAATGCCACGGCCACAGGGACACTGAATGTCAACAACTGCACGCCCGATTGCGCCAGCGGCACCAACGTCCAGTACCCCATCCAGCTGAGCGCGTCAAATCCGCAGCACTGCAACGTCGCTGTGTATAAGAAGTACGGCAGCGTATCGCAACAAGAGAAAGCCTACGTCTTCAATAAGATTCAGCTCAAGGCGCTGAGTGGAAACCCGCCATCCTATCTCGTGGGCTCTACGCCGACTCTTCCGCCGGCTTGCGGCCCCTTGCCTCCACCTGCTCCAGCTCCAACAGCCCCATCGACATCTCCGTCTGCCCGCCCTGCTCAGTTTGCGGTGACGAGTAGTAGCCCAACCTCCGGTCCTGCGGGTGGCGGTACGCTCATAGTGATTCGCGGGTCTGGCTTCAGCTCAGTGAACAAAGTGGTCATGAATACTGTTCGGCCCTTGCCCGAAGGGGACCCGAACTATTTCAAGCAGAACTTGCACCCAAGCTTCTCAGTTATCTCGGACAGCGAGATCGTCGTGACAACTCCGCCTGGGGCTGCTAGCCTAACCTATGAGATTGACTTCTTCACATCCTGTTGCGAATACTTCTCCACGAATTTCTCGGGAATACCGCTCTTCACGTTCAAGTAGCCGGATGGTCGCGCCCGGCGCGCTTCCGGGCGGGCCATACGGTGGTCGGCGAACCTGGCTTTACGCAGGTGCCCGTCTTCCGATGCCAACCATTTCACCGGGCGCGCCCGCTTTGGTAACTACCTGACCTGGTCGCCGTCGCGGTGCCTGTGGTTACGCCGCGGCCGGGCTGACCTGCGTTCGCCACGGGCTGGCGCACCCGTGATCCTGTGGGGCTCGATTACTGGATCTGGCCTGGGCGGGCAGCCGGGTTGGGATCATCGCTGAGTGATCTTCTCGGTCGTCTACCTGCTCGTTCGCCGTCTGCTCGGCTGTCTGATGGTGCTGGCCCGGGGTGAGGTGTCCAAGGATGCCGAACTCCTGGAGCTCCGGCACGAGAACGCGGTGCTGCGGCGCCAGATCAGCCGGGTCCGCTACCAGCCGGATGACCGGCTGTGGCTCGCGGCGCTGTCCTGGCTGATCCCCCGGCGGCGGTGGGGCGAGGTGTTCGCGGTGACCCCGGCGACGCTCCTGGCCTGGCACCGGCGCCTGGTGGCAGGCAAGTGGGATTACACGAGCCGTCGACGGCCCGGACGGCCGTCCACGGCGGCTGCGATCCGCAAGCTCGTGATCGGTATGGCCACGGACAATCCGGCGTGGGGGCACCGGCGGGTGCAGGGCGAGCTCGTCAGGCTCGGCCACCAGATCGCTGCCTCTACGGTGCGGCAGATCTTGCATGCCGCTGGGATCGATCCCGCACCCCCCGCCCAGGTCCGACGTGGAAGCAGTTCCTGACCGCGCAGGCCCGCAGCATGCTGGCGGTCGACTTTGTCCATGTGGACACCGTGCTGCTGCGGCGCGTCTATGCCCTGATCGTCATCGAGCATGGCACCCGCCGCGTTCACCTGGCCGGCATCACCTCAAATCCCGACGGCGCCTGGACGACCCAGGCAGCCCGTAACTTCCTCATGGACCTCGGCCAGCTCACGGAATCAGTCAAGTTCCTGATCAGGGACCGCGCAGGGCAGTTCACCAGCTCCTTCGACGCCGTGTTCACGGCGGCAGGGATGAGGATTCTCGCCAGCCCGCCGCAAGCGCCGAGAGCGAACGCGATCTGCGAACGGATCATCGGTACCCTGCGCCGGGAGCTCTTGGACCGGGTGCTGATCCTCAATGAGCACCACCTGCGACGGGTGCTGACCGAGTACCTGCGCCACTACAACGCAGCCAGGCCGCACCGGGCCCTCGGCCAGCTCGCACCGGCTCAAGCTCACGCCCGGCCGCCGCAGATCAACCTCGCCGAGCATCGGATCCGCCGGAAACAAGTCCTCGGCGGGCTCACGCACGAGTACCAGATCGCCGCCTGACAGCCCAGGCTGCTACAAGAGAGAGCAGGTCACCGCCACGATCGTGTATTCGAGCCCCACAGGCCAAACGACCAGCCCCCAAAGACGCCGTCGACTGGCACGATCGCTGGTCCCCCGGCGTGATCCGTCGCCTGAGCCAGATCATGCGGTCCTGCGAAGGCACCTGCCAGCGCCAACCCGGCCTCAACGCGGTTACTGATCCGCGGCGCTGAGTACTGCCGTGACCCGTGCATAACTTCCTCGCAAGGCAATCTGGCCACAACCGACCTGCTAACAGTGGCAACGGCAGTTGGTCTGCCAGATCAGCAGCCCTACAACCTCAGCCGCGGCCCCTCTGGCGGATTCTTGGAGTTGCGCACACCAAAAGCACTTTCCAGCGGCAGGTAGTCGGCAGGCTTGCCTGGCCTCAATGGCGTAGTGTCCGCTACGTCGATGATTCGGTTAGCGAGTCTGTGTACAGCCAACTGGTAGTCTGCTCGGAATCTGCTTAGCTTTATAAAACCATAGAAACCTTGAGCATCGTAACGAGGACCAAAGTCATGGTGGACAAACTGGATCACTTTCGCCACTTCAGGTAGTTCTGTCTCATGGAGTGGTGCCCACAATGCCGGGACAATTGCCTGAGGGCGGGTGCCGGTTTGTGCTGTGCCACTCGACTTTCGCTGACCAAAGGCTTGCCATTCTCTACCGCAATTCTCAGATGCGAAGTAACGTTGCGAGTAGAGTGGGACGAATACTCTGCATGTTGCAAGGGCAGTGGCGAACTCCCGTGGACGCCTATTGTCTGGGTAGACTGCCGTATCCATAAAGCCGGCATCGCCTTGCCGTACATCGGTCATCTGGTAGATAGCTTCGCACAAGTCACGGTAGAGCTTGACGACCCACCGATCCGGATCGCCAGGATCCTCCGGATGACGCTTGGGGGTACGGGCATAGCTCAGGAAGAAGTAGGGAGCGGTCTCCTCTGCCTCAACCTTCCCCCACCAACTATCATTTGCCGCTCCTGCCAGGATAGGGGCAAGACCTTTGCTTCGAGCGTGCGCTGTGGCCAGATACTCTTGGAGGGTGGAATGCGCGAAGCAATAGATCCCAGGATCACGTTCTACAAGGAAACCACTTGATCTCACATCTGTAAGAAATTCCTCAGCAGTTACTTGAAGGGGCGCGCGCCTGAGGGCAACCTTAAGGTCTTTCAGGATCTGCGACTGAGAGAGATCATACACTTTTTGGCGGGTCATCTCGTAAGCTATGGCGCGCAGCACTGCTTCTCTCATACGCCCTGAGGAGGTAGGCAAGCCCTTTGCTTCCTCCCGACGCCACAGCATGACCTGACAGATCTCGTCGTACAGCTCCGGAAGACTGTCAGGCAGCGCTTTCTTGTACTGATGAATATTGGCGATAATAGTGAGTAGCAGCGGATTAACCGTTAAATCATAAAGTGCAGGGGTACGCTCAAGCTGGTCAAGCAGTTCTGACGCTCCCGCATTGGCGCGCCGCCGGATATCCCTACTGTTTTTGTTGGCCCTACGCTTTTCAATAGTAAGATACCAGGCTCGGACAAATTGCTCCACCTGGTCGGTTGTGAAACCTCGCACTTGCAGAATTGTTGCGCCATCGATTGGTGCTGATCGATAGCCTAGTGGTCGCGCAGTAATGACGTAGTCGTTTCTGGGATAAAGCCCGATCTGTTCTTCTAGCCATGCTGAGACTTTTCGGAGTTCGTTGTGGTCGGGGATCTCGTCGAGCCCATCCAGAAGAATCAAGCAGTCACCGGCCTTTAGCCGCTTCTCAAACCACCCCACTGGCTCCTCTCCGGTTTGCTGCCCGAATGAGGCCCGCACGAGGTCGGCCAGACCCGCAGGTGGGGATGACACAATGTCGGTCACATGATTGCGCAGATATAGCAGGATCGGCGTTGCGCGCCGTCGTCGTTTCGCGCAGGCTAGGCGTGCCGTGTTTCGCAAGAGCGTGGTTTTCCCGCTTCCAGGAGCACCAAGGATGGCCAAGACCTCAGGCTTTCGGCGGTCAAGGAACTCTCCAAGTGCGTGGCGCTCCTCGGTGCCTGAAGGTTGATCGCTCAGGAGGCCGGCCGAGACCTTATGAGGCGCTTGGAAGTCAAGGCTCACGTCCACAAAGACCTTGTCCAGTGGAGGGGCGAAGGGCCCTACCGTGACAAGCGCTTTCTGATCGATGGATCGGATCCCATCCATGACTTGCCGTCTGTAACGGGCACCGAACCGAGTGACTGACTGCTCTATGACGCGATCGATTCGCTCGACCAGCCGGGCGCGCAGGCGAGTGGCGATATCCCTGGTGACACCGGCGGCGAACCTCGTGATGACCATGACAGCCTCGTAGGTCGCAACGAGGAGAAGGGTGACGACCGGATTTGCCGCAGCTTGATGCTTAAGTAGCGCAGCAGTAATAGCGGGTGGCCCCACGAGCAGAGCCAGCCACCCGGCGCGCGCCAGCCATCCGCCCACGGTTGCCCCACAGTTCTGTGTGCCTTACTACAGCCTTCCAGCATCGGCGACCAGCTAACACTATTGCCTGAACGTCAGTTCTTGGCCGATCTGCGGAGTTAATTGGGAGCACACCGAGAGGTGGGAGCCTTCCCTGGATCGTCGGCGCGATGCACAATGCATACCCAACCCGGATGGTCGTATGCGTTCAAGATCGGCGCTGTCTGGCGCAGGCGTCCCGGAGCATCGCGGGCAGATCGGTGTCTTGGCCGTACGGGCCGCGGCCTACTGGATCAACAGGCGGCGCGGTTGAATCGCCGAGTAGCCAGGTGATGGTGAACTTGACGCCTTCGCCGCACCACGGTCGTGGGAGGCGGTCGGCCATCCATGGATGTCTGGCCTGCTCGATGATGTCTTCGGCGTGGACGCGCTCTGCCTTGAGGTCTCTTGTGGTGAGCTCATGGGGGTGAATGCGGGTGATCGGGGACTCAGGTCGCTCACCCAGGACCCATGCGAGCGTTGCGACCACGCCGTCGAGGTAGTCGGCGTCCTGCCGCACCATCTGCGGGTCATCCGGGTCCGCGTCGGCATCCCGGTCCGTGGCTGGGACTCTCGGCTGTCTCTGGGTTGCGAGCGCCAGGATGTCGGCTATCTCCTGTGGGGAGCGGACAATGTCGCCGAAACCGCCAACCAACTCGCCTCGGTTCTCACCGCGCACCGGAACGTGGTCGTCGTCGCCGATGAGCCAGCGCAGGATGGTCGCCGCAGCCTCGGCTCGATTCTCCCGGTCACCGCGCAGGCGCCGCTCATCCGCCGCCGCGATCTCGGCCTCGATGTCGGAACGTCTGGGCGGAACTGCGGTCTGCCGGTCAGTGACTGGAGCTGTGGTGTTCTCCCCCAACGCCCAGGCCCACGCGCGAGCGGAACGCGATGTGGCGGCCTCGGCCGGATCGGCAAATCGGAGTGCGTGACGTTCCCGCACAGCGCGGACGTGGCGCAATGGGCGCACGATCGCTGTGCCATGCGGGGGTGCCGCGTCGTCGACCTGGCCGTCGCCCACGAATGTCACCGTAACTCGGGTCATTGCCCGGCCTCCAGCTCTGGTTCATCCAGCTCGAGCGACATGGTGCGGCGGCTGGGCGCTGGATCCTGACGAACCGCGCTGCGGCGCACCGCAGCCTCCTGCAGTGCCTCTGCCTCTCGTTGGCGCACTACGTCGTCGCTGTCCAGCCCTGTCTGGCTCCGTACTGCAAGGATCTTTTTGGCTCTCCGCGCTGCGGCCAGAGCGGATGTGACGTCGCGGCGGACCGTGTCTGGCCCGTCCGAGGCGGAACGGGCATCGCCCTCTGCCTCGCTCGTGTCCGGCCCGGCTGGGATGGGCTCAGCGTCCGGCTCGGGAACAGGTGCTTCCTCACACGCGTGCAGCGGCGGCAGATCAACGCCCGGGTACCGACGGCGAAGCTCACCGTCGGCCATCAGTGCCCGCTGCCGGTCCACTTCTGTGGCGGCGTGCCACCGTCGCCGCGCCTCGGTGATTTCCGTCAGGGCCTCGCGGTAGGTGCCGACATCCTGCGCCAGCGCACTGTATTGCTCAGCCTCACGCCGCGCTTGCGTCCGTTCGGCCTTGTCAGCCGCAGCGTCCGCCCGATGCCATGCGCGCATGGCGTCTGCCCGGAAGGTGTCTTCCGCGAGATGCGCGTCCCTCAGCTCGCCCGCGTCGGGACAGTTCGTCCAGGAGCGCGTCGATCACCTGCTTGACCTGGCTCTTGGCAGCCGCCAGCTCGTAGCCCGAGCTGAGGCCCGGCCGGAAACCGCGGGCCACCCTCGTAATCTTGGCGTCTAGGTACCGCTCGAAGATGGCGACAGAACGGCAGCCCCAGCGGTCTTGAAGTCGCCATGGAGCGCATGTCGGCCGGTTCCCGGGTGCTCCGGCTCCACCAGCCCGCACCACCACTGGCGCGCTGGTGCCTCGGTACAGCATTCTCCTGAGTTTTATCAATTTAGTGCGCACCCCAGTCGGGCTACTCGACGAGGGCGAGGGCGTCGCACTACTGACGAGCTGCGGGTTCTCGTGGTGATGGGCGGGTTCGCCGAACGAGGATTTCGGCACCCACATGGTCATCACCGTTCTGCTACCGGTGTACGACTAGCCATATATG
>CAYPQM010000149.1:9146-17777 GCA_964412845.1 uncultured Streptosporangiaceae bacterium
GACTAGCCATATATGTGTTGAGTCGCGCCGAAGGCGCGGCCTAGGGTCCTCCCTGTGACGATCACGATCCGGCTCGTCGACAGCGACGAGGACTACGCCGCCTGGCGGCAGGTGCGCCTGGCCGTGGTGCCGAACGAGCGGGCGGACTCGGTCGAGAACCTGCGCGCGCAGGCCGGGCCGCAGCATCAGTTCCTGCTCGCCGAGGTGGACGGCGAGCTGGCCGGCTCTGGTGTTGTCGGCAAGGCCGACCTAGCGGGCTCGGGCGCGATCACGGCGCGGGTGCTGCCGGGCTGGCGGCGGCGCGGCGTCGGCACGGCGATATTGCGGGTGCTGGCCGGGCGTGCGGCCGAGATGGGCTTCGGCGTGGTGGGCAGCAACGTCGAGGATCTCGGCTCGGTCAGCTTCGCCGAGCGGTACGGCTTCCGCGAGGTGGACCGGCAGGTCGAGCAGGTCCGGGTGATCGGCGACGAGCCGGCTCCACGGGTGCCGGACGGCGTCGAAATCGTCCAGGTGAGCGCACGGCCCGAGCTGTGGCGCGCCGTGTACCCGACTGTGGGCGCGCAGGCGTTCCAGGACATGGCTCTGATCTCGCCACTGGACGTCAGCCTGGAGCAGTGGGAGCGCGACTGGATCAGCGACCCGGACGCGATGTTCGTGGCGCTGGCCGACGGTGAGGTGATCGGCTGTGCCGGACTGCTGCCCGACCCCGACGACCCGGGGCGGGCCGAGCACGCACTGACCTCCGTGCGCCGGGACTGGCGGCGCCGCGGCGTGGCCGCTGCGCTCAAGCGCTGCTGCCTGGCCTGGGCGGCGAACCACGGGCTGCGCGAGGTCTACACCTGGACCCAGCGCGGCAACGACGACATGCGCGCGCTGAACACGCACCTGGGCTTCACCACCCGCACCGAGAGCCTCACCATGCACGCCGGCTTGCCACTGACCGGCCTGTACTGACGCGCGCTCAGAAGCCGCGGATGCTCATGACCACGCCCCAGACGGCCGCATCGCCGACGACCGCGACCCGTGCGGAAACCCGGCGTGCGCACCATTGACCACGGGAGACAGCGCGTCAGCGACGCCAGTCACCAAATCGTCGCTGGCCGCCGACCGCTCTCTCGGCGTCCATCCAGCTGGCCTGGTGCGTGCAGAACGGGGCGGCGGTCCCTGCCACGGGAGACCCGGCGCAATGGCAGCGGTTGTCAAAACCGATAAGGCAGAGCGGCTGCCTGCGGAACCGCCATTGACCCGGAGTCTCGACACACATCCGGCACGCCGAGCAAGTTGCAGCGGGCTCCGGCGCGAGCCAGCCAGGACGGCCACCGCAGAGCATGGGACGGCATTTAGCCAGGCCGAGGCAAGCCTCGCTGGCCCCCTCCATGGCTCCCGGGTACAGCTCTGCATGCCAGACCACCGCATCAGAGATCTGCTCCGCTTGCCTGTAAGCAGGGGAAACGTAAGGAACATGCAAGTAGATCTGGGACTGACCGCTTACCGGACACGCAAGAGGTCGCCCCTGTCCTTCTGACCTGCGGTGATAACAGACCGTTGCTGGATACCAGGCTGTCTGCGCGATCTTGGACTCGACCCATTGCAAGCCTCTGACCTGCTGCTATAACGAAAGAAGTGGAGCTACGGGGATTCGAACCCCGGACCTCTTGCATGCCATGAATCGCTAACCGGCTCCCTGAACAGGCCATATGCGGCGTGAACAGGCCAGGCCCTAGCTAACACCAGCGCGGGCTAGCTCACACGGGCACCCGCTAGCGCCATTCTGCCCCTCACAGTGCCCCTCGAAATGATCTCCCGCTGACCCATCGAACCGCCTGAACTGACAGTGACAGACCATACATTCGAAGGCCTGCGGACAGGCCGTACGGTGCCTGTAGCAGCGGCCATGATTCCGGCGCGGTGGCCTCGTCGGCGGCCCGCGATGATCCACCCGCCCGCTGCAGCCACCGGCCTCCCAATCCTGCCACTACGCAGGGTGACCGCGCCGCAGGTGTCCTGGGTCCTCCGACAGCGACAGATCGAATCGGAGCGACGCGCCTTTGTGGGGCGTCGCGCCCTGCAACTGTAGGGCGACGCTGACCACGGCCGACGTCGCCACCTTCCTCAACCTGTGCCGTTACACGACCTGGCCCACCCCGGTTATCGTAATCAGCGATAACCGGGGTGGCTCAATCTCAACGACCGTGGCCAGCCTTCGGTGCGCCAACTCCGGACAGTGGGAGATGGGAAAGCGCGTCGCCATCGCCTACCCAGATCGTCCGGTTGCCGTCCGCGGTCGCCCACTGCTGATGGACCTCGTCCCAGTACTGGAAGGATCGGGCGTCAAGTTTGATCGTCACGTGTTGGGTCTGACCCGCTTCCAGGTTGACCCGCTGGAAACCGCGAAGGGAGCGGACCGCCTGCTGGACGCTGGCGGGCGCGTCCGCCGCCGCCCCGACGTACACCTGCGGCACCACGGAACCCGTGACCTGGCCGGTGTTCGTCACGTCGAAGCTGACGTTCATCCCCCCGTCGTCGGTGGGCTTCAGGTGGAGGTCGGACCATTGGAACCTGGTGTAGGAGAGGCCGGTCCCGAATGCGAACGCCGGGGTGATGCCCTCCTTGTCGAAGAATCGGTAACCAGAGTAGATCCCCTGGGTGAAGCTGGCCGAGCCGCCACCTGCGGGTCCTCCTCCTCCGGAGCCGATGCGCTCAGGATGGGGGCCAGTGGTGTCGCCGGGGTAGAGCGGGGTTGTCTCGTTGTAGCCCCAGATAGTGTCGGTGGCGTTGGCCGGCCAGGTCAGCGAGGTGTGCCCGCTGGGATTGGCCAGACCGAGCAGGAGGCGTGCCGTCGACGTACCGCCCTCCTGGCCGGCGAACCACATCTCGAGCACGCTCTTGACGTTGTTGCGCCAGGGGGTGAGCACCGGGTTCGCCGTGTTGAGCACGACCACGGTATTCGGGTTGGCCGCGGCAACAGCGTTGATGAGGTTGGTGCTGTCCGCGGACAGTGAGATCGGTGCCGAGATGGTGCCGGTCCCGTACGGGTTGGGAATGCTCGAGGTTGCGCCGACGCCGTCGTTCACGAAGACCAGCGCGAGCTTCTTGCCCACCGCGGCAGCTGCCGCGTCGGTGATGTCACCGTTCGTCCGCGAATAGGCGAAGCGGAAGCTCGCGGGACCGGAGCTGGTGTTGTCGAAGGTGATCGTGACCGGGTGATACGAGCCACCCTGCAGGCTGCCCGCGCCGAACTGGCGGTTGACCAGCAGGCCCTCGGTATAGCCGGCGTTCGTCGGGCTTCCGGGCACCGTGCTGCCATAGACGTTGGACGCGGTGGAGAGACTCTGAGGCGTCCCGTCGAAGGTGAAGGTCACGTTGGCATTCGGGACGGCGCTGCTCTGCTGGAAATCAAACGTGTAGGTGTCGGTGGCCGGGACGTAGACGTAGCCGCTCCAGGTGTAGCTCCCGGGGGCCAGCTGACCGTGTCCCGAGACGGTGGTGAAGTCGATGGCCGGATCGGTTGACGGTGAGCCGGGACCCGTCGTGCGGGCCAGGCTCCCGGTCCTCGAGGCGCTGGACGTCGAGAGAGCTGAGGACGGCACGGGCTGCCCCGTCGGGTCGCCAGCGGGAACGTAGGTGAAGGCGTCCGGCTTCCCGCTGAAGGCTTTGAGCTGCTGGAGGGGATTGATCGCGTTGCGGTCGACGAAGCCGGTCGACGCCTCACGGGTCGGATCGGCGACCGTGTGGTTCGCGTTCGCGCCGGTCACGAGGATGCCACCGTTGAGATCCGAGCTCGTGATCGGCAGAGCCTTGCTGTCGTTCTTGAGCAGCACGGCGCCCTCTTCCGAGTACTTCTCAACGATCGCGGCGTCGCCGTTCTTGGTTCCCAGGACCGGGGTCCCGCTGCTGGGGCCGTCCGGCAGGAGGACCTGACCGGTCCGAGTGCCCGTCCCCGGAACGTCGCCACCCTGGGTGCCGTTGCCGCCGGGGTTGGTGCACAACGGTGAGACCGGCGTGGACGAGCACCCCAGCAGCCCGAAGCGCTGCTCCTGGTAGAGGATCCGCGCCAGCGACTGCTTGAACACCGACAGCGGCACCGTACCGGCGAGCACCGCGTTCACCAGGCTGCAGCCGCCGCCGTTCGCGGCGTCGAGCGGGCAAGCCGACCCTGACGGAATACCCGAGACATGGATCGCGCCTGCCGCGCCGCAGCTGACCTGGTTGCCAGTGGCCGGGTCGGCGCAGGTGCTGCCGGTTGCGTCGAATCCGCTGGCCGGCGCGCTGAAAGGCGAACCGTTAGCGCCGTACGGGTTGGTGGTGCTGTAGAAGTTCCTGGTGGGCATCTCCTGGTCGGTGCCCTGGAAGATGCCACTCGTGCTGTGCATCGCGCCGTAGTCGGTCGCGACCATGGCCAGCGAGTGCCACTGCTGGCGCAGCACGTTGTCGAGCAGTTGCGGCTGCTCACACGAGAAGTGCATTTCGCCGAGCGGCCAGGTCCGGGGTCCAGTCCCCGTCGCGTAGGGGCTCGCCGGCCAGAGCGACGGGACCGATGACGGCAGGTAAGGCGAGAGGTCCTGGGATGCCTGGTACGAGCACATCGCAGCGGCGGCCTTGCCCTGGACGTAGCCACCCTCATAGGGCGCAAGCAGCACCTCATGGAGCGCCTGGTCCTGGTAGGTCGTGTTGCCGTTCTGGCCGTTGTAGATGGCAAAGTGCTTCATCTGCGACATCGCACCGGAGCCCTGCATGCCGTTGACCTGCGACGCCACCATGTTCTGGCTGAGGAAGGGATCCTCGCCAGTAGTCGTAAGGTTGCGACCCCAGTTAGGCAGAACATCGATGTCACCCTGCGGCCCGTATAGGCCCGTGACCATGTACCAGCGGGCCTCCTTGCCAGCGGTCTGCCCCCACACGTTGCCGAGCGAGGTGTCGAAGGACGACCCGAGGCCCATCAGCGTCATCGGTGCGGTCGTGCCCTGCTGGATGGCGCCACTGGTCAGGAGCACTCCCTGGGCGTCGGCCCAGCAAAGCTGCTCGATGCTCGGGGTGGTCCCCACCGGGGCCTGCACCGGGCCCGTGCCCCAGCAGCCGGCAACCCCGCCTCCCAGGTTCGAGGCAGCCCCGTCGACCATGATCTTCGACGCGTTGGCCAGCTCGGCCGCGGTGGGGGGGGTGTCCGGCAGGAGCTGGGCGATCAGGCTCTTCACCACCGGTGTATACGGCGCCGCCGGGTCGACTGCGGGCGAAGTCGCATTCCCGTGCGGAAGCTTTACCGGCAGGGTGTAGGGATCATTGTTGTTTGGCTGGTGAGATCCTGAATCGTGACCAGCCGGCCGGGCCAGGCTTGCCGGCCCGGCAAAGGCCGCCCCGGCCGGCGAAGGGACCGCCGAAGGCAGCACCATAGCCACGGCAGCCGCAGCCGGCATCACCGGCAGCTTCAGCAGAAGACGTCCAAGCCTTCGATATTGACGGTGAGTGTAATTGTGGTTACGCACGGGCATCCTTCCGTCAGGCTGACGACCCCATGAGGCCGCAACGTAACGCCGGGTCCATTAATGAAACAGAAACGTTTCGGCCACGCCATTAACGTTCTGTTAACAAGCAAGGCCCTGACGCCGATGCAGGGATCCGCAGCCTTGAGTGCGGGTCCCAGATGTGGCGGAGCCACCCACGGTAAATGCGCCTGTCCGGCGTGGTTCGGCTGAGTCAGCCCGGCTGGTCACGCGTTTACCTGCAACGGCGGCAGCGCAAATGAACGTTCGATCTCGGCCCCGGAGTGCGAGTGCAGCGCGCGTCTCAGTTCGGTCGTCGTGGGTAGGTCGGCGCCCGTGCGTTCGCATGTGAGGCCTGCCGCAGCAGCGCATGTGTCAAGCAGCGTGGCGAGGTCTGCACTAGAAAGCGTCCCGAGGCGCACGCTGGCCTGGCTCAGTTGGCATAGCCCTGCGAGGAGGGCAGCGGTGAAGGCATCGCCGGCGCCGCTGGTGTCCACTACTGGCGCGGGATAAGCCGGCCGATGCAGCACGGTCCGGGTGCCGCGGAGTGCCATCGCACCGTCGCCCCCGCAGGTGATCACAACGAGTTCAGGTCCGAGGCTGAGCCAGTGGACGGCCACGTCTTCCAGCGCGCGGCCCGGATACAGCCAGGCGATGTCTTCGGTGCTTGCCTTGACAACGTCGGCCGACATTACCGTCCGCTCGACGAGCAGGCGGCCTCGTGCGGGCGTCCCCATCACGTCCGGGCACACGTTCGGGTCGAAGCAGACAAGCGCGCCATCGCGGCGCTGGCGGGCGGCGGCATTGAGGATGCGGGCAGCGCCCGGCGCGACGCAGGAGGCAAGGGGCCCGAGGTGAAGAATAGTGGTGGCGGCGGGGATCCGTGCCAGCTCAGCCGTGCTCCATTGCCAGTCAGCGGTGCCCTGAAGGTAAAGCCTGCCACTAGTGCGAGACCCCGCGCCGGGTATGGCGACGGCGAGCGTGGTGGGCTCGTCGGCTTCCGCTGCCGCACCAAGATCGACGCCGTTGCGGGCAAGGTGGCCGCGCAGGAGCTGGCCGAAATAGTCGCTGGACAGCCGGGCCATCAGCGCGGTCGGGTGGCCCAGCCGTGTCGCTCCTACCGCGACGTTGAGAGGGCTTCCGCCTGGAAGGGCTTTCAACGTGGTGCTGTCCGGTGTGGCGACCAGGTCGATGAGTGCTTCACCGATCACTGTGATCATTGCCCGCTCCGTTCTGGCCATCTGGCGTCGCCACGTCCGGCTCTGCCATCACCGGCCCCCCCGGATGAGGCCCCCGTCCGGACTGGCGAGCTCAACGGTGAGTCGGACATGCCGTTGGCTCACCAGCAAGTCATGTTCTGCCGACTTCCGGCAGAACATGCTGGCCAGGAGGTAACTACCACGTGGATAGTGAAGCCAGTCCGGCCTAAGGCGTCAATACTTGTCAATATTTAGCCGGTTTCCGGCATAAAGTGCTCCGAGTCCGTTATGTTATAAATATGGGAGACCCGCGTCGGCTGCGCCCGGGGGATCGTCAGCTGGTCGCGATACTTCGCCAGCACGGCGAACTGCGCCGCAGCCAGTTGGCGCGGCTGTCCGGGTTGCCGCGTAGCACGATCACCGACGCCTTGACCCGGCTTCAGCGCTCCGGCATCGTGGTGGAGCGGCCGATACCCACGGCAGCAGGGACGAGGACGGGAAGGCCGCCGAAGCTGCTTGCGCTCGCGGCACCCTCCGGCTTCGTCGGAGCCATCACTCTGACGCACGGGACGCTGCAGGCCGCCGTGCTGGGCTTCGACGGCACGGTGCACGGACGCCGGACCGCCGACGCCTACGTTCATGATCTCGCGGACGGAATTGTCGAGCCTGGGCTTGCGCTGCTCGATCAGGCACTCCGCGAGATTTCCTCCACCCGAAACGCCCTGACGTGCGCTGTCGTCGGGCTGCCCCTGCCCGTCATTCCCGGGCGCGGCCTGGGAGGCCCGGCGCCCAGTCACGCCGCTTCACAGCGATTGCGCCTGCGGTTTCGGCCGGTGCCGACGTGGGCTCACACTGATCCGTCGATTGACCTCAGTCAGCGGCTTGGCGTCCCCGCGTGGCTCGAAAACGATGCCAACCTCGGAGCGCTCGGCGAAGCCGACTATGGCGCAGCCGCGGGCATGACAAGCTTCATCTACATCAAGGTTGTCCAGGGCATCGGCGCCGGTCTCATCCTGGACGGACGGCTGTATCGAGGCACCAATGGCCTGGCCGGCGAGCTAGCTCACATCCATGTTGAGGACGACGGCGCCGTGTGTGGCTGCGGCGGCCGCGGCTGCCTTGCGACGACGCTGAGCACGCTGCAGCTTGTTGATTTGATACGGGCCGTGCATCCCGGTACCGCCACGATGGCGGACGTGCTGTCACTTGCCGCCGACGGGGACGCAGGCGTTTTGCGATTGCTGCGCGACCTTGGCCGAGCCATCGGGCGCTCCCTCGCCGATTTCTGCGTCTACGTGGCTCCCGACGGCATTGTTCTCGATGGGCTTCTGCAAAACGCGGGCTCCCCCGTAATCGACGGCATCAGGGAAATGCTGAACCTATATGCCCCACCTGCGGTTGGGGCACAACTACGGGTCGTGGTGGGGATGCTAGGAAATCAAGCAGAACTGCAAGGTGCTGCTGCGCTAGCCCGCCGCGAACAATTCGGCCAGGAATTACACCGAGTTCCACGAGCGGATCAAGCGCCGACCCGTCTGAGCGGCCCTATCGCCTAAATACACGGGTGATATTTGTTTGCGCTCGCGTGGTGTCTGTGGTGGGAGGTGCTGCAGCTTCCGCCATCGCCGCACCGACCGCGTGAGGCTTCCCGTTTGCTAGCAGATGATCTTGCGCTGTGCCGTGCATACGCCGCCCGGCAATCCAGGACCCGCTGGGCGTCAACTAGTGACCTCTTGCAGATCACCAAGTACCGCGTCGCGAGGGATGCGGCTGCTCACAGGTTCCCGCAGGTCAGCGAGCTGATAAAGCTGAGTCTGCCCCTCGGTTGCCCCTCAGAAGCTCGCCACTCGCGGGTTTACTGTTCGAATTAGATTCTTGACCTGGGTGGAGCTATGGGGATTCGAACTCCTGACCTCTTGCATGCCATCCAGCGGCAACCCGTCCACAGAAGT